>NZ_WJWX01000003.1:0-219784 GCF_009661015.1 Brevundimonas sp. SPF441 | reverse complement strand
CGGAGGGATCGACCGGCGGCGGGGCCGGATGGTGCGGAATCTGATGATCGACCGGCGGGGGCGGCGGAGGCGGCGGCGCGCTGGGCGCTTGCTGGGCGGTTGCGGCGCCGGCCAGCAGCATCGAGGCGGCCAGGGCGGTCAGTGCGATCTTCATCGGGACATGTCCTTCGGTTGAAACGCTATCCGGAAAAACTTCCGGACGTCATCGTGAATGGCGACGAAGACCAGCGTCGGAGCGCATCGCGGCCGATTTTCGTCCGGCGGGTCTCAAGTCGTTTCAAGCGCTGATTGCTGAAGCTGATCTCGGCTGAACGGCGTTTGTGGCGCAGCTGAGGGCTTCGAATACCTGGCGATCCAATGACGCATGACAAGATGTCGCACCGGAACAAGGTCACGGGAAGGTCACCGTTCGCAATCCTTTAGCGAAGCGGAGCAATAAAAAAGCCCGACGGCGCGGGGCCGTCGGGCGGAAGTGCAAAATCGTCAGGCTGTTACCAGCGCCAGGCGTCACGGATGACGTCGATAATATAGCCGTCGTATTCGTCGATCAGATACAGGGTGTTATCGACCGAGACCCAGCGTGTGCCCTCGGGCGGATAGCCCAGACCGTAGGTGCGCCAGTCGTTCAACTGATAGCGCCAGAAGACGTCCGGCAGATACTGACCGACCGACCACGACCGACCCCAATAGGAGCGCGGCACACTGTAGTAGCCCCAGCCCGGCGCGAAGTAGAAGCCGACGCGAACGCCGTTGTAACCCCTGAAGCGCCGATCATTGCGCCACCAGTCCGAGCGGTGGTTGCGATAGAAATCCCGCCGCCATTGATCGCCGTTGAAGCGCTGGCGGAACTCGCGGTGCTGACGGTCGCGGTCACGACCGTTGTTCCACCCCGAGCCTGGACGGTCGGGACGGTTCCAGCCGTTTCCAGGACGGTCGGGGCGTTGACCGCCAGCATTTGGGCGGTCGGGCCGATCGGGTCGGTTCCAGCCGCCTTCGGGGCGGTCGGGACGATGGTCGCCAGTGTTCGGACGATCGGGTCGGTTCCAGCCGCCTTCGGGCCGGTTTGGACGCTGGCCGCCAGTGTTCGGACGATCAGGTCGGTTCCAACCGCCTTCGGGGCGGTCGGGACGCTGGCCGCCGGTATTCGGACGATCGGGTCGGTTCCAGCCGCCTTCGGGCCGGTCCGGACGCTGGCCGCCGGTGTTCGGGCGATCAGGCCGGTTCCAGCCGCTTTCGGGACGATCCGGACGTTGGCCGCCTGCATTGGGGCGTTCGCCACCCGACGGGCGCTCGGGGCGGGGCGTATCGTTTGCGGGTCGGCTGGGACGTTCGGGGCGAGGCTCGCGCGGTCCGTCTTCACGACCCATCTGCGGACGCTCGGGCCGGTTCATGCCGCGGGCGCGGCCTTCGCGCTGCGACCGTTCCTGCCGAGCCTGGTCCTGTTCCTGGGCGAGGGCTTGCATCGGAACTGCAAGCGGGCCGGCGACGGCGGCGATGGCGGTGAAAGCCATCAGGAGGCGTTTCATGGTCTTTGGTTCCTGCACGCCGGGTCTCCGGCAGCTTGAGGCGATCATCGATCCGTGGCGATGAACCCAGGCTGAACACTGTTCGCAATCAAGGGGCTGTCGAAAAAAGCAGAACCCCGCAGGCAACACCTGCGGGGTTCGATCGTCCGGTTATGACGGGGCTTAATAGACGCCCGAGAGGACGCTGGCGATCAGGCCGCTGGCCACGGCGATCAACAGGATGTCGTTGCCGGCGTGGACGTAGCGATAGCCGCGCGGTGCTTCGCGAAGACCGTAAACATAGGGGTCGCGGACGTAGTAGCTGCGATACTGCGCTGGCAGATAGCCGCCAGTGCGCCAGCGATAGCCGCTGTAGCGCGGCTCGACCCGGTAATAGCCGTAGCTGGGCGCATACCAGTAACCCGAGCGCGGACCGTTGTAGCCCCGGAAGTCCGAACGGCCGCGCCACCAGTTGCTGTTGTTGCGGTCCCAGCGGTCGTTGCGCCAATCGCGACGGTCGTCCCGGCGTTCGTCGCGATAGTCGCGGCGGTCGTCGCGGCGATCACGACGATAGTCTTGGCGGCTGTCATAACGACCGTCGCGCCAGTCGCGGCGATCTTCACGGCGTTCCTGGCGGAAGTCGCGGCGGTCGTCACGGCGATCCTGACGATACTCGCGGCGGTCGCGGTCCTGGGCCTGAACGAGCATCGGCACGGCCGTGGTCGACAGGGCGAGGGCGACGACGGCGGCCTTGGTGAGGCGGTTCATCTTCGTGCTCCATTCTGGGCCGCCGACGGATGTGCCGATCCGACCCGTTAATGATGAGCAAGGTCGGATTTCGCGCCTGAATGCCCGCTGAACGATCCCGTCAGGTTTGGAGAGCGCGCGTGGGCCGCGCCGGTGAGGCGTGAACGAGAGATTTATCAGAGATTTCCTAGGTCTGAATCGCGTCGGAAGTATTCATTTCTGCTTTACTGAAAAGTCCGCGCGAGGCCTTTCGCTGTTAACTTTAACTTCAAACCACCGGTATTTGATGGCGTCTCAGAGGCGGGCCCAGAAGGGCGCCCGTTGAGGAGATACGGTGATGAACGCGCAAGAAATGGCGCACGACCTGCAGGCCAACGACGACGGTCTGCCCCTGCCGACCCCGGACATGTCCGGCGACGACCTGTTCAAACTGGGCATGATGTATTCGGCCGGATCGGGCGGTTGCCCGATGGACCGGGTGTCGGCCCACATGATCTTCAACCTGGCGGCCATGAAGGGTTCGATCGAGGCGCGCGTCTATCGCCGCGAGATGAGCCTGGAGATGGAACGCGAGGAGATCGCCGAGGCCCAGAAGGCCGCGCGTCGCTACATCGACCAAGGCGTCGTTCAGCTGGTCGCCTAAACGACCATCTAGAACTGGGCGTAGCCGTTGCCGTTTGATCCATTAATCGAATAGCTGAAGCCGATGGGCAGGGCGGCGCGCACCTGGGTGAAGAAGGCCGCCAGTTCGCCCAGCGTCGAACGCGGCACGAAGACGATGTCGCCACGCCGCAACGGCACGACCTCGCCGCGACGCGGACGCAGGTCCACCACGCGCATCATGCGCGATCCACCCGGACCGCGACGGATCAGGGCCACGCTGTCCTGACGCGACGTCGGGGCGAACCCGCCGGCCTGGATCACCGCCTGATAGGCGTCCAGATCGCCGATCATTTCGAAGACGCCCGGGTTGCGCACCTCGCCGTCGACCCAGACCCGGATCGGCCCGGCCTGGCGAAGGGTGACCTCGACGACAGGGCGCACCAGTTGGGACGCATAGGCCGCCGAGACGACCTGCTGAAGCTGGGGCAGGGTGCGATCCGCCGCCATGACCGATCCGATCAGGGGCAGGGCGATGCGACCATCGGGACCGACCTTGAGCGTGCGCGTCAGCTCCGAGGCCGTCGGCGTCGCCACCTCGATCTCGTCGCCGGGGTACAGCAGATATTCCGGCTCCTGGTCCGTCCAGGGGGCGAAGGGCAGGCCGGCGAGCTCGTCGTAAGGCGACCGGTCGGCGCGCCGTGGATCGCCAACGCCGCCGGCCGCGCCGCAGGCCGCCAGCGACGCGGCGATGGAGGCTGAACCCAGGGTCAGCAGAAACAGGCGGCGATCGGTCAGCATGGGAATCGGTCGGCCTCGACGAGGGATGTCAGCCAACCTCGCCGGTTATGGGTAATCATCGGTTAACGCCGGTGGGCGAAGGGTGAGGACCACACGCCTTTCAAGGGATTCGGCCCGCCCGATGCGCTCCACCGCCCACGTCACCACAAGGCCGCGCTACGGCGTTCTGGACGTGATCGGCCTGTTGTTCCGCGAACTGCTGCTGATGATCGTCGTCTTCGTGGTGATCCTGGGGCTGGGGTTCGCCGCCGCCATGACCTTGAAGAAGAGCTACACCGCCACCGGCTCAGTGTTCGCAGGCGTGGGGCAGGAATACGTCTATCAGCCGCGCGTCGGCACGGCTGAGCGGGGCCAGGCGCCGCAGGGCGACGAGGTCGCCAACTCCGAAGCCGCCATCCTGGGCTCCAGCGCCGTGCGCCAGAAGGTGGTCGAGGCCCTGGGTCCCGCCGCCATCCTGGGCGAGCAGCCCAAGGGCAGTCCGCAGGCTGCGCGGTCCGCCGCGCTGAAGGCCGTCGGCGGCGGCTTGGGCGTCGCCACGGCGCCGGGCAGCGCGGTCATCCACCTGACCTACAAGGCCGACGATCCCGAACGGGCGGCTCGGGTCCTGAACACGATCATCGAGCAATATCTGATCTATCGCCGCGAAGTCTTCCAGGACAAGACGCCGGCCATCGCCAGCCAGCGTATCGCCTTCGAGGATGAACTCGGCAATGCCGACCGGGCTTATGAGGCCTTCCTCGCGTCCAACGACATCGGCGACTTTACGGCGGCCAAGGCGACGCTGGCGGCGACCTATCAGACGGTCTTCACCGATCGGATGTCGACGCAAAGCCAGCTGAACCAGACCGCCCAGCGCCTGAACACCCTGGTGGCGCAGCAGGCGAGAACACCGGCGGAGGTGGCGCTGCAACAGGATCTGAACATCTCGGCCCAGGACCAGGTGCTGCAACTGCGCACCGAACGCGAGCAGCTGTTGTCGCGCTACCAGCCCGACGCCCAGCCGGTGAAGGACATCGAGGCGCGGATCAATCAACTGCAAGCCTATGTCGCGACCGGCACGGCCGTCGGGGCCAAGGAGGTCCGCACCGGGCCGAACCCTGTCTGGACCGAGCTGGAAACCACGCGGATCAACACTAGGGCCGAGCGCGACTCGCTGGCGGCGCGTCTGGCGGTCCTGGACCGGCAGTTGGCCGATATCCGTTCGCGGCAGGCGCGGCTGACGGCGCTGGAATCCGAGAACACGACTTTGGCCGGCAATCGCGAAGTGCTGAGCGCCTCGATCCGAGAGTTCCAGCAGCGCGAGACGCAGAGCCGCGCCGATAACGCCCTGGTCGCCGCCGGCGCCGACAACGTCACCGTCATCGAACGCGCCCAGCCGCCGGCGACGGGCAAGAGCCTGAAGATCCCGCTGCTGGCGGCGGTCTTCCTGTTCGCGGGTTTCACCGCCCTGTGCGTCGGCCTGTTGCGGGTGTTCACACGGCGCGGCTTCACAACGCCGGCCTCGGTCAGCCGCACCCTGGACATGCCGGTCCTGGCCGTCGCGCCGGCCAAGGCGGCCTAGCGAAACTCGTGCTAGGCTGAGGGCTTAGGGAGCGCCTTGGCGATTCGATGGTCGACCTGACTTCAGAAATGGCGGGCCTTTGGGCGGCGCTGGGACCGGCGCCGGCGCACCGCGCGCGCGTTATCCAGTTCGCTTCCGCTGCGACCGGCGAGGGCGTCTCGACCGTGGCGCGCGAGTTCGCGCGTCTGGCGGCGGTGCGGGCGCGCAAGCCCGTCTGGCTGATCGACGGCGATCTGGCGCAACAGGGACAGTTGGAGACGGTGTCGGCTGAGCCGGATCGTTTCGGTCAGGTCGGCAAGGCCGCGCAAGGCTCGCCCGACGGCTCAAGCTTCTACGCCGTGACGCCGCGCGTGACCGGGCGCGATGGCAAGCCGGTGCCGGATTCGCGACTGCTGACGGCGCGGTCGTGCCTGGGCGGTCGGCTGTGGGTCACGCATTTCCACATGGAGGCGCTGCGGTCCGCGCACCGGGTCGAGGCGGTCGGAGAGCCCCGCTACTGGGAGGCGCTGCGGCCCCACGCCGACACGATCGTGATCGACGCGCCCGCCGCCGATCGCAACGACATGGCGATTATCCTGGCGCCCTTCGTGGACATGACGGTCTTGGTGATCGCGGCCGAAAGCACGGCCGCCCATGCCCCGGTCATCCTGCGCGACGAGATCGAGGCGGTGGGCGGCAAGATCGCCGGCGTGGTCATGAACCGTTCGACCTACAAGGCGCCGGGGTTCCTGCGGCGACTGATGGGCTAACGACGATCCGCTTACTATCTCGCCGCCGCGTGAGAATGACGCTATCGGCGACGTTGGGTCGGAGCGCCCTTTTTTCGATGGAGATCGGCGTTGTCTGACGGCTCAATCATAAATCGCATCGTCATCGTCGGCGGTGGGACTGCTGGGTGGATGGCGGCGGCGGCGCTGGCGCAGGCGTTCGAGGGCGCGGGCAAGACCGTGACCCTGGTCGAATCCGAGGCCATCGGCATAATCGGCGTCGGCGAGGCGACGATCCCTGAAATCCTGAAGTTCAACGCGCGCCTGGGGATCGACGAGGCGGACTTCCTGCGTGAGACCAAGGCCACCTTCAAGTTGGGGATCGAGTTCGATGGCTGGCGACGCGAGGGCGAGGGCTATTTCCATCCCTTCGGCGCCTTTGGGCTGGATATGGAAGGCATCGCCTTTCATCATTTCTGGCTGAAGGCCTGCGCCGAAGGCGGGTCGGAGCCGTTGGAAACCTATTCTATGGCCTGGCAGGCCGCGCGCCGTGGCCGTTTCGTGCATCCGCAGGGCGGGCCGCAGTCGCCGCTGGCCAGCCTAGGCTACGCCTATCATTTCGATGCGGCGCTCTATGCGGGCTTCCTGCGCCGCTTTGCGGAGGGGCTGGGGGTCGTCAGGCGCGAAGGGCGGGTGGTCGAGGTCCAGCAGGGGGCGGATGGCGATATCGCTGGCGTCAGGCTGGACGACGGCCGGATCATGGAAGGCGACTTCTTCATCGATTGCACCGGCTTCATCGGCCTTCTGGTCGAGCAGGCGTTGAAGTCAGGCTACGAGGACTGGAGCAACTGGCTTCCATGTGACAGCGCTGTCGCCGTCCCGTGTGTGCGGGAGGGGGCGTTGTCCCCTTACACACGATCGACGGCGCGCGAAGCCGGATGGCAGTGGCGCATCCCTCTGCAACATCGGGTGGGCAACGGCTACGTCTATTCCTCGGCGCACATCTCGCATCAGGAGGCCGAGGACGCGCTGATGTCGCGGTTGGAGGGCGCGGCGCTGGCCGAGCCGCGTCGCCTGCGGTTCGCCACGGGCAGGCGCAAAGACTGCTGGAAGCGCAACTGCGTGGCGGTCGGACTGTCGAGCGGATTTCTCGAGCCGCTTGAATCGACCAGCATTCACCTGATCCAAAGCGCCATCACCAAGCTGATCACCCTGTTTCCGTCGCACAAAAACAGCGAGGGCCTTCGCCGTGAGTTCAACGCGCTGATGGAGGAGGAATTCGTCACGGTCCGCGACTTCCTGATACTACATTATAAGGTCAATCAGCGAGCGGGACCGTTCTGGAGCCAGGCGCGCGACATGCCGATCCCGGACCGGCTGGCGGCTAAAATCGCCCTGTTCGAGGAGACGGGTCGGATCGTCAGGCGTGACCATGACATCTTTTCCGAATCGAGCTGGCTGGCGGTCGCGGTGGGGCAGGGACTGACGCCGCACGGGCGTCACCCGATTTCCGACGTCATCAATCATGACGCCAATCTGGGCCGGCTGTCGGCGATCCGAGACAGCATCTGGCGCACGGCCGACGCCCTGCCGACGCACGAAGGCATCCTGACGACGACGATGAATCGTAAGGCGTTTTGAGGCCGGGCCTGCCGTCTGCAAGCCGTGTCAGCAGACTGGCGTCCGTCGCAATGGTGCGCGCGCACCGCTTCTGAACCCGCCCATCGAAACGCGGCAAGTTTGGCGAGAGGCGTTGACATCGCTGTCAATCGGTAGTCCAACACGCTCGTGGACGGTCGATCAAGGCTGCCGAAACGATTGCGACGGGCTGAACCGTCCTCGGGGGGATCAGAAGTGAAGTCAGAGATGTTCCAAGCCGGCTATGCGCCCGCCGCTCGCGGGCTGCGCCGTTCCGTGTCCGCCCTGGCGTTGACGGTCGCCGTAGTCGGCGCAACCGCCGCCCACGCCCAATCGACGCCAGCGCCCCAGACCACGACCCCCGCCACGGACGATGCGGCGCAGGTCGACGACGTCGTCGTCACCGGCATCCGCGCGCGGATCGCATCCTCGCAGGCGATCAAGCGCGACTCCGACACCTTCGTCGATGCCGTGACCGCCGACGACATCGGCGCCCTGCCGGACAAGTCGGTCAACGAAGTGCTGCAACGCATCCCCGGCGTGAACATCAACCGCTTCCAGGGCCCGACCGATCCCGACCATTTCTCGGTCGAAGGCTCCAACGTCATCATTCGCGGCCTGAGCTACGTCCGCTCGGAGTTCAACGGCCGCGACGCCTTCAGCGTGAACACGGGTCGCGCCCTGGGCTTCAACGACGTGTCGCCGGAACTGCTGTCGAGCGTGCAGGTGTTCAAGAATGCGACGGCCGACAGGATCGAAGGCGGCATCGCCGGGGTCGTCGATCTGCGCACCCGCAAGGCGTTCGACAGCCGCAAGTTCGTCTTCGGCGCTACGGCCGAAGGGTCGTACGGCGACCTGCGCAAAAAGCCGGGCCTGGGCTTCTCGTCCCTGATCAGCAACGTCTGGGACACCCAGTACGGTTCGTTCGGCGCCCTGCTGAGCTATGGCGAATCCGACCTCTATTCCGAAGCCTACGGCAGCCACCTCACCGACTTCACCTACCGATCCGATCTGTCGAACGGCGAGGATCGCCGATACGTCCCGCGCGGTGGTGCGGTGCGGACCCAGCAGTTCGACCGTTCGCGTTCGACCCTGGATGGTTCGCTGCAGTGGGAATCCACCGACGGCCGCGCCAAGCTGACTGGCGAATACATCCGTGCCGATTCGACCTCGGCCTGGGGCGAGCGCGTGGTCGAGGTCGATCTGGGCAGCGGCGGCAATCCGACTCCCTTGCCGGGCCAGTCGTTCACCTATGATTCCAACGGCGTCTTCACGAGCGGGCTGCTGGTCAGCAATGCGCCGAACCTGCAGGTTCTGCCCAAGCGTCAGCGCGATCTGCAAACCCTGACCGAAGACTTCTCTCTGGCCGCCGAGTTCCATCCGACCGATCGCCTGTCGATCTGGCTGGATGCGCAATACAGCAAGGCCAGCGCCGACGATCTGGACATGAGCGTCTATGGCGCCATCACACCGCTCTACACCTTGATCGGCGAAGGGCGTCACGGCGTACCGGACATCCAGTTCGTGGACGCGTCGGGCCAGCCTTCGGCCAGCACAAACGACCCGTCGAACTTCTACTATCGTTCGGCGATGGACCACATCGAGCAGTCCGACGGCGATCAGACCGCGTTCAAGGCGGACATCAAATACGACTTCGACAACTCGCCGCTGCGCGCCATTCGCATGGGCGCGCGCTATTCGGACCGCGAACAGACGCGTCGCTATACCGCCTATAACTGGGGTGCGATTTCAGAGAGCTGGGCCGGCGGCGTCACGCCGTTCCAGACCACAGGTCCGCTCGCCGTCGAAGCGTATGATTTCCCCAACTTCCAGCGCGGTCACAATCCGACGCCGATGAACGGCTTCTATCCGACAGCCGATCTGATCGCGGCCTATCGGGACGGCACGCTGCAGGCGGCCTTGGCTGCGGCGAGCAGCTCGGGCTCGACCTGGCGTCCGCTTGATCAGCGTCCCGGAGCCATCGCCGGCACGCCCTTCCTGCCGGGCGACATCAACAACTCAGCGGAACAGACCACCTCGGCCTATGTCCGGTTCGACTTCGGTCGGGATGACATCTTCGGCCCGGACACCGCCATCACCGGCAACCTTGGTGTCCGCTACGCCAAGACCGACTTCCAGACGCGCGGCTTCATCTCCAGCCCCAACATCGCGCAGAACTTCGGTGATGCGAACGGCAACGATCCGCGCTTCCCGGGTCAGAACATTCCGGTGACCCAGGCCAATGCGGCGGCGATTGCGCAGTTCCGTTGCTCGACCATCCAGCCGGGGCAGTCGGCGCCGGGCTATTGCCTGCTGTCGAACGACCGTCTGAACCAGTTGGTCGCCTTCAGCGACGGCAGCTTCCAAGAGGTCGAGCGCGGCAACAGCTATGACGACTGGCTGCCCAGCCTGAACGTCAATCTGAAGTACAAGGAATGGGTGTTCCGCGGGGCCGTGTCGCGCGCCATGACGCGGCCGGACTTCGGCGTGACGGCCTTCGCCGCTACCCTGTTCTACACCGACATGAACCAAGTCCGTGACAACGGCGGCGACGTCAACACCGCCCCGTTGCTGACCACCTACACCGGTGGATCGCAGCTGACGGGCGTCCGCGCGTGGAACTACGACCTAGGCGTGGAATGGTATTTCAAGCCGGGAAGCTCGCTGACCCTCAACGCCTTCTACAAGGACCTGTCGGACATCCTGGCCAGCGGCTCTACGGTCCAGCAATTCAGCAACGCGCAGGGCGTCTCGACCGACGTTCAGGTCAACCAGCAGGTCAATATCGGCTCCGGCTGGATCAAGGGCTTCGAGGTCGGCTACCAGCAGACCTACAGCTTCCTGCCAGGCCTGTGGAGCGGGCTGGGTATCGAGGCGAACTACACCTACGTCGAGCCTTCGACCTTCCCCAACGCCGTGACCGAGCCGCGCTATGTGGGTCTGGAACTGCCGTTGCAGCAGCTTTCGAAGCACACCTACAACTTCTCGGTCTTCTACGAGCGGGATCGTCTTTCGGCGCGTCTGGCCTACAACTGGCGCAACGGCTTCCTGCTGACGCCGCGCGACGACGTGAATCCGTTCTCGCCGATCTTCAACGACTCGACGGGTCAGCTTGACGGTTCGATCTTCTACACTCTGAACGACAACTGGAAGATCGGTCTGTATGGCGCCAACCTGCTGGACGAGGTCACCGTCACGCAGCAGCAGACGTCCTATAACCTGAACGGCGCGAACCAGGCAGGCCCGCTAGCCCCGCGGTCCTACTTCCGCAGTGACCGTCGCGTGACGTTCAGCCTGCGCTACACCTTCTAAAACTTCTTCTCTGAGCGAAGACTTGGGGCGTCGATCTGATCGACGCCCCTTTTTTTCTTTCTGGATCAGCCGCCTTCGCGCAGCCGTTCGATGAACTGAGAATGGGCGGGCAGGGCGGCCAAGGTCTGGTCGAAAGCTATGACCATTCGCCCCAATGAAGCCGTTGCGCTCTTGATGTCCAGACGGTCGGCCTGGATGTCGTAACGGCGCGGCGTCAGGCCAAGGCCGGCCATCAGCATGGTCCAGTGCTGTGCGTCGTAGGGATCGCCATCCAGGCCGACACCGGCGTTGCGAGACGTGAACTGAGCGATGCGACGCGCCAGGTCGTCGCCAGCCGAGGCTAGTCGTTGGCCTTGCGATCCGCACAGAAGGATCAAATGGAGTCGGTCCGCGCGGTGCGTGATGTCGCGAACGACGGCATCATTATAAGCCTCGGCGCAGGCTGGAATCTGCGCGGACGCGCCCGGCAGCGATAAGACCAGTTGTGTCAGCTGTCGCTCCAGCGCGGCGCTATCTAGGCCCAAGGCGTCGCCAAAGCGCGCCGCCGCCGGACCAAGAGCAAGACGACGGCCGCTCCAGGGATGCGTATCCAGGCCGGGGGCGAGGGCGACGTCCGACAGGGCGGCGACATCAACGCCGCCCAACCAGGCCGCCAGCGCCGCCTTCGCTACGTCAGCGGTCGCGCGATCTGCGGCGTAGGCCAGACTAGCGAAGCCGCCGCCGGGCAGGGGGCTACGGCTGGCCAGCCCTTCTTCCAGATTGGCCATATCCAGACGCGGCGCGTGATCTCCACCCGCGAAGCGCACGGTCAGACAGCGGTCGTAGCCCAGGCGCGCGGTCCAGTCGCCGTCGCCGCTGAAAACTCCGTTCGCTCGCGTTTCCAAGGTCATGAAAGCCTTGACCTCACCGACGTCGTCAGACGCCTCCCGCACGCCGGCGCGCAGGGCGATGTCCCGCAGTCGCGCCGTCAGAACGCGCGCGTCCAGCATCAGTCTGGGACGAAGAAGAGAGCGGGGCGATTGCCGATCCGGGCTGGGATGGGCGTAACGACCGGCCGCCATCACGCGCGCCTGAAACTGCAGCGGCGCCAGAAGAGTGGCATAGTCGGGGGCGTCAGGAGATTGACGGGCGGCGCGCAGCACCACATCCGCCAACGCGACCCCATCGATCCCAGGCAGCGGCTCCTGCTCGACGACGGCGATGTCTCGCCCGTCGCGCCAGTTTCGCAGCAGCGAGCCGAGGAAGAAACCGCCGTGGCCCCGAGCCAACAGGTCGGCGCCGTCAGACAACTGGACGAGCACACCGTCTGGATCGGCGATCACGACCTCGGGCTCTTCACCAAGCGCGGGAGGAGCGGCGTCTTCGATCAGGACCGAATGACCGGACGGCAGCGTCTTGGCCAACAGGGCGGCCGCCGCCCAGGCCGCCAGTCCGCCGCCTCGAATGACCCAAGCCTTGTCTGACCCGCTCATCGGACGCCCCCAGCGCGCTGGCCCGCCTGGCGGATGAAGGTCATGTGATCGGGCGTTCGATCGACGGTCGATCGGACGTCGTCGCTCAGGCACCCCAGCTTGGCGGATAGGGCTTGCGGTTCCAGCCGATCGACACGCGGATCCCAGGCGTTCGGGACGATGTTCTGCCCCACCAGCACGGCGAGCCAGCTGGGCGGCAGGAAGACGCCGATGTCGTAGTCGGGCAGCAGGCCGCGCGACTTGAAGGCCTCGACCTTGGCCGACAGACTGTCGGGCCAGGCCATGGTTCGCATCTCGCGCCAGAACGGCTCGTCACGCTGGTTGGCGACATAGTGCAGGACGAGGAAGTCACGAATCCGGTCGAACTCCAGCGCCATGATCCGATTGTATTCTTGGGCGTCCGCCGCCATCCCGACCCTGTCGGGAAACAGATCCAGCAAGGTCGTGATGCCCAACTGGATCAGGTAGATGCTGGTGGACTCCAGCGGCTCAAGGAAGCCGCCGGACAGACCGATCGCGACAACGTTTCGGCTCCACAGTTTGTGCCGTCGCCCGGTCTTGAAGCTCAACCGACGCGGCTCGGCCAGCGCCGGACCTTCCAGATTGGACATCAGGGTCTCCACGGCGTCCTCGTCCGAAATGTGAGCCGATGAGAAGACGTGGCCGTTCCCGGCGCGATGTTGCAGCGGAATGCGCCATTGCCACCCCGCCGCACGGGCCGTTGCGCGGGTATAGGGACCAACCGGCGCCGTCGTCTGGCACGGCACGGCGAAGGCGCTGTCGCAGGGCAGCCAATGGCTCCAGTCCTCGAACGTCGTCTCCAGCGCCTGATTGATCAGCCGACCGCGAAAGCCCGAGCAGTCGACGAACAGATCGCCCGTGACGCGTCGCCCGTCCGACAGGACGATGGCGTCGACATCGCCGGTCGCGCCATTCAGGACATGATCGACGACCTTCCCTTCGGTGCGGACCACGCCGCGCCCGCACGACACTTGGCGCAGGAAGGCGGCGTAGAGACTCGCGTCGAACTGAAAGGCGTAACTAAAGGTGGACAGCATGGAGCCGGGGTCGGAAACCGGCCGCTGGAAGCGGTTCGCCTCGGCCGCCCTGACTGGATAGCTGTAGTCGCTGATGTCGGTGGCGTCGCCCATGGCGCGGCGTGCGGCCCAGACATGGTGGAAATCGATCCCCTCGATCGGCTCGCCATAGGCGCCGAAGGGATGGATATAGCTGTCGCCGGGTCGCCCCCAGTCCACGAACTGGATGCCCAGTTTGAAGGTCGCCTGCGTCAGGTCAATCAACGTCTGTTCGTCGATGCCCATGGCCGTGTTGAAGGCGCGGATGTGGGGCAGGGTGGCCTCGCCCACGCCAACGATGCCGATCTCGTCGGACTCGACCAGTGCAATCGACACGGGGCTGCCCGCCAAACGATGAGAGAGGGCGGCGGCCGTCATCCAGCCGGCGGTTCCTCCGCCCAGAATGACGATTTTTCGGATCGGTCCGGCATCGTTTTGGATCATCATGCCGTCTGTCTAGCAGACCATTTTTCGGCATGACAGCGATGGACAAGCCTGACCATAAGCTGTGTCGGCATCGCCTTTTCGAACGGGGATGTTAGAAGCGATCTGAGCGACGTTCAGGGGGACGGATTTTGGCGACGGTGACGATCTATGACGTGGCCGCGAAGGCGGGCGTGTCCATCAAGTCCGTGTCGCGCGTGCTCAACAACGAGCCGAACGTCAGCCCCACGCTGCGAACCAAGGTGGAGGAGGCGGCTGCGTCTCTGGGTTATCGGCGCAGCCTGTCGGCGCGTAGTCTGGCGGGGGCGTCGTCGTCGTTGATCGCGGTCTTGGTGGACGCGGATCTGACCATCGAACACTGGAAGAGCGGGCGCGGCAGCGACTATCTGGGGCGTCTGGAGTTCGGCGCCCTGATGGAGGCGCGCCAGGTCGATTACCATCTGATGATCGAGTTGGTGGATCACAACTCGGCCGATCTTGAACGCGATCTGATGGCGCTCTTGAACTCCATCCGGCCCGAGGGCGTCATTCTGACCCCGCCGAACTCGGACAATACGGCGGTGATGGACGCCCTCGACGCGGCGGGCACGCCCTATGCCCGCATCGGACCGGAAGCGGCGTTTGATCGGGGCTTCTGCATCGAGATGGACGAACGGCGCGCCGCATTGGAGATGACACGTCATCTTATCGACCTAGGGCACACGCGGATCGCCTTCGTCACCGGGCCTGTCGCCTATGGCGCCAGCCGGCGCCGTCTGGCCGGTTACAGTGACGCCATGGCCGAGGCTGGCCTGGATGTGGCGCCAGCTTGGGTGGTGGAGGGCGACTTCACCTTCAACTCCGGGGCGCTGGCGATGGAGAAACTGCACGAGACCTCGCCCGACATCACTGCGATCTTCGCCAGTAACGACGATACGGCCCTTGGCGTCCTGCAATGTGCGGCGAGGCTGGGGCTGTCGGTGCCCGGCGACCTGTCGGTGGCCGGTTTCGACGATTCGCCCGGCGCGGGTTTCAGCACGCCGGACTTAAGCACCATCCGTCAGCCGGTAGCGGAGATGGCTGCCGCCGCCGCGCAACGCCTCATTCCGCCTCTTCGTCGTCTCTTGGACGGCGACGCCGCCGCGCGTGTCATCGTTCCGCATGATCTGATCGCGCGCCAGTCCACGGCTCGCATCGAGCATTGAAAGGGCAAGCTCAGGCAGCTGTTGACAGCGCTGTCAGACGTTTGGCACAGTGGATTTTGTCCGGGGCTGTTTCGGACATCCATATCGGCCTGAAGGCGCGTCTCCGGGGTTGGCTTGGGCGGCGTGGCGGCCGCAACGATCAGGTCTCCCTCCATGCGCATGGCCGCCACCGCCCTGGTGATCACCCTCATGTCGAGCGCCTGCGCCATCGACCCCGGCATGGCTCGGGCCGTTCCCGTTCAGGCCGTGACGCCCCAAGCCTCCATCGTCACTGACGCCACGCGCGCCCATTCGACGCTTTGGCCTCGCGCGGCCTCACCGGCGGCGATGACGGATGCGGCGACGGAAGCCTTCGTCACCGAACTGATGAGCCGGATGACGCTGGAGGAGAAGGTCGGTCAGACGATCCAGGCCGACATCGGCTCGATCAAGCCTGAGGACCTGCTGACCTATCCGCTGGGCTCAATCCTGGCGGGTGGCAACTCCTCGCCGGGCGGCGACGAGCGCGCCGCGGCCGACAAGTGGGTGGAACTGGCCCAGGCCTTCCGCGCAGCGGCGGCCCAGCGGCCAGGCGCCAAGGTGCCGCTGATCTACGGCATTGACGCGGTGCACGGGCACAACAACATCGTCGGCGCCACTATCTTTCCGCACAACATCGGCCTGGGCACCGCGCGCGATCCCGACCTGATCCGCCGCATCGGCGAAGCGACGGCGCTGGAAGTCGCGGTGACCGGCGCCGACTGGACCTTCGGCCCGACCCTGGCCGTGCCCCAGGACGACCGCTGGGGCCGGACGTATGAAGGCTATGCCGAGAACCCCGAGGTCGCCAAAAGCTACGCCGGTCCGATGACGCTCGGCCTGCAAGGCGCGCTGTCGGCCGATCGTCCGTTGGCGGCGGGCCACATCGCCGGCTCTGCGAAACACTTCCTGGCCGACGGCGGCACCACGCGCGGCAAGGACCAAGGCGACTTCGCCGGGTCCGAACAGGAGATGATCCGCACCCATCTGTCCGGCTATCCCCAGGCCATCGACGCCGGCGTGCTGTCGATCATGGCCAGCTTCTCCAGCTGGAACGGCGTCAAACATTCGGGCAACGAGACCATTCTGACCGACGTGCTGCGCGGCCCGCTGGGCTTCCACGGCTTCGTGGTGTCGGATTGGAACGCCCATGGCCAACTGCCGGGCTGTTCGAACGAAAGCTGCGCCCTGGCCTTCAACGCCGGCATCGACATGTTCATGGCGCCCGACAGCTGGAAGCCGCTCTACGCCTCGACCCTGGCCCAAGTGAAGTCGGGCGAAATCCGGATGGCGCGCCTGGACGAGGCGGTGCGCCGCATCTTGCGCGTCAAGGTCAAGACCGGCCTGTTCAACGACAGCCGCCCGGTCGAGGGGCGTCTGAACGAACTGGGCTCGCCCGCTCACCGCGCCCTGGCGCGTGAGGCGGTGCGCAAGTCGCTGGTGCTGCTGAAGAACGAGGGCTCGGTCCTGCCGATCCGCTCGGGCGCGCGGGTGCTGGTCGCCGGTCACGCTGACGACATCGGCCAGGCCTCGGGCGGCTGGACCCTGACATGGCAGGGCACGGGCAATTCGAACGCCGACTTCCCCAACGGTCAGTCGATCTGGAGCGGCATCAAGGAGGCGGTCGCCGCCGGCGGCGGTCAGGCGACTCTCAGCGCCGACGGGTCCTTCACCCAGAAGCCCGACGTGGCCATCGTCGTCTTCGGCGAAACCCCGTACGCCGAGTTCCAGGGCGATGTGGACACGCTGGACTTCGTGCCCACCGGCCCGTTTGAGACGTTGAAGCGGCTGAAGGCGGCGGGCATTCCGACGGTGTCGGTCTTCCTGTCGGGCCGTCCGATGTGGACCAATCCCGAGATCAACCAATCCGACGCCTTCGTCGCCGCCTGGCTGCCGGGTACGGAAGGCGGCGGGATCGCCGATGTGCTGATCGGCGATGCGGCGGGCAAGCCGCGCAACGACTTCACAGGAACCCTGTCCTTCAGCTGGCCCAAGACCGCCAAGGGCGAACCCCTGAACGTCGGCCAGCCCGGCTATGACCCGCAGTTCGCCTATGGCTACGGCCTGACCTATGCGCGCAACGCCCGCGTCGGCCTGCTGTCGGAAGACAGCGGCGTCGCCCACGCGGGCGGCAGCCTGGATCGCTATTTCGTCGACGGTCGCTTCGTCGCCCCGTGGTCGCTGATGCTGCGCGATGCGGGAGGAGACTTCCGCCTCGGCGCTGAAAAGAGCGGCGCCAGCCCGCGCGGCGGCGTGTCGGCACGCGCCACCGACGGCGCAGGCCAGGAGTCGGCCCGCGCCCTGATCTTCTCGCAAGGCGGCGGCCAGGCGATGATCGTGGCGCAGCCAGTCGATCTGACTCGCCAGTCGAACGGCGAGATGGCCATCGCCTTCCGCTACCGCGTGGACGCCCGCGCCAAGGGGCCCGTCTTCCTGACGCTCGGCGCCGGTTCGGTCGATATCTCCAGCCTGATCGCCACAGCGCCCGTCGGCGAATGGCGCACGCTGAAGGTGCGGCTGTCGTGCCTGCGCGACCGCGGCGCCGACATCGCCGCCGTCGATCAACCCTGGGGCCTGCGCACCAACGCCGACTTTGCGGTCACGGTCGAGGATATCCGGTTGGCGTCGAACGAGGGCGACGCCGTCTGTCCGACGCAGTAGGCTGGCGCTCGCCAAGGGAGGGGAACCGGCCGCATGACCAATGCTGAACTGAGCGTGGCCTTCTTCCTGCAGATGGCGATCATCATCGCCGCCTGCCGCATCGTAGGCTGGCTGGCCAAGCGCTACCTCGGCCAGCCGCAGGTGGTGGGCGAGATGATCGCTGGGGTGATCCTGGGCCCATCGCTGTTCGGCCTGTTCGCGCCCGATCTGCAGGCGGCCCTGTTCCCCAAGGAGTCGCGGTCGATCCTGTTCGTCGGCGCCCAGTTGGGCGTCGGCCTCTACATGTTTCTGGTCGGGCTGGGCTTCCGTCGCGATCACTTCAGGGCCAATGCGAAAAGCGCGGCCGCCGTGTCGCTAGCGGGCATGGCGGCGCCCTTCCTGGTCGCCGTCGCCATTGCGCCCTGGCTGGTCGCTGAGGGTTTGTTCGGGCAGGGCATCCAGACCTGGCAGGCCATGCTGTTCATGGGCGCGGCCATCTCGATCACCGCCTTTCCCATGCTGGCGCGCATCATCCATGAGCGGGGGCTCAGCGGCACGCGGCTGGGTTCGCTGTCGCTGGCGGCCGGCGCCATCGACGACGCCGGCGCCTGGTGCGTCCTGGCCATCGTTTTGGCCAGCTTCGGCGCCGGGCCGATGGTGGCGGTGACCGCCATCGCTGGAGGCGGCGCCTTCGCCCTGTTCATGCTGACACTGGGACCGAAGCTGCTGGCGCCGCTGGGCCGGATCGTCGAGCGGGAAGGGCGGCTGAGCCCGACCGTGCTGGGGATCGTGCTGATCCTGTTCATGCTCAGCGCCTGGGCCATGGACGCAGTCGGCATCCATGCCGTCTTCGGCGGCTTCATCCTGGGCGTCGCCATGCCGCGCGGTCTCTTGAGCGACGAGGTCAAGCGTCAGCTGGAGCCGTTCGCCGTGCTGGTGCTGCTGCCGATGTTCTTCACCTTCTCGGGGCTGAACACACAGCTCACCATGGTCAACAGCCTGGGGCTGCTGGCCGTGACCGTCGTCATCCTGCTGGGCTCCATCCTGGCCAAGGGCGGCGCCTGCTGGGCCGCCGCCCGCCTGACGGGGCAAGACAACGCCACGGCCATGGGCATCGGCGCCCTGATGAACGCGCGCGGTCTGATGGAGCTGATCATCATCAACATCGGCCTGCAAAATGGCGTCATCGGCCCGGCCCTGTTCTCCATCCTGGTGCTGATGGCCATCATCACCACCCTAATGGCCTCACCCCTATTCGAGTGGGTTTACGGCAGGAAAGCGAGGGCGCGGGGCGAGCTGGGGCAGGTCAACGAGGCCGATCACGATCTGGCCAAGACGTCCTTTTTGGCGCCCAAGGCCTGAAGACCGCACGCCCGCCACGGAATCGCGGCGGGCGGCTCGGCGCCTCGATCTAGGCCATCGATCCCGTCAGTGATCGTCGATGAAGGCGGCGACCCAGACTAGGGGCGCGTTCCAGTTGATGGCCACTTCGTTCAGGGCATAGGCGTTGATGTCGTCGGCCCAGCAGGTCTGGGCAGCACATTTGCCGACCAGGGTCTTGGCCACGTCGTCGATCATGGCCTGATTGTTCGGCCCGCCCGACAGGGCGCCCGCCGGGGGTAGGGGATAGGCCGGGTCGGCCTGATGCGCCCAAAAGCGATGGTGCGGGTTCTGGACCGGACGATCACCGTAGCCGGTCACATAGGACCGATCCATCGGATTGCGGCCGAGAACATAGTCCAGTGACCAGATCACCGCGTTGCGGAAATTCCAGTCGCCGGTGTAGTCGAACGCAGAGCCTAGGATCACCGCCCGGCTCATCAAGGCGCCGTTCGAACCCCACTCGTATTTCTCGCCCGCGACCGGCAGGCCGTAGCCCTGACCATAGCCGGCGTCGACATAGGCGCGTGCCGCCGCCACGATGTTGGCGCGCACGGTGACCAGATCCTCCGGCGGCAGAACGTCCGGCACAGTCGCCAGCGTCAGCGATCCTAGCGACGCCGTCCAGGAAAAGCCCGGATCGCCAGTCGCGCTTTTGCCCGACAGCGGTCCGCCCAGATAATAGGGCGAAGTCTTCAGCGCGGTCAGATAGGCCGGATTGCGCGTCGTGGCCAAAAGCTCGGCCGTGGCCCAATAGAATTCGTCCGAGAAGTCGTTGTCGCCATAGGCGCCGCCGCCGGCGAAATTCTCTCCGGCCCGAACGTCGCGATTGCGCAGCGCCGCGCGGAAGGCGCGCTGCGACGCCGTCAGACATTGGCGCGCGAAGGCCGGATCGATGTCACGCCAGATCCGCGCGCATTGGGCGCCGACTGCGGCGAGATTGAGCGTCGCGGCTGTGCTGGGTGGATACAGAAGGCGCGGCTGGGTATCGTCCGCCGGGGCCATCGGCAGGCCCGTCCACTGCGCATCATGCACCTTGTGATGGACCATGCCGCCGGCGTCGATCTCGGTCAGGGTCAGCGGCTGACCCGGCGCCTGGGCGCCGACCGGGACCTTCAGCTTCACGCCGTCGGCAATCTGCATCTTCAGCAGGAACTCGATCTCGTAACGCGCCTCGTCCAGCAGATCATTGACGCCGTTTCCGGCCTCGGGAATGTCGACCTTGCCGTCCGCGAAGGCGCTTGCGCCGGGGCCGCTCTTGGTCATGGTGCGTTCATAGGCGTTTAGCAGCATCCAGACCGAGATGCCGCCGTTGACGACGTATTTGCCGTGGTCGCCGGCGTCATACCAACCGCCGGTGACGTCCAGCGTATAGTCGCATCCGGGCCAGACCACGCCGGCCATGTCCGCGCCCGAGAAACAGGCGGCGACCTCGTGCGGGTGCCCGGCCGCACGCGCCAGATCCGGCCGCGCGACATAATCCGCCAGGATCGGCACGCCCGCTCGATTCTGATAAAAATAGGCCAGGGCGTCGTACTTCAGTCGCGCGTGCGGATGCTGCTGGATCGAGAAGGGGCGGCTCTCGTGCGATCCCACGATCAGCCGATAGCCTTCGCCAACGGTCTGCAGAGATTGGAAGTCAACCGTATGCACGGCTTGGCCCGAGGCGGCGTCTTGGCCGAAGACCTTGGACGTGCCCTGGGCGACGACGGCGCCGGAGCGATCGACGATCCGCCAGGGCAGGCGCCGCGCAGCGTGATCTTCAACCGTCGCCGTCTTTGGGCCTTGCGTCTCGAACCCGACCTGGCTCATGCGGACCGCAACGGTCGCAGGCTCCGCGTGGGCGGCGCCGAATGCGGCCGTTAGGGCCAAGACTGCTACGGTCGTCACCAATCTCTTGTTCACCCTAACCTCCCTCACGGCTTCGTTGGTTCTTAGACGGCGCAGTTTGCGAACACGTGCGCTTCGCTCTAGAACAGAAGTATCTGACAGCGTTGTCAAGAATGGCTTTGGACGCTTTCGTCTATCCCTACTCAGGCCGAAGGATTGCGCTGGAACGCACTTCGGTGGTCGTGTCATAGAGGCGGGGGTCGTTCGATGGAGGAGGGCGAAGTTTCAAGTTTTTCCCATCCCCGCCGTACACGACCGATCGTTGCGGCGTACTTGGTGCTGTTTCTGGCCGCCTTCATTGGCTTGGCGCCCCTTTTCCAGATCATCGCCCCGCTTCATGCGGCTGGGCTGGATACGGATTCCAAAACGGAAATCCTGAGCCGTGCGATGTTCTGGGGCGCCGTTACGGCTGCTGGCGCCAACGTCGTCATGGGGACCATCAGCGATCGAACCACATCACGGTTCGGGCGTCGAAGGCCTTGGATCGCGTTGGGCGCGCTCCTGACGGTTCTGAGCTATGTGGGCATATGGCGGTCGTCGACGCCGGTTGAGTTCGTCTGGGCCTTGATCGGCTTTCAGCTGGCTTTCAACGTTCTGGTGGCGCCGCTTTCAGCGGTGTTCGCAGATCGCGTGCCGATCGCCTTGAGAAGCACCGTTTCTGCGATGCTGGGACTGTCTTATCCGCTCGCCGTGGCGTTGGGGTCCAGCCTGATGGCGCTCGGTCCTCAATATGAGCCCGGACGATTAGCGCTCCTTGCCGGCATTCTTCTTGCCGCAGCCCTTATCTTCTTGATCGTTTACGACGAGCCGCGCTCCTTTGAGCGATCAGAGACGGCGCCGTCTTCTGTTCCCAGCGGGACAGGCGCGTTCCTCGCGCCATTCAGATCACGAAACTTCGTCGTGGTCTGGACCGGCCGCCTTTTCATCGCAACAGGTTATGCCCTGGTCAGCATGTATCTGCTGTACTTCCTCACGGATGCGGTCGGATGGCCCGGCCGCTCTCCCGAAAGAGCGCATGCCTTTCTGACGGGGATCGCATTTGTGGGCGTCATGGTCGTCGCCGGGGCCGTTGCCCTGTTCGGGCGGCGCATGATTTGGCGACAGCCCCTTGCGCTGACGGGAGCGCTGTTGCTTTGTGCAGCGACCTCCATTTTGGCGATCGCACCATCCTGGACAACGGCGGTGTTCGCCCTCGCGGTCTATGGCTTGGGCCAGGGCGCCTATGGGGCCGTGGAGATGGGGTTGATGGCGGATGCTCTACCCACCCAGCACAATCGCGGGAGAGACATGGGCTTGAACAATCTGGCTGTCGCCTTGCCTCAGGCGATGGCACCGGTCGCCGCTTTCATTCTCCAGCGTTCGGGCGCCGATGTGCGAGGCCTCTATGTCGCAGCGGCGGCGTGTTTTGCGGTTTCCTTTGTTGTGATGAGCCTATTTCGAACAGGTCGAGCGTCGCAGAGCACAAACTAGCGCTTTGACATCTATTCCAAGGCCGATCTGTCGCGCGGCCTTTTCAAGATGAAGTCAGACGTCCGACCGCGACAGCATCGCCGCACCGTAGAGTTTCGGCTCGAACCTCTTGGTCCAGAAGAGCTTGCCGAGACCTCGGGCGCAGCGGTCGTAGGTCTGGGCGCGGTCGGGGCGGCGCAGGATGGCGGATAGAACAGACGCGGCGCCCCAAACGCCAGTCTGGATCAGGCCGACTAACATCCATTTGACGACGCCGGGCCAGTCGCGGCGGTCGGCGGCCATCTGGGTCGGGCTCTGCCCATAGGCGAAGGCGCGGGTCAGGGCGTAGGTCAGCGTGGCGCGGTGGGGCGGGGCGAACTCATCCACCCAAGCCTCGGCGGCCCAGCCGAAGCGGCCGCCGCGCGCCGACAGGGCGGTGAACAGCCGATCGTCCTCTCCGCCCGTCTCGTTCATGGCGACGTCGAACGGGGCCTCGCCGGGCAGGGCGGTCGCGCGCACCATAAGACTGTTGCCGCAGCCGTGGATGTCGTCGGTCAGACACGTGTCGTGCGGGCCGTCGCGACCAAAGAAGCGCTCCAGATACGCGGTCGTCCAGCCGGTGTTTTCCGGTACCCGCCCGCGAATGGGGCCGAAGACGACATCGGCGCCGGTCTGGACTTGGGCGTTCAGCAGGGCGGCGAGCCAGCCGGGAGAGGCGGCTTCGTCGTCGTCCAAGAAGGCGATCAGGGGCGCGTCGGTGGCGGCAAGGCCCACGTTCCGCGCCGTCGCCACGCCGGGGACGGGGGCGTGGGCATAGGTCAGGGGCACGGGCGCTTCGGTGCGCAGTTGCTCGATCAAGGCGGCGGCGGAGCCTTGCGGGTCATTGTCGGCGACGACGATGGCGGCGACGCGATGCAGCGATCCGGTCTGGGCGAAGACGGAGCGCATAGCTCGCTCCAGACTGTCTGGGCGGCGCAGGGTCGGGATGATGACGGCGACGTCGCGCATGGTCAGACGGCGTCCGCATAGACGGCGGCGCGGTAGAGCCTGAGCGCGAAGGCGCGGGCCTTGACCGGCAGGGCCGCCGTCAGGGCGGCCTGTTTCATCAGGCGACGCGCCAGGGGCAGGGCGGGCAGGCGTTTCAACGCGCGCGCGGCCTTGTAGCTGGGATAGGTCTGGACGATGGAGGGATGCAGGGCGACCACGCGGGCGAAGTTGCCGGCGCCTTGATCGAACTTGCGCGCCAAATCCTCGACCGTGTCCAGGCCCATATGGGTGGCGGGATTGTCGATATGGACGACGGGAAAGCGGCGGGAAACGCGCATGGCCCACTCCACGTCCTCCCAGCCCCAGCCGCTGAAACCGGGATCGAAGGATTCGGCGGCGAATACGTCGCGGCGCACCAGCAGATTGGAGGTGTAGACGTATTTCTCGGGCGTCAGGGCGCGCTGGGACGCGGACAGGCATTCCGAGGCGCCGGACAGGGCGCGGTGAACGGCGAACCGCGCGTCGGTCGGCGCTTGATCCAGCGAGAAGCCGCCGAAGGCTACGGCGGGCGCGTTGTCAGTGGCCAGTCGCAGCCAGTTTTGTAGGAAGGCCGCCGTATCTGGCCGCATGTCGCTGTCGAGGAACAGATAGGCCTCGCCACGGGCGGCGGTGGTCAGGCGGTTACGTCCCCTGGCGCGGCCCTCGTTGGCGGCCAGGGTGATCAGGCGCACGGGCAGGTCGAGGGCGTCGAGGGTCGCCTGAAGCCGGGCCGTCAGATCGGCGTCGCCGGTGCCGTCGTCCAGCAGGATCAGCTCCACCGCGTCGGACAGGGCGGCGGCCTCGGCATCCAATTGGCGCACCAGTTCTTGCGGATCGTCGCGCAGGAAGGGGATCAGGACCGAGATCGTTGGGGTCTCCCGAGACCAGGCGACGTTATCGTGGATATGGGCGCTCATGCCGGCACACTCCGGCGCGCGCGGATCAGGCGCAGCAGCACGTCACGCACCCCTGCGGCGTTCAGCGTCAGGGCCACAACGGCATAGACGAGACCACCCACGCTGGCGTCCAAGATCAGCTCCAAGAAACCGCCCAGCGGCGGCAGCATCCAGACGACCCCCGCCATGACGGCGGAGGCGATCCCGCAACGGATCAGCGCCTCCCACGGCATCGGCAGGGCAATGGCGCGGCGGCTGAGCAGGATGCAGGCGATCAGGCCGATAGCGAAGCTGGCGGCGGTCGAGACGGCCGCGCCCGTCACGCCCATGCGGGGGATCAGCACAAGGTTCAGCGCAACGTTGCAAAGGGCCGGAATCGCCATCGTCACCAGCAACAGTCCGGTCTTCTTTCCAAGGGTGAAGCCGAAGCCGAAGTAATAGGCGATCATTCCAGACAGGAAGGATGAGGCGGCGATCCACGGCGTCACCAGCGCAGCGGCGGCGCGCAGATCCTGGCCGATCATCAACTCCGCCAGCGGTCGCGCGACCAGCGACAGGCCGACGGCGGCGGGCAGGCCGATCAGGATCAGGGTAGAACCCTGCTCGATGGCCGTCTGACGCAGCGCCTCGCGCCCGCCGCGCTCCAGCGCCATCACCATGGCCGGCGCCCCGGCCGCGCCCAGCCAGATGAAGATGACGTCCAGCGTCCGGTTCGCCAGGCTGTAGCTGGCGTGATAGGCACCGACCGCCGCCGCATCCATGAAGGCCGCCAGCAGAAACCGGTCCGTCGACGCCAGCACCAAGGCCAAGGTCAGCGACGCCGCAATGGGATAGCCGTAGAGGGCATAGGCCTTCAGCCGCGTGCGATCCACGGTCCCGCCCGTCGACTGACGCAACTCGCCCGGCAGGATGAAGGGCAGGGCGAACAGGGGCGCGATGGCCAGGCCCAGCAGGGGCGAGGCTGCGCCGGCGCCGGCCAGCGCGAACCCGGCACCGACCAGAAAGCCTAGGATGGCGACGCCGATGTCCACGGCGGCGGATTTCGACACCTCGCCCGCCGCGCGATACCGCTCCTGAGCCAGCTTGGCGAGGTTGCGCATCGGCGCGCCGGCCAGGCCGAAGGCGACGGCTATTTTGAACGCGGGCGTCAGCGGCGCCAGCCACACGATCAGGGCTGCGATCGGGGTGAACACGGCGATGATGGTGAAGGACGTGCGGTACAGACTGGCGAAATGGGTCGCCATTCCCTCGGGTGTGCGCTCGGCCGCCCAGAAGCGCGCCATCGACGCTTCGAGCCAGGTGAAGGTCACGGTGTGGGCCAGGGTCGTCACCGAAAACGCCAGGGCGTAATGGCCGAAGTCGTCGGCGCTGAGCAGGCGCGTAAAGACGAAGATCGTCAGAAATCCGACGACCCCCTGGACGATCTGGGCCGGCAGATAGCCCCAGACGCCGCGCCAGAACATGCGCTTCTCGCTCAACGCACGGCCGCCCGGTCGCCCAGCAGGACGGGGATGGTGACGGCGATGACCCATAGGTCCAGCCAGAAGGACTGGCGCTCGATATATTCGATGTCCAGCTGGACGCGCTCGCGCACCTGGGCCTCGGTGTCCACCGGTCCGCGCGAGCCCTTGATGGCGGCCCAGCCGGTCATGCCGGGCTTGATGCGGTGGCGATGGGCGTATTCGGCGACCAGCAGGGCGGATTCGGTCTCGCCGGTCTTCATGCCGATGGCGTGCGGGCGGGGGCCGACCAAGGACATCTCGCCCGACAGGACGTTGAAGATTTGGGGCAGTTCGTCCAGGCTGGTGGCGCGGATAAAGCGACCGACGCGGGTGACGCGGTCATCGTCGGCGCAGACCTGGCGGCTGGCGGTCGCGTCGGCGGCGGCGTGGCGCATGGAGCGGAACTTCCACACGACAATGGTCTCGTGATTGAAACCATGACGACGCTGGCGGAAGAAGACAGGGCCGGGGCTGTCCAGCTTCACCGCCAGTGCGACCAGGGCCATGATGGGAGCAGCGACGACCAGGGCGACGGCGCCGATCACCAGGTCCTGGATCCGCTTGTTGAAGGCGCGGCGGTCCGGGTTGGCAGGACCATCCAGAGGCGCGAGCGGCGCATTCGCCAGCCTGTTCAGCAGCCCGTCGCGGCCCAACTCCGAATCGACCAGGACCGTCAGCGGATTGGGCAGGGCGTTCAACGTCTGCGTCAGGTCGCGCACGCGCTGGCCGGCCTCGGGATCTATGGCCAGCACGATCCGGTCGACATAGGGCGTCAGCCGGTGGGTCAACAGAGCCTTGGCCGTCCCCAGCACCGGCACGCCGGCGACGCTGTCGGGCGATCGGGCCAGCCGGTCGTCGAACACGCCCAGCACATTCATGTCACGCCGCTCAAGCGCCTGTTCGATCAGACGTCGCGCGTTTCGGGTCGCGCCGACGATGACGATGTTGGGCGACAGCACGCCCAGCCGACGCCACCGCGCAATGACGACCAGCCACAGGCCGTGCAACAGCGTCAGGGCGGCCGTCGTGGTCAGCGCCCAGGGCGCAATGACGTCCAGCGCCGGCCGGTCCAGCGCCCAACCCAGGACGAGCGCAATACCGGCCGAGACGACGCCCACGCCTACAACGCCAGCCATATGCAGAGGCCAGGGCGTGTCGCGTCCGAATCGATAAAGCTGAAGCGCGCGCATCAGCGCGAGCACCAGAACGGCGCCGACGACCACGGGCGCGGCGTCGCCGACCGTGATCGAGGCCAAGCCCGTCGGCTGTATCGCCAGGACCGCGCTGAACGCCAGCCCGCAGACCATCAACACGTCGATCAGCCGAAAATAATGCGCCGACAGCCGCACGGACGATCGCTCGCGCGCATTCAGCCAGATCTCCGGCCGGAACGGCCCGCGCGAAGGCCGGCTCTTCAGCGGCGTATCGGCGGCGAGATTGGCGGGACGGTCGAGCAACAGGCGATCCAGCAGCGATCCGGGGGGCGAATGATGGCCGCGATACTGCCGCTTCGGCCTCTATGTCGCGTTAACGTGGACGCTTTCTCTCGAACCGGATTGCGCGACGCATCAGCCTCCGCTATCGACGCCCTCGCAGGAGACGTGGCCGAGTGGCTGAAGGCAACGGTTTGCTAAATCGTCGTACCCCGTAAGGGGTACCGAGGGTTCGAATCCCTCCGTCTCCGCCATTCCTCTCAGAATATGGGCCGATCAGCAGACGCTCACGGTGCGGCGGGGCAGAGGCTTCGTGCGTTATGTCGCCGTTGAAAACGACCGCTGTGCACGCCTAGCTGAACAAACTCCACCAGGGTTTCCAAGGGGTCAGGTGGTGTTCGTGGTGGCGGCCGAAGTGGAAGCAGGTGAGCAACGACAGGACCGGGCCGAAGGGGCTGGTGCGGGCGTTGTGATGGTCGGGGAAGGCTTCGTCGGTGTGCCTGTGGGGCAGCCAGGTGCCGAAGGTGAACAACTGAAGCGCCGAGAGCAGGGCGGGCGCGGCCCAGAAGACGAGAAGGTTGGGCATCCGGGCGCCCAGGACCAGCACCGCGACAGCCACAAGGATGGTCAGAACGGCCAGTTCTCGCCAGCCGAAATAGGTGCGGAAAAAGTTGTAGAACCAGGGCAGGAAGGCGCGTGGGGCGTCGGCGTGAAAGTCAGGATCGTCCGCCGTGCCGGGCGCCGCGTGATGGGCGTGGTGGGCCGTCTTCAACGGCGCGAACCGAAAACCGGCGTAGAGGGCCAGCGCCAGGCTGCCGATCGCCGTGTTCAGCCGGGGGCGGCCCGGGGCCAGGGAGCCGTGCATGGCGTCGTGGGCGACGATGAACAGGCCGACGGACAGCCAGGTCTGGACGGCGACGATCAGCGGAACGGTCAGGACGCTCCACATCGTCCAGCGATGAAAATAGACGCCATAGATATGCAGGCTCAGCCAGGCCGCCGCGATCAGGCCAGCCAGCGTCAGGCCGATCAGGGCCTGGTTCGGGACGACCCGTGACATTGGCGTGACGGCGGACATGGCGCGACACTTAGCGCATCGCGGCCCGGTAAGCATCCTGTTCGCTTGCCGCATGCGTCGTCGCGTGCCACCTGTCTGGAATGCAGGTCGACGCCTCTGACACTTCCGCGCCAGACCTTTTGCTGGTCGGCGGCGGCCTGGCCAATGGCCTGCTGGCGCTGCGGCTGTCACAAGTCCGTCCTGATCTGGACGTGCGAATCGTCGAGGCGGCGCAGACCCTGGGCGGGATCCACACCTGGTCTTTCTTCGACAGCGACCTGACGCAGGCGCAGCGCGACTGGATCGCGCCCTTGGTGGTGCATCGCTGGCCGGGATACAGCGTCCGTTTTCCCCAGTTCGAACGGGCGCTGTCGACCCCCTATTGCAGCGTCACGGCCGAACGGTTCGCGGCGGTGGTCGAGGCGGCCTTGCCCGGAAAGGTCATGCTGGGCGCTTCGGTCGCCTCGGTGTCGCCGACCGAAGCGGTGCTGGCTGATGGACGGCGTCTGAGCGCCAAGGCGGTGATCGATGGGCGCGGGCCGACCGCGACGCCGGATCTGGCGCTGGGTTTTCAGAAGTTCGTCGGGCTGGAAGTGCGGCTGGCGGCGCCGCACGGCCTGACCACGCCCATCGTCATGGACGCCTGCGTCGATCAGGCCGGGGGCTACCGGTTTCTCTACACCCTGCCGTTCGATGATCGCACGCTGCTGATCGAGGATACGCGCTACACTGACGGGGATGCGCTGGATCGCGCGGCGTTCCGGCAGGGCGTGCTGGATTACGCCCGCGCGCAGGGCTGGGAGATCGAGACGGTGCTGCGCGAAGAGGACGGCGTCCTGCCCGTGGCGCTCGATGGGGACATCGGCGCGCATTTGTCGCGAATGGGGCCGACGGCGCTCAGCGGCCTGCGCGCCGGGCTGTTTCACCCGACCACCGGCTATTCCCTGCCGGACGCGGTGCGCCTGGCCGACCGGTTGGCGCGGGATTTCGAGCCGACGACGGTCGCCGAGGACATCCGCCGCCATGCGCATGACGTATGGGCCGGACGAGGTTTTTATCGGTTGCTGAACCGGATGCTATTCCGTGCGGCGCGACCCGATGAGCGATACAAGGTGCTGGAGCGGTTCTATCGTCTGCCCCAGCCTTTGGTCGAACGCTTCTACGCCGCTGGATCCACCCTCGCCGACAAGGCGCGGATCCTGAGCGGAAAACCCCCGGTGCCGATCGGCGCCGCACTGACCTGTCTGGTCGAAAGAGGACGTGCGTGATGCGGGCTGCAGTAATCGGATCGGGCTTCGGAGGCTTGTCGCTGGCCATACGGCTGCAGTCGGCGGGCATTCAGACCACGGTGTTCGAGGCCCGCGATCTGGAGGGCGGCCGGGCCTATGTGTTCAAGGACAAGGGCTACACCTTCGACGCCGGTCCCACCGTCATCACCGACCCGTCGGCGCTTGAGGAATTGTTCGAGGCCAGCGGCCGCAAGCTGTCGGACTATGTCGAACTGCTGCCGGTCGCGCCCTTCTATCGGCTGTGCTGGGAAGACGGCGACGTCTTCGACTACGTCAACGATCAGGACGAGCTGGACCGCCAGATCGTGGCGCGCAATCCGGCCGACAAGGAAGGCTATCGCAAGTTCCTGGCCTATTCGCAGGACCTGTTGAAGGAAGGCTATCTGAAGCTGGGGGCCGTGCCGTTCCTGGACTTCGCCAGCATGGTAAAGGCGGCGCCGGAGCTGATGCGGCTTCAGGCCTGGCGATCGGTCTATGACAAGGTCGCCAGCTATATTCAGGACGAGCATCTGCGTCAGGCGTTCAGCTTCCACTCCCTGCTGGTCGGCGGCAATCCGTTCGCGACCTCGTCGATCTATGCGCTGATCCATGCGCTGGAGCGGCGCTGGGGCGTGTGGTTCCCGCGCGGCGGCACCGGGGCCCTGATCCAGGCCATGGTGCGTCTGCTCAAGGATCTGGGCGGGGAAGTCCGGCTGAACAGCCCGGTCGAGCGCATCACCATGGCGAACGGTCGCGCAACCGGCGTGGTGGTGAACGGCGAGACGCTGGCCTTCGACATGGTCGCCTCCAACGCCGACGTGGTTCACACCTATCAGCGCCTGCTGGGTCAGGAACCGCGCGGTCAGAAGGAGGGTGCCAAGCTGGCGTCGCGGCGTCACTCCATGTCGCTGTTTGTCATCTATTTCGGCCTGAAACGCGTCCACCCGGAGGTGCGACACCACACGGTGCTGTTCGGGCCGCGCTATCGCGAGCTGATCGCCGAAATCTTCAAGGGGCCGGACCTGCCTGATGACTTCTCGCTGTATCTGCATGCGCCGACGCGGACCGATCCGTCATTGGCCCCGGAAGGCTGCGACGCCTTCTATGTCCTGGCGCCCGTGCCGCACCTGGCCTCGGCTGACATCGACTGGGAGGTCGAGGGGCCACGCTATCGCGACCGGATCCTGGCCTATCTGGAAGAACGCTACATCCCCGGTTTGACGGCGGATCTGGATACCTGCCGCATCTTCACGCCGGTCGATTTCCGCGACCAGCTGAACGCTCACCAGGGTTCGGCCTTCTCGCTGGAGCCGATCCTGACCCAAAGCGCCTGGTTCCGGGTGCATAACCGCGACGACCGGATCCCCAACCTCTATTTCGTGGGCGCCGGCACCCATCCCGGCGCGGGCGTGCCGGGCGTGGTCGGATCGGCCAAGGCCACCGCCGCCCTGATGATCGAGGACGCGAGGCAGCCGGCATGACCGACGCCGTCCTGGATCACAGCCGCCAGTCGATGGAGCAGGGGTCCAAGAGCTTCGCCGCCGCCGCGCGCCTGTTCCCCGCGGCGATCAGGGACGACGCCTGGATGCTGTATTCCTGGTGCCGGCACTGCGACGACGAGATCGACGGCCAGGTGCTGGGCCACGGTGCGGTCGGCATCGATCCGGTTTTGGCCGGCGAGAAGCTGGACGAACTGCGTCTGCGCACCGCCGCCGCCCTGGCCGGAGAGCCGCAGACGGACCCGGTCTTCACCGCCTTCCAGCGCGTGGCCATGCGTCATGGCATTCCTGCTGACGAGGCGATGGACCTGTTGCAGGGGTTCGAGATGGACGTGGTCGGCCGGCGTTACGACACGCTGGAGGACACGCTGGACTATGCCTATCACGTCGCCGGCGTCGTCGGGGTGATGATGGCGCGGATCATGGGGGTGGACGATGCGCCGACCTTGCGACGCGCTCAGGACCTAGGGCTGGCGTTCCAGCTGACGAACATCGCTCGCGACGTGGTCGAGGATGCGAAGGGCGGGCGCGTCTATCTGCCCGGCGCCTGGCTGGATGAGGCGGGCGTGCCGCGCGATCAGGTCGATCAGCCCCAGCACCGCGCCGCCGTGGCCAAGACGGCCCAGCGTCTGGTGGCGGCGGCCGAGCCCTTCTACGCCTCGGCGCGGTGGGGGTTGCGCGATCTGAACCCGCGCTCGGCCTGGGCCATCGCCACGGCGCGCGGCGTCTATCGTTCGATCGGCCGCCATGTGTCGCGCGCGGGGGTGAGCGCCTGGGATGGGCGGACGTCCGTCGACAAGGCGGGCAAGCTGATGCTGCTGGGGCGGGGTGGTCTGATCGCCCTGTGGTGCAAGACGCTGGACGCCTGGCGCGAGCCGCCGCCGCGCCCGGCGTTGTGGACCCACGTCTGACGATCAGCGGGCGGCGCGCCGCCTCTCCAACATCAGGGCGATCGCAAGGCCGCCTGCGCCCAGGCCGGCCATGACCGCCCAGGCGGCGATGACGGTCGACGTGAACTCGCCGCGCCAGATCACGGCCTGATAGGCCTCGATCGCCCAGGCGTGGGGCGTGATCCAGCCGAGGTCACGGAAGGCCTCCGGCATCAAAAAGCGCGGCGCCATCGATCCGCCCAAAGCAGCCAGAAGCAAGACCACGAAGGTCGTGAGCGGCTGGGCCTGTTCGCGCGATCGACACGCCGCCGTCAGGGCCAGGGCCAGCCCTGCGGCGCAGAAACCAACCGCCAAGGCGGTCATCGCAGCCGCCGCCATCTGCCAGAGCTCCAGGGCGGGCAGCTTGACCCAGGCGGCGACGAACACAGCCGCCGACTGCATCACGCCGACCGCCGTCAGCCAGACGGCCCGCCCGCCAAGGATGGGCGCAAGGCCGCCGCGGGCCAGGGCCAGGCGTGATTGGAGGCCGGACCGCCGCTCGTCCAGCCCGCCCATGGCCCCGTGCATGGCGGCGAAGAAGACGAACATGACGCTGACCGCGCCCGCATAATAGGTCGCCTGCACATCACCCTGGGGCCCGATCTGGAGGGTCTGAACGCGCGACGCGGGTCGTGCGACCTGACCCGACAGGGCGGTGGCCATCGGCTCCAGCCGCGCCTGAAGCGCCGACGCCGCCACGTCCCGGCCGGCGGCGGAAACGATCACCAGCTTCGGCGGTCCCTGCGGCGAGGGACGGATCAGTATGCCCGCGTCGGCGCGACCGTCGATGACGGCGCGATCGAAGGCCTCGCGATCATCGATGATGCGAAGACGCGCGCCCATGTCCGTCGACACCGCCTCGCGGATCGCCGCCGTCGCGGGCGTGCGCGACGCGTCGTGCAGCACGACGGTGGTGTCGATGTCGCCGCGCGCGCCCGCGCCGAAGATCGCTGCGAACAGCAGATAGACCAGGGGTGGCAACAGCAGGGTCAGGATCACGCCGGCGCGGTCGCGCCAAAACCCTGTCGCCCAGGCGCCCGCCACCGCCATCATGACGGCGTCTGCGACAGCTGTGCGACCAGATCGTCCAGGCCGGGGCGGCGCACGGCGACCTCGCCATCCTCGCCATCGACGACGGCGGCCAGCATCTGGGCGATGGCTAGCGCGTCATCGCAGAGCCGCCGCCACTCCAGCCCGTCCTCGGACGCGGTCAGCCCCGCCTGGGCGAACCATTGGGCGGCGGGGTCCGACGCGGGTCGGGTCAGGCGAATGCTGAGCAGCCGGGCTGAGCCGAACGCGCGATGAAGCAGGGCGTTCGGGGCGCCTTCCGCCAGAAGTCGCCCTTGGGCCAGGACACCGATCCGGTCAGCCGTATCGGCGACGAAGATGGCGTCATGGCTGATCAGCAGACAGCCGGCGCCCGCCTTTGCGGTTTCGCGCAGGGCGACGGACAGGACGCTTCGGGTCGCCGCATCCACCCCTTCCGTCGGTTCGTCGGCGATCAGCAGGCGCGGTTGTCCGACCAGGGCGGCGCTGAGGTTGGCGCGCCGCTTCCAGCCGCCGGACAAGGTGCGCACCGGCTGGTCCGAGCGCGGGCCGCAGCCGGTCAGATCGAGCGCGCGGTTCACGGCCGCGCCGCGATCACGTTTGGGCACGCCGCACAGCCGCGCCGTTACATCGACGTTCTCGCGCGGCGACAGGGCTGGGAACAGGGCGCTGTCCTGCGGCGCCAGCCCGATGCGCCCGCGTGGTCCGCCGCCTTTGCCCAGGACAACATGCCCGCGGCGAGCGGGCAGCAGGCCCGAGGCGACACGCGCCACCGTGGACTTGCCCGCACCATTCGCCCCGAGCAGGGCATAGACCTCGCCCGCAGCGATGCTGAGGCTGAAGTCACGCAGCACGGGTCGGCCGTCGTAGCCCGCATCGATCCCGCTCAGCGACAAGGCCGGCGTGACCTCAGACCCCAAGTTCGGCCTGCTGGAAAAGGTCCAGGACATAGAGGGCCAGGGGGCTGTCATGGCCGACCGCCTCGACCGCCTTGGCCAACGATTGCCGCACCGCCGCGCGGGTCCGGCATTCACCCCACAGATCGACAAACGTGGTAGTGTCGTCGTCTTGGCCCACATCCTTGCCGACCTCATCTACGGTCGAACAGACATCCAGCAGATCGTCGCAGAGTTGGAAGGCGAAGCCGATCGCTTCGCCGAAGTCCGACAGCCGCGCCAGATCCTGTGCATCGCCGCCGCCGAGCAGACCGCCGCCGCGCACGGTGGCGACGAACAGGGCGCCGGTTTTCAAATCGTTGATCTGGCGCAGGGCGGTTTCGTCGCGATCCCTCGCGTCGTCGCGCAGGTCGCGCATCTGACCCTCGGACAGACCATCGAAGCCGATCGCCTGCGTCAAAAGGTCCAGGGTCGCGAGACGCGTTTCCGCCGGCGCCGAGGTCTGCAGCACCAGACGCGTGGCCTGGTTCAACAGAGCCACGGCCGCCAGAACCGCCGTATCCTCGCCGTGGCGACGGTGCAGCGTCGGCTGGCCCCGACGCAGCGAAGCGTCGTCCATGCACGGCAGATCGTCCAGAACCAGCGACGCGGCATGGACCATTTCCAGCGCGCAGGCGTAGTCCAAGGCATCTTCCGGCTCGCCCCCGACATGCGCCGCCGCCAGCATGGCCAGCACCGGCCGAACGCGTTTCCCCTGGCCCAGCAAGGCCTCGCGGGCCGCTGTGGACAGCAGGCCGCCATGCGCGGGCGCGACCTCGGCCAGGCGCGCCTGAACCTGCAGGCGCAGATCGTCGGGGTCGCAGGATGCGTCCGCCAGGGGCGGTTTGCGCCGGATGCCGACGATCGCCATACAGATCTCCCGTACTCGCCGGCGTCGCGTTGCGACCACGCGCCGAACCTTTATGATGCCATACGGCATCACGACCGCGTCGGATGCAACCCGCTAGGAGCCGTTTGCGATGTCCACCGACGCCGATGCCTTGATCCGGCGCAAGGACGAGCACATCGACCACGTGCGGGCTGGGCGAGGCGTCAGCCAGACGACCTCGGGTCTGGACGCCGTCCGTTTTGTTCACGACGCCCTGCCGGATATCGATCATGACGCCATCGATCTGGCGACGCGCTTTCTGGGGCGACGGGTCGTCTTGCCGTTCCTGATCAGTTCGATGACCGGCGGGCCGTCGCGGGCCGAGGCGATCAATGCACGGCTGGCCGAGGCCGCCCAGGCTTTGGGCGTCGTTCTGGCGGTCGGCTCGCAGCGTGTGGCGCTGGAGACGGAAGGTGGTTTGGGTTTGGGGCTGGATCTGCGACGCCGCGCCCCCGATGCGATGATCCTGGCCAACCTGGGCGCCGTGCAGTTCGCCCTGGGCTATGGCGTCGACGAGGCGCGCCGGGCCATGGAGATGATCGGCGCCGACGCCCTGATCCTGCATCTAAACCCTTTGCAGGAAGGCATTCAGCCCGAGGGTGATCGAGACTGGCGCGGCGTGGCGCACGGTATCGAACGGGTTGCGGCGGCTTTCCCGGGCCGTCTGATCGTCAAGGAGACGGGCGCCGGCCTGTCGGGTGCGGTGGCGCGCCGTTTGGCGGACATGGGCGTCGCCGCGCTGGACGTGGCCGGGGCGGGGGGCACCAACTGGGGCCTGATCGAGGGCGCACGAGCGACGGGCGGTCGGGCGGAAGCGCTGGCCGCGCCCTTCGCCGGCTGGGGCGTACCGACGGCGCGCAGCCTGGTAGACTGCGCCCAGGCCGCGCCGGAACTGGATCTGATCGGGTCGGGCGGCATCCGCGACGGGCTGGATGCGGCGCGCGCGATCCGGCTGGGCGCCTGTCTGGTCGGCCAGGCGGCCGGGGTGCTGGAGGCGGCGCTGACTTCGACCGAGGCGGTGGTCGATCATCTGGATCTGATGGCGGCTCAGCTGAGACTGGCCTGTTTCTGCACCGGGTCGTCGGACCTCGCCGCCCTGGCTCAGGCGCCGTTGCTGGAAGCGCCGCGCTTCTGAGACAGTTCGGCCTTCAGCGCGCGCGCCGACCGCACCCACAAAAAGCCGAACGACACGCAGCCCTCGCGCGTCCGCACGGCGTGATGCAGCCGGTGGGCCTGAATGCGCCGCGTCCAGAACCCTGAGCGGCCAGCGATTCCCGTCGGGAACCGGCGATGCACCAGCCCGTCGTGGAAGAAGAAATAGACCAGTCCATAGGCCGTGACGCCCAGGCCGATCGGCAGCGCCCAAGGCCACAGATGCAGACCCAAGGCGACGAAGACGATGGCCGGGGCGGCGAACACCACGGCGAACAGGTCGTTCTTTTCCAGCACGTGGTCGTGCGGCTCATGGTGGCTGCGGTGCCAGGTCCACAGAAGGCCGTGCATGACATAGCGATGCATCGCCCAGGCGAAGACCTCCATCCCCATGGAGGTGGCGAGGAACAGCAGGATCATCGTCGGCCAGGACATGACCCCATCTTAGGCGCTTTAGGGACCGCGCGTCACGACTTGACCCGGCGCGACGTTTCGCCGTCTGTGCGCCCATGTTGAAGGACCTGTTCGTCACCACCCTCGCGCTCAGCCTGATCATCGGCTTGCGCTATCTGCTGGTCGGCGTTGTGACTCATGGCTTGCTGTGGGGCGGAGCGGGACGGGGGCGTCAACTGAACCACAGGCCGCCGGCGGCGAAACGCATCCGCGCCGAAATCATCGCGTCTCTGATCGCCTGCCCGATCTACGCTCTGCCTGCCGCACTCGTCATCGAGCTCTGGAAGCGCGGCGGGACGGCGATTTACGACGATATCAATGCCTGGCCGCTGTGGTGGCTGCCCGTCAGCTTCATCGTCTACATGCTGGCCCACGACGCCTTCTACTATTGGGTCCACCGCGGGCTGCACCACCCGCGCATCTTCCCCTGGGCCCACGCCGAACACCACCGGTCGCGCGATCCCAGCGCCTTCGCCTCCTTCGCTTTCGATCCGGCCGAAGCCATAGCCACGGCCTGGTTCCTGCCGGCCCTGACCCTCTTCATCCCCATTCATTGGGGCGTGGCGTTGGCGCTGCTGACCCTGATGACCGCAACCGCCGTGTTAAACCACGCCGGCCGAGAGGTCTGGCCCGCGTCTTGGCTGAAACACGCGCCCCTGCGCTGGATGATCACCGCCACCCACCACGACGCGCACCACAAACGCTTCAACGGCAACTACGGCCTGTATTTCCAGATGTGGGACCGATGGGCAGGTAGCGAGCTTTCTTCCGCTCGGAGGAGAAAGGCTTAGACGCCACCGCTTTGAACCAGGATTGTCGGGCGTTCTCAGCGGAAGTCAGCGGGCTTCAGGCCATGCCGCTGCAGCTTGTCGTACAGCGTCTTTCTCGGAACCTGCATTTCGGCCAGCACTGCGGAAATGTCCCCACGATGGGACTGTAGCGCGTCGCGCAGCAGTTCGCCTTCGAATCTGTTGACCCGGTCGGGAAGGCTCAGGCCTTCATCGGGCGGGCGGATCGTGTCGTCGAGTGACAAGGCGACCCGTTCGGCGAAATGCGCCAGTTCGCGGATATTGCCGGGCCAGTCGGCCTCGACCAACAGGCGTCTTACGCTGTCGCTTATAGAGGGGGTGTCGACGCCGTGGCGGTCCGCAGCGCGACGCAGGAAGTGGGCGAACAGCAGGGGAATGTCTTCTCGCCGTTCGCGCAGAGGCGGTACGCGGAGCCGCACGACGTTCAGACGGTAATAGAGGTCTTCGCGAAAGGCGCCCGCGCGCGCGGCTTCGCCCAGATCGATCTTTGACGACGCCAGGACACGCAAATCTAAGGCGCGGGGTTCGTTGGCTCCGATCGGATGGACTTCGCGTTCTTCCAGGACACGCAGAATCTTGACCTGAACGGCCAGAGGCATGCTCTCGACCTCGTCCAGAAACAGTGAGCCGTTGTGCGCCCGTTCGACGTGCCCGACCCGGCGGCGCAAGGCTCCGGCGAAGGCGCCGAGTTCGTGGCCAAACAGTTCGCTCTCGATCAGCCCGTCGGGCAGGGCGCCGCAGTTGACAGCGACGAACGGCGCCAATCGTCGCCGGCCGCCGTTGTGCAGGGCGCGCGCAACAGCCTCCTTTCCCGTCCCAGTTTCGCCTTCGATCAACACGTCCATCCGGGCGTCGGCGATCTGAGCTATGGTGGCGCGAAGTGCGGTGATGGCGCGAGACGATCCCGCCAAAGGCAGTTCCTGTCCGCTTTCGGAGGCCATCGCCAGCAAACGACGGTTTTCCAGCACCAGGCCGCGTTTTTCCAGCGCGCGGTTCAAGCTGTCCTGAAGGCGCTCAAACGGAAAGGGCTTGGCGACGAAGTCGTAGGCACCGTCCTTCATCGCTGCGACGGCGTCGGTGATATCGCCATGGCCAGTGATCATGATGATCGGCAGGGCCGCGTCCAAAGCCTGCAGGCGGCTGAGCAACTGGCGGCCATCAAGGCCGGGCATCCGCAGGTCGGTGATGACAACGCCCGGGAAATCGGCGTCAATCGCTCTCAATGCAGGTTCGGCCCCCGGAAAAGGGCGGACGTCGTAACCTTCCAAGGTCAGGCGCTCGACCAAGGCATGGCGGAAATCGGCGTCGTCCTCGATCAGGGCGACGGCAGTGGGGCGGGCGAATTCCATCACGCGATCCTCAGCGTGGCGACAAAGGTCGCTCCGATTTCCTCGTCGACCAAGTCAAGTTCGCCGCCGAAACCGGCGATCAGATCTCGACAGATGACCAGACCCAAGCCGAGGCCATTTGCGCGTGTGGTGACAAAGGGCGTGAACAGTTGGGCGCGCACAGCGGGAGGGACGCCAGGACCATTGTCGGAAATGCTCAATCGCACACGGTCCTTATCGCGCGAGACTTTCAGCGTTAGTCGCGGCCGATCGCAGCCTTCCAGCGCTTCTGAAGCGTTCTTGACCAGATTGACGATCACCTGTTCCAGACGAAAGCGGTCGGCGCGCACTGTGACGTCTGCGTCGCCTTCGCGGATCAATTCGACGCCGCCCTCGTCCAATCGGCCGCGCGTTAACAGCAGAGCCCCGTGGATTGCGTCCTCCAGATGGACGATGCCGAGTTTGGGGTCTGACTTTCTGGAAAAGACCCTTAGGCCTTCGGTGATGGCGCCGATGCGCTGGGTCAGGTCGCTGATCCGCGCCAACGCGCCACGCGCCTTGGCGGGGTCGTCGCGGTCGAGCAGGACACCGGCGGTCTCTGCCTGGGTCTGGATGGCGGCGACGGGTTGGTTGATCTCATGCGCCACGCTGGCGACGATCTGCCCCAGCGCGGCGAGTTTGCTGGCTTGAACCAACTCGTCACGCAACAGTTCGCGTGCGGTCTCGGCTTGGCGGCGTTCCTCGATCTGGCGATTAAGGGCGGCATTGGCGTCACGAAGCTCGTGGGTGCGTTCGTCAATCAGCCTTTCCAGTTCCAGCCGCGCCTCTTCCTCGGCACGAGCGCGGACAAGGGCCTGATGCCGACGACGCAGGAGCACGACGATGACGCCTGCCAGTAGGGTGACGATCAGGGCCGCAAGCGCCCGCGCGGTTGCGACGGCAGTCCCAATGGATCCGCGATCCGGCGACAGAAGGTGCAGGGTCCAGCCGGGCGTTTCCGTTGGGATCGCCGCATGCATCCAGCGTTGCTCACGTCCATCGACTGGAGCCTGGATCAGACGCGGTCGATCATTGGGGGGCGTTACGAAGGGGAGGGGGCGCAACGCCTCGGGTTGAAGCGTCTGATCGGTCAATGTCAGCCGCCGTCGACGTTCGTCCAGCGCTTCTGTGGTGCGGAAACGCCATGCCGGCACGCTGGTGATCAGCACGACGCCGCCGGGATCGACAACATAGGCCGGCTCACCCGACGCGCGCCATTCGGCCTCCAGAGCGGCGAATTCTACCTTGACCACGACGACGCCCACGGCGGAGCCGCTCGACCCGTCAACGCGCCGCGCCAGATAGAGTCCGGGTCGGCCGGACACGGTGCCCAAGGCGAAGAACTCCGCCTGGCGATGGCGCATGGCATTGATGAAATAAGGCCTGAACCCATAGTCGGCGCCGACGAAACTGGTCGGCAGACGCCAGTTGCTGGCGGCGCGGGTCCGGCCGCTGGCGTCGATGATGTAGATGGCCGCGGCCCGTGTCTGACGCGCCAGAGTCTCAAGTTTAAGGCTGACAGGATCGCCTTTTGCAGTCAGCGGGGCGCTCAGCAGGGCGGCGATGTCGGGATCGCTCGCCAACGCTAGGGGCAGGGAGCGGTGCTTTTCCAGTTCGCTGCGTAGCACGGCCGCGTGCAAGGCGGCGGCCGCCTCTGTCTGTCGAGCCAGTTCGATCTGAGCGTCACGCCGAGCCACCTCGCCCGCCCCGAAAGCCGCCAGGACGGCGATCGTGAACCAAGCTCCCGCCGTTATCAGCCAACGGGAGCGCCAAGGTTTTCGAGCCGAGCCTATGACAGGTGAATGCTGCACATTCCTAGTGTGCGGATAATCGCACGTAAGGGCTAGTCGCCTGGGTGAAAAACCGCACAGATATCTCGATAAACGCTCCGGCTTTCATAGAAAGTGCTTGGTTATCAAAAAGATGGAGACGTTCGATCAATCGCTTTCGCGATGATGGGTCTCGTTGGAAGCTCTATCCAACGGAGCGTGGCGAAGATCGCGCCCATCGAGGAGACTGCGGGATCACCCCCGCACATCAGGAGCCCTTCGTGATCTCAATACCGTCAGAGGCCGCGCCGGTCGTTCGCCGGCCGTTCTATCGCCACCTGTATTTCCAGGTGCTGATCGCTATCGCGCTCGGCGCTCTGATCGGTCACTTCTGGCCGACATTCGGTGAGAGCCTGAAGCCGCTGGGCGACGGATTCATCAAACTGGTGAAGATGGTCATCGCGCCAGTGATCTTCCTGACCATTGTGACCGGCATCGCCGGCATGCGTGATCTTGGAAGTGTCGGTCGCGTCGCCGCCAAGGCCTTCGCATACTTCCTGGTCTTCTCGACTCTGGCTCTGATCGTGGGCCTGATCATCGCCAATCTGGTGCGTCCGGGCCATGGTCTGAACATCGACCCGGCGACGTTGAACGCCGGCGCCGTCGAGCAGTATGCGGCGGCCGCGCACGAGAGCACGATCGTCGGCTTCCTGATGGGCGTCATTCCCGACACGCTGGTCAGCGCCTTCTCGACCGGCAACATCCTGCAGGTTCTGTTCGTGTCGATCCTGTTTGGCCTCGCCCTGGCGTTGGTGGGAGAGCGGGCCCAGCCTGTGGTCGATCTGTTCGAGACGCTCAGCCTTGCCGTGTTCAAGCTGGTCGCCATCGTGATGAAGGCCGCGCCCATCGGCGCCTTCGGAGCCTTCGCCTTTACGATCGGCGCCTATGGAATCGCATCGATCGCCAATCTGGCCGCCTTGATCGTGACTTTCTACGTTACTGCGATCATCTTCGTCGTGGGCGTGCTGGGTCTGGTGGGCGTCGCCAACGGCTTCAACATTCTCAAGCTGATCCGCTACCTCAAGGAAGAGCTTCTGCTGGTGCTGGGCACTTCCAGTTCAGAGGCGGCCTTGCCCAGCCTGATCTCCAAGATGGAACGCGCGGGCGCCGCCAAATCGGTCGTCGGCCTGGTCGTGCCGACCGGCTATTCGTTCAATCTGGACGGCACCAACATCTATATGACAATGGCGGCTCTGTTCATTGCTCAGGCGCTGAACATTGAGCTCACCATCTGGCAGCAGATCACGCTTTTGCTGGTCGCCATGCTTAGCTCAAAAGGCGCGGCGGGCATCACGGGCGCGGGCTTCATCACCCTGGCGGCGACCCTGTCGGTCGTGCCGGATGTGCCAGTCGCAGGCATGGCGCTGATCCTGGGCATCGACCGCTTCATGAGCGAATGCCGGGCCCTGACCAACTTCATCGGCAACGCCGTGGCCACCATCGTCGTGGCCCGCTGGGAAAACGCGCTGGATCGCGACGCCCTGAAGGCCGCGCTGGACGGACATCCCTTGCCGGTGGCGGCGCTGCCCGACCCTGCGGCGGGGCCTGGAGACGATCTGGTTCTCGCCAAGGACTGACGGCGAGAACGACTTTTGAATGACGGGACCGCCGACATAACGACGGCCCGGGAGGAGGAAACATGAAGATGCAATCCAAGTTCGCACTGATGGCGGGCGCGGCCTCGGCTGTCCTGCTGATCTCGGCGGGAGCGGCTCTGGCTCAGGAGGCCACGCCTCAATCCACTCCAGCGCAGGAGGGCGAGGCGGCGCAGGTCGAGGACATCGTCGTCGTCGGCTCTCAAATCCGCGGTGCCTCCACCACGGCGGCTCTGCCGGTGACCGTTGTGACGCAGGAAGAAATCATCGCGACCGGCGCCGTCAGCGGCGATGATCTGCTGCGGTCCATTCCCCAGATGGGCGATGTGCTGTTCTCCAGCGCCAACAATCCTCAAACCTCGAACGCAGCGCGGGGCGACGTCAACTCGGTCAATCTGCGCTCGCTCGGCGTGGGCAACACCCTGGTGCTCTTGAACGGACGTCGGATCGTTCAGCACCCCACCAGCCAGGGTACGTCCGACACCGGCACGGTGCCGGTGCTCAGCTACAACTCCAACGCCATTCCGGTATCGGGGCTCGAGCGATTGGAGGTTCTGCTGGACGGCGCCGCCGCCATCTATGGCGCGGATGCGGTCGCGGGCGTCGTGAACACTGTGCTTCAGCAGGATTTCGACGGCTTGGAGATGAAGGCCCAGTACGGCGGCGCCGAGGGCACGCATCGCCGAGAGTTCACCTTCGGAATGTTCGCCGGAAAGGATTTCGAGCGGGGCAATCTGTCGGGCTTCCTCGACTACACCAACCGCACCGCCCAGCAGGCCAGCGACGAACCCTATACCGCTTCTGACGACCGTCGCAGCCTGTTCGCCAACGTGCCGGGCTATGAGAACTCCACCGACACCGATGGGCGCTCCTCCTATACAGCCTGGGCCAACTTCCAGACGCCGTTCCAGGTCCGTCGGGGCACGACAGCACTGACGACCGGCGCCGGAGCCTTTCACAATCAGCCTTCCAGCTTCGGCTGCACCGCGCCGGTCGGCGGTGATGTGTGCTTGGCCAGCGGCAACATCAGCTACAGCGGCGCCGGCCGCGAGTTGCGCTATGACGGGGCGCGGGGCACCACCCAATCGCCGGATATTGAACGGTTGAACCTGTTCGTGTCGGGTCATTACGATCTCGACAACGGCGTGACGGCCTTTGGCGAACTCGGCTATTACACAGCGTCGACCCAGAACATTCAGCCGCCGACCATTTTGCTGAACCCGCTCTGGATCCCAGCCAGCAACTACTGGAATCCGTTCGGCCCCGTCACTTTTGCCGACGGGACGCGTAATCCCAATCGTCTCGCTGGCCTGACAAACGTCCCCACAGCCGGGACGGCCGTTAAGCTGGTTCGGTATCGCTTCAACGATCTGGGCGCCCAGGTGGTGGATGTCGACAACTGGCAGTCCCGATTCCTGGGCGGCCTTCGGGGGGAATGGCGCGGCTTCGATTGGGAAAGCGCGCTGCTGTATTCGGAAGCCGAGGCCACCGACAGCTCGAACGCCGTCAATCTGACAGCGCTTCAGGCCAATCTCGCCCTGTCGACGCCCGACGCGTACAATCCGTTCAGCGGCGGGTGTGTGAACGACACCAGCTTTGGCGACTGCACGCCCAGTTCTCAGGCCGCAATCGACGCCATCACGACCGACTTGACGCGTGTATCCAAGACCACGCTGGCGCTGTGGGACTTCAAGGTCAGCCGTCCCGATGTCTTCACCCTGCCGGGCGGACCTGTCGGTATGGCCCTGGGCGTCGAGGCGCGCCGTGAGACCCAGCGTGACGACCGCGACGCCGATCTGGACGGCACTAACATCTTCCGCGACAGCGTCTCGGGCGAGATCAGCCAGTCCAACATCGCTGCGGTCAGTTCAAACCCCGATACCTACGGTAAGCGCGAGGTCTATTCGGCCTATGTCGAGTTCGCGGTGCCTGTCGTTTCGCCGGAGATGAACATCCCGCTGGTTCGCAGCCTCGATTTCCAACTGGCCGGTCGATACGAGCACTATTCCGACTTCGGCGATGTGGCCAAGCCCAAGATCGCCATGGCCTGGGACCTGGTCGAAGGCGTGCGCGTCCGAGGCTCGTATTCCGAGGGTTTCCGCGCGCCGAACCTGGAACAGACCAACGCTGCGCAGTATGGGCGTCTGTCGACCAATAACGACTACGTCCGCTGCGAGGCCGATCTGCGCCTGGGTCGGATCACCAACTTCAACCAATGCTCGCAACCCGCCAGCGCCTCGCTGCTGGTGTCGGGCAATCCCGAGCTTCAGCCCGAGGAAAGCACCAACCAGTCCATCGGCCTGGTGTTGCAGCCCTGGTTCATTCCCGAGCAGTTCGGCCGCTTCACCTTCACGCTCGACCGCTGGAAGATCGAGCAGGAGAAGATCGTCGGTCTGCTGGGCGCCCAGTCGAACGTCGTGCTGGACTATCTGAACATCCTGAACGGCACGCGGAACGACAACGTCAACCGTGCGGCGGTGACGGCCGACGACATCGCCTTCTTCCAGGGCAGCGGAATCACACCTGTCGGACAGATCGTCTCGGTCGAAGATCAGTTCATCAATCTGCTGCCGCAGACGGTGGAGGGGCTCGACATCGGTCTTCAATGGCGGCTGCGCGGCACGCCCTGGGGCAACTTCCGCGCCAGCGTGAATGCCGCGCATTTGATGAAGTTCGATCGTTCACCCGGCCCCTTGGTCGAGTCGCTGTTCGCGGCGCGTGAAGCCGGTCAGATCAATGCGAATACGCCGCTGCCGATCTCTCAGACCTTGCTGGCTCGCAACGGCCGGCCGGAATGGCGGGTGACGGGCTCGTTCACCTGGTCGCAAGGGCCATGGCAGGTGGGCGCATTCACCCAATACAACAGCGCCGTTACGGAAACCGGCTTCCTCAGCGCCCAGGGCGATCCCTGGCAGGTCGATAGCCAGATCACCGGCAATCTGTATGGTCAGTATGAGTTCGGCGACAACGCCGGGTTCGCGTCCGGCACAACGGTTCGCCTGGGTGCGCGCAACATCACTGACGAGCAGCCGCCGTTGACTTCGTCGGGATATCTGGGTGCGCTCTACAATCCCTACGGCCGCTACTGGTACGCCAACATCTCCAAGACGTTTTAAGAGGGGAGGGCGCGATGACCGACCGTCTTGTTGGATCTCTGGGGGCGCTGGTCGCCGCCTGGGCCGGCATCGCGCCGATGACGCAGGCGCAGGAAACGGAGACTGCCGTGCAGGCGGCTGTCGATCCTGCGCCCGCGCCAGCCGATTGCCCGGACTTCGTGCCGCAGCAGACCCGGTGCTGGTCGGGGAGGGCGGTTAAAGGCGGCTATTATTGGATCGCCGTGCCTCAGGACTGGAATGGCGCCCTGATCGTTCACGCGCATGGCGGACCTCGCACCAGCGCACCAGAACCGAACGATCCGCTGGAGGACATGGAGCGGTTCTCGATGACGGTGAAGGAAGGTTTCGCCTGGGCGGGCTCGACCTATCGCCGTGGCGGCTATGGCGTACGGATGGCGGCGGAAGATTCGGACGATCTGCGCCAGATTTTCTGGAATGCCTTCGGCAAGCCACGTCGAACTCTGTTGCATGGCCAGTCCTGGGGCGGAAATGTCGCGGCCAAGACGGCTGAGCTCTACGCCCGCGATGCCGAGGGGCAGGTCATGTGGGACGGCGTCGTCCTGACCAACGGCGTAATCGGCGGCGGGACCCTCACCTACCGCTTTCGCGCCGATCTGAGAGCGGTGTATCAGTTCTACTGCAACAACCATCCGCTTCCGAACGAGCCCCGGTATCCGCTTTGGCAGGGGCTGCCGCTAGACAGCGATCTGAACCGGGCGCAGTTGGCGGAGCGGGTCAAAATCTGCACGGGCGTGGGCCTGCCGCTTGCTGAAAGGTCGGCAGAGCAGAAGCGCAATCTGGCGGATATCCTGGCCGTGACGGGCGTGAACGAGGAACAGTTGGTTCCGCATCTGGCTTGGGCGACCTTCCTGTTCCGCGACATGGTTTTGCGCCGTCTTGACGGGCTGAACCCCTTCGACAACAGCCGTACGGTCTATCAGGGTTCGCACGACGACGAGGCGTTGAACGCTGGCGTTCAGCGGTTCGCGGCTGATCCGATGGGTGTGGCGCGCTTGGCCTACGACGCGGATCTCAGCGGTCTGATCGTGGCGCCGACGCTGACAATTCACGCCAAGAATGATGCTACGGCCTTTGTCTCCAACGACGCGCTTTACAGGGAAACTGTCGCCGCGGCGGGACGATCGGACCTATTGGTCCAGACGTTCACAGACGAGTCCGAACATAGCCGCCTATCGCCGCCAGAGTACGTCGGTCTTTTCCAGGCGATGATGCGCTGGCTGGACGAGGGCGTGAAGCCGACGCCCGCTGACGTTGCCACGCTGTGTCAGGTGGCGGCTTCACGCTACGAGGACGGCTGTCATTTCGACACCACCTTCAAGCCGTCGACGGACAGCCGCGCCAATTGAAGCTGCAGCTGCGCTTCACAACGATCTGCTCCAAACGCAACACGGCCCGCAGGCGACTGCGGGCCGTGTCTGTTTGTGCGTGAGCTGAAAGATCAAACCGTCTTGGCGCGGTCCTTGTCGGAGGAACTGCGGGCCAGTTCGCGGTTCAGCCACAGGGCCACGAGGGTGCAGATGGCGCCCGACAGCAGGTAGGCGCCGGCGGCGATCAGGCCGAACTGGCTGGAGATCCACAGGGCCGCGAGGGGCGCAAAGCCCGCGCCGAACAGCCAGGCCAGGTCCGAGGTCAGGGCCGAGGAGGTGTAGCGGTTGGTCAGGCTGAAGCTGGAGGCCACGGGGCCAGAGGCTTGCCCGAACGACAGGCCCAGCAGGATGAAGCCGGAGATCATGAAGGTCAGCTCGCCGACCGGGCCGCCGTTCAGCAGTTGCGGCGCAAAGCCCGAGAAGGCGGCGATGCCGGCGGCGGTGATCGCCAGCAAGGTGCGGCGGCCGTAGCGGTCGGCCAGTATGCCCGAGGCCAGGATGGCCAGCAGGCCGAAGACGGCGCCCACCATCTCGATCAGCAGGAAGCGGACCGGCGTTTCCTTGGTGAACAGGAACACCCACGACAGCGGGAAGACGGTCACCATGTGGAACATGGCGAAGCTGGCCAGCGGAGCGAAAGCGCCGATGGCGATCTTGGGGCCTTCGTCGCGCAGGGCCTGGCTGATCGGCGTGGGCTGAAGCTCACGCGTTTCGAACAGCTTCTGGAAGGCCGGCGTCACTACGATGCGCAGGCGCGCGAACAGGGCCACCACGTTGATGGCGAAGGCGACGAAGAACGGATAGCGCCAGCCCCAATCCAGGAAGTCAGGGGCCGACAGCGTGTTCAGGAAGAAGGCGAACAGGGCCGAGGCCACCAGCAGGCCGATGGGCGCGCCGAGTTGCGGGATCATGGCGTACCAGCCGCGCTTCTTCTCTGGCGCGTTCAGCGCGAGCAGCGAGGCCAGACCGTCCCAGGTGCCGCCCAGGGCGACGCCCTGGCCGATACGGGTGAGGGCCAGCAGCACCGGCGCCCACATGCCGATGCTCTCATATCCGGGGATGAAGGCGACCGACACGGTCGAGGTGCCGAGCAGCAGCAGGGCGGTCGTCAGCTTGGCGCCACGCCCGAACTTGCGGTCGATGGCGATGAACAGGACGGTCCCCAGCGGCCGAGCCAGGAAAGCCAGGGCGAAGACGGCGAAGGAGAGCAGGGTGCCGCCTACCGCGCCCGCATAGGGGAAGATCAACTGCGGGAAAACGACCACCGAAGCGATGGCGTAAACAAAGAAGTCGAAAAACTCGGAAGTTCGGCCGATAATGACGCCGATGGCGATCTCGCCGGCGTCAACCTTGCCATGGCCCGTGTGAAGGGCGGCGGCGTCGCGTTCCAGCGACTCTGACGAAGGGGTCGTCGAGGCGGACATGGGCTTGGTCGCTCCGTGTGAGACTGAATTATCGGCCGTACGGCAGGTCGCCGCATTATGACCGGGCGCCCTTTGCGATGAAAGCGGCCTCGTGAGGATAGGACATATTGCCCAATGTCGTTCCTGATTGAAGCTGAGTATCCCGCCGCCTACGAACGCCAACCGTCGCGGCGCCTCCCCCTCGCCCGACGCTTTTCGATTGGATCCGCCTTGCGCCGTCTGCGCCTTCTTTTGCTCGCGCCCATCGTGGCCCTGCTGTCGGCCTGCAACCTGGTCGTCCTCAACCCTGCCGGCGACGTCGCGTCCCAGCAGGGTGATCTGCTGATGATCTCGACCCTGCTGATGCTGATCATCATCGTGCCCGTGATGGGTCTGATCGTCTTCTTCGCCTGGAAGTATCGAGCGTCGAACAAGGAGGCCGAGGCCGACTACCGTCCCGATTGGGACCACTCCACGTCGTTGGAGCTGGTCATCTGGGCCGCGCCGCTGATGATCATCATCTGCCTGGGCGCCCTGACCTGGGCTGGCACGCACCTGCTGGACCCCTATCGTCCGATCGACCGGATCAAGCCGGGCCAAGCCGTTGAGGAAAGCGTCGAGCCGTTGCAGGTCAATGTCGTCGCGCTCGACTGGAAGTGGATGTTTATCTACCCGCAGTACGGCGTCGCCACGGTTAATGAACTGGCCGCGCCGGTTGACCGTCCTATCCGTTTCCACATCACCTCGTCCTCGGTGATGAATAGCTTCTACATTCCCGCCCTGGCCGGTCAGATCTACGCCATGCCGGGCATGGAGACGAAGCTGCACGCCGTCATCAACCGTCCGGGCGAATACGAAGGCTTCTCGGCCAACTATTCCGGCGACGGCTTCTCGCACATGCGCTTCGCCTTCCACGGTCTGGATCAGTCCGGGTTCGACCAATGGATCGCCGGCGTGCGCCAGGGCGGCCAGACGCTGGACCGCGATCGCTATCTGGAGCTGGAAAAGCCCAGCGAGAAGGTGCCGGTCATGCGCTTCGGCGCCGTGGACGGCGCGCTGTGGGACGCGATCCTCAACATGTGCGTCGAGCCGGGCAAGATGTGTATGGGCGAGATGATGGCCATCGACAAACAGGGCGGCCTGTCCATGGCGTCGGTGCGCAACACCATGCCGCTGGTCTATGACAAATACGCCGGTCGCGGAAAATCGCCCGCCTATTTTGGCTCCAACGACAGCTACGTCATGACGATCTGCACCCCGCTGCAGGCCGAGGCGGCGGCCGCCGACCGCATGCGCCGCGCCGAACTGGATACGGTCGCCGGACCGACCAGCCTGGAGCGCCTGACCGGGCAGGGGTTGTCGCCCGGTCAGACACCGATGGCCGCGCTGACGACGCTGGCCCGCAATCCCTTCGCCACGGGGCCGGTTCCGACCGACGTCCGTTCCGCCCCCAACGCCTGAGCGAACACAGTCGATGAACGCTGATCAACTCATTCCGCTAATCTTCGGGCGCCTCACGCTTGAGGCTCTGCCGTTGCACGAGCCGATCCTGGTCGTGACCATGTCGGTCGTGCTGCTGGGCGGTCTCGCCCTGTTTGGCGCCCTGACCTATTTCAAGCTGTGGGGCTATCTCTGGAAGGAATGGTTCACCACCGTGGACCACAAGAAGATCGGGATCATGTACATGATCCTGGGTCTGATCATGTTCGTGCGCGGCTTCGCCGACGCCATCATGATGCGCCTGCAACAGGCGATGGCCTTCGGCGGGTCCGAGGGTTACCTGAACGCGCACCACTATGACCAGATCTTCACCGCCCACGGCGTGATCATGATCTTCTTCGTGGCCATGCCGCTGGTGACGGGCATCATGAACTACGTCGTGCCGCTGCAGATCGGCGCGCGCGACGTGTCCTTCCCGTTCCTGAACAACTTCAGCTTCTGGATGACCACGGCCGGCGCCATCATCGTCATGGCCTCGCTGTTCGTGGGCGAGTTCGCGCGCACCGGCTGGCTGGCCTATCCGCCGCTGTCGGGCATCGGTTACAGTCCCGGCGTCGGCGTCGACTACTACATATGGGCGTTGCAGATCGCGGGGGTGGGGACCACGCTGTCCGGCATCAACCTGATCGCGACGATCGTGAAGATGCGCGCGCCCGGCATGGGCATGATGAAGATGCCGGTCTTCACCTGGACCTCGCTGTGCACCAACGTGCTGATCGTGGCGTCCTTCCCGGTCCTGACCGCCATCCTGGCCCTGCTGACGCTGGACCGTTACGTCGGCACCAACTTCTTCACGAACGACTTCGGCGGCAACCCGATGATGTACGTGAACCTGATCTGGATCTGGGGTCACCCCGAGGTTTACATCCTGATCCTGCCGCTGTTCGGCGTCTTCTCGGAGATCGCCTCGACCTTCTCGGGCAAGAAGCTGTTCGGCTATACCTCCATGGTCTACGCCACGGTCGTCATCACGATCCTGTCCTACCTGGTCTGGCTGCACCACTTCTTCACCATGGGCTCGGGCGCCTCGGTGAACAGCTTCTTCGGCATCACGACGATGATCATCTCGATCCCGACGGGCGCGAAGATCTTCAACTGGCTGTTCACGATGTACCGTGGGCGCATCCGGTTCGAGCTGCCGATGATGTGGCTGGTCGCCTTCATGCTGACCTTCGTGATCGGCGGGATGACGGGCGTGCTGCTGGCGGTGCCGCCGGCCGACTTCGTGCTGCACAACTCTCTGTTCCTGGTGGCCCACTTCCACAACGTCATCATCGGCGGCGTGCTGTTCGGCCTGTTCGCGGCGATCAACTTCTGGTGGCCCAAGGCCTTCGGCTTCAAGCTGGACAAGAAGTGGGGCCTGATCAGCTTCTGGTGCTGGGTGCCCGGCTTCTGGCTGGCCTTCCTGCCGCTGTATGTGCTGGGCCTGATGGGCGTGACGCGCCGGATGCGGGTGTTCGACGATCCCTCGCTGCAAATCTGGTTCGTCATCGCCGCCATCGGCGCCGGCGTCATCGCCCTGGGTATTGCGGCCATGTTCATCCAGTTCGCCGTGTCGATCATCAACCGCGACAAGCTGCGCGACACCACGGGCGACCCGTGGGGCGGCCGCACGCTGGAGTGGGCGACCTCGTCGCCGCCGCCGGCCTACAACTTCGCCGCCACGCCCTACGTCCATGACGCCGACGCCTGGTGGGATATGAAGAAGCAGGGCTATCAGCGTCCGCTGAACGGCTACAAGGCGATCCACATGCCCTCGAACACCGGAGCGGGGATCATCATCTCGGGCCTGTGCCTGGTGATGGGTCTGGCCTTGATCTGGTACATCTGGTGGCTGGCCGCCATCAGCTTCATCGGGGTGCTGGCCGTCTCGATCGGCCATACCTTCAACTACAAGCGCGACTATTACATCCCCGAGGATGAGGTCCGCGCGACAGAAGAGGCGCGCACCCGCGCCCTGGCCGGAACGGAGGCCTGATCATGAGCGCGACTGCGACCGAGATCGACCGGACCGTCTTCCACCTGGAAGAGGAGCCGCACCACGAGGAAGGCTCCAGCACCATGCTGGGCTTCTGGCTCTATCTGATGAGCGACTGCCTCATCTTTGCGATGCTGTTCGCCGTGTTCGGCGTGCTGGGCGGCAACTACGCCGCCGGGCCGGGGCCCAAGGAGCTGTTCGACCTGGAGCTGGTGGCGATCAACACCGCCATGCTGCTGTTCTCGTCGATCACCTATGGCTTCGCCATGCTGGCGATGGATCGAAACAACCAGCGTCAGACGTTGGTCTGGCTGGCCATCACCGGCCTGTTCGGCCTGGCCTTCCTGGGGATCGAACTTTACGAATTCGCCCACCTGATCCATGAGGGCGCGACGCCGCAACGCAGCGCCTTCCTGTCGGCCTTCTTCACCCTGGTGGGCACCCACGGCCTGCACGTCACCTTCGGCATCATCTGGCTGGTGACGCTGATGGTTCAGGTCAGCATGAAGGGCCTGATCCCCGCCAACAAACGCCGCCTGATGTGCCTGTCGATGTTTTGGCACTTCCTGGACGTCATCTGGATCGGCGTCTTCACCTTCGTCTATCTGCTGGGCATGCTGCGATGAGCGCCGACAAGAACGACCACAGCCCTGAGTCTCACGAGACCGACCACCTGGGTCACGAGGGGCACAATCACGGCTCCTTCAAGAGCTATATGATCGGCTTCGTGCTGTCGGTGATCCTGACGGCCATCCCGTTCGCCCTGGTCATGACCGGCGTCCTTCCGACCCAGGCGACGGCCCTGATCGTCATGGGCTTCGCCGTGGTGCAGATCGTGGTGCACATGATCTACTTCCTGCATATGAATTCGAAGTCCGAGGGCGGCTGGATCATGCTGGCGCTGATCTTCACAATCATCGTCGTGGTCATCGCCCTGTCGGGTTCGCTGTGGGTCATGTACCACCTGAACACCAACATGATGCCCATGACGCACGACATGGCGCAGATGGGCGGCTGAGGTCGAGATCACGGACTCGTCCTCAGCCCCGGCCGGCGGCAAGGCCAGACGTTCGCGATCCTTCCGCATAGCGGTCGTGGTCGCGGGCCTGGCGTTGTTCGTCGGCTTTCTGGCGCTGGGCGGGTGGCAGGTTCAGCGACTGGCCTGGAAGACCAATCTGATCGCCCAGGTGGATGCGCGCGTTCACGCGGCCGTCGTTCCAGCGCCTGGTCTGACCCAATGGGCCGGCGTGACGCGCGACAAGGATCAGTACCGCCGCGTCATGGTTCGCGGTCGATTCCTGCACGACAAGGAAACCCTGGTTCAGGCGGTGACCGACGTCGGTGGCGGCTTCTGGGTCATGACGCCTCTGGTCGACGACCGGGGCTTCACCGTCCTGATCAATCGAGGCTTTGTTCCCGCAGGCCGACGCGATCCGGCCGTCCGCGCCGATGGTCAGGTCGAGGGGCCGCAGACGGTGACCGGACTGCTCCGGATCACCGAGCCCAAGGGCGGCTTCCTGCGCGCCAATGATCCCGCCGGTGATCGCTGGCGGTCTCGCGACGTCGCGGCGATCGCTGCGCGGCGCGGCCTGACGACCGTCGCGCCCTATTTCATTGATGCGGACGCCAGTCCGAACCCAGGCGGATGGCCGCGCGGAGGACTGACGGTGATCCGCTTCGCCAACAGCCATCTGGTCTATGCCCTGACCTGGTTCGGCATGGCGCTGCTGACCCTGGTCGGTCTTTGGCTCTTCCTGCGCGACGGCAGGCGCAACAGGTCGTGACGACGACAACTGTACAAAGGCTGCTGGGCCTGGGACTCAGAGGTGGTGTCGCGACCCACGGCGGGGCCAACCGCCGCAACATGCTGCTGCTGATCCAGTTGCGCTGGCTGGCGGTCGCCGGGCAGGTGGCGACGATCCTGCTGGTCCAGTACGTGATGCGGATCCCGCTGCCGGTGCTGTGGCTGTTAGCGGCGCCGGCGGGTCTGGTGCTGGTCAATCTGGTCAGCGCGCCTTTGACCGTGCGCACGCAGGAGGTCGAGGATCAGGCGCTGATGATCGCCCTGTTGGCGGATGTGGCAGCCCTGACCTGGCTGCTGTTCCTGACCGGGGGCGCGGCCAATCCGTTCGTGGCGTTGTATCTTCTACAAGTGGTTTTGGGGGCGGTGCTGCTGGCGCCGGTCTATGCCTGGGCGCTGATCGCCATCACCAGCCTGTGTTTCGCAGGGCTGGGCCTGCATTCCCGCCCGCTGAACCTGCCGCCGGCGCGCGAGGATTCGCTGCTCAGCCTTTATCTTCAGGGCAGTCTGATCTGTTTCGTGCTGATGGCCGTGCTGCTGGTGCTGTTCGTCACCCGGATCAGCCAGAACCTGCGCGAGCGCGACGCCTCCATGGCCGCCCTGCGCCAGCAGACAGCCGAGCATGATCATATCGTCCGCATGGGCCTGCTGGCGTCGGGCGCAGCGCATGAGCTGGGAACGCCGCTGGCTTCGCTGTCGGTGATCCTCAGTGACTGGAAGCGGATGCCGGCCCTGACCCAGGACGCCGACCTGGCTCAGGACATGACGGTGATGCGGGCCGAGGTCGAACGCTGCAAGGCCATCGTCACCGGTATCCTTATGTCGGCCGGCGAGGCGAGGGGACAGGCGCCTGAGCGCACTACCTTGCGCGCCTTCGTCGCCGATGTGGTGGCCAGCTGGAGCGGCGACGGTGTGGCGGTGCAGATCCGCGACGAGCTGGCCCAGAACCCGTCAATCATCGCCGACCCGGCCCTGCGTCAGGTGCTGGGCGTGCTGTTCGACAATGCGGTCGAGGCCGGAGCGAGCCGCATCACCGTGACCACGACACGGACGGACGAAGATTTCGGCATCGCGATCCGCGACGACGGACCAGGCTTTCCGCCGGCGATCCTTCAGGCCTGGGGCAAGCCCTACAACTCAACCAAGCCCAGGCCCGGCGCGGGTCTCGGCCTCTTTCTGCTCATGAATGTGATCCGGTCGCTTGGCGGTCGGGTAGAAGCCTCCAATCCCCCGGCGGGCGGCGCAGAAGTGCGTCTGACCCTACCGCTTTCGGCCTTGGCTCCGACGGACGAGATCGCGCATGACCGATGACGCCAGATTGCTGCTGATCGTCGAGGACGACGAGTCGTTCTCGACCACCCTGCGACGCTCGTTCGAACGGCGTGGCTATACGGTCGTCAGCGCCGCCAGTCCCGACCAGATGACCGAGGTGCTGAAGACGCATCGCCCCGGCTATGCGGTCGTCGATTTGAAGCTGGGCGGCCATTCCGGCCTGACCTGCGTCGAGGCTCTTCACGCCTTCGACCCCGAGATGAACATCGTCGTCCTGACCGGCTTCGCCAGCATCGCTACGGCGGTCGAGGCGATCAAGCTGGGCGCCCGGCACTATCTGGCCAAGCCCGCCAGCACCGATGACATCGAAACCGCGTTCGGCCGGGCGGACGGCGACGCCGAGACGCCGCTGGGCACGCGCCCCACTTCGATCAAGACGTTGGAGTGGGAGCGGATCCACGAGACGCTGGTGGAGACCGACTTCAACATCTCAGAGGCGGCGCGCCGGCTGGGCATGCACCGCCGCACCCTGGCGCGAAAGCTGGAAAAGCGCCGCGTCACCTAGTCCAGTTCGGCCGCGATCCGGTCGGCCAGCGCTTGCAACGTCGCCGTATCCGCCATCGGCGCATGGCCGTGACCCTTCATCTCGCGATCGGCCCAGCGCGGCACGATGTGGAAATGCAGATGGAAGACCGTCTGGCCGCCCGCCTCGCCATTGAACTGCAGGATCGACAGGCCTTCGGGCTTCAGCGCTTTCTCGACCGCCTTGGCCGTGCGTTGCAGGGCGGCGGTCATGCGGGCTAGCACCTCGGGCTCGATCTCCAGCAGATTACGCGCCTGGGACTGTTTGGCGATGATCAGGACGTGGCCTTCCGATTGGGGAAACACGTCCATGAAGGCCAGGACGTGGTCGTCCTCCCACACCTTCACCGACGGAATGTCGCCGCGCAGGATCTTGGCGAAGATGTTGTTGGTGTCATAGGCGCCGTGCAGGCTCATGGGCGGTCTCCGTGCGGTTCGAACCTTCGATAGCAGCGCCGTCCGCGAAGGGGGAGCCTTCGTCCACCTCGTGCATTATGGTCACGCTTAAACGTCACGAGGGCCGTCATGATCCGTTTCATCATCCAGGCGCTGGTAACCATGGCGGGCCTTTGGCTGTCCGCCCAGATCGTGCCAGGCGTCGATTTCACCAGCACCGGATCGCTGGTCGCGGCCGCCATCATTCTGGGCCTGGTCAACGCCTTTGTGCGGCCGATCCTGGTCGTGCTGACCTTCCCGATTACCGTCGTGACCCTTGGACTGTTCCTGCTGGTCGTGAACGCCGCCATGATCGGGCTGACGTCGGTCTTCCTAGACGGCTTCCGGGTCGACGGCCTGTGGGCCGGCATCGGCGCCGCCATCGTGACCGGCGTCGTCAGCTGGATCGCCGGCGCCCTCATCGGCGGCGGCGAAGAGGCGCGGGGCTAACTTCTTCAAAAGCTCGACGAGGTGATGCGAGCCCAAGAAGATTCAACACCTTAGTTCGGCCGGTCTGCGCTCGCTTCCTGACGCCCGCGGAAAAGCATTTCTGTCGTCGCTCGGGCCCTTTGTTCGATAAGTCGCTGACGGTCGGGATCGGGGTGGGGCTCCTGCGTGGTCGCCCAGCGTGCTCCGGCCGGCGCCGCCAAATCACGGCATACGCTCAGCGCAAGGCCCCGCTGGTAGGCGTTTGCATTACGCTTTCGGCGATCGGCTTCCCCAGTGACACTGGCCGTTTCGACGGGCGTGAACGTATTTGACTTCCATTGCGCCGGCGGGACCGGCACGGGGCGACCGTTTTCGATGATCCGAATGGAGCTGGGCTCTTCCCAGATCGTGTAGGCCGCAAATGGCTCGATCGTGTCCGCGTGCCGCACAAGACCACAAATAACCCGTCCGCCGTTTCGAACGTCACGAGCAGTGTGCTCGAGGATGACTGCGGAAGGTCGCTTTTCGAAGACTGTCTGAAGGATGGCCTCGTCCGATGGTCGGGGCGGACGAGCGGTCTCCGTAGCCGAAGCCTGGCCAGCCATGATCACGATAGACATCGCCGCCAGAAACATAGGCTTATCCCACCTTCACCCGCGTCGCCGCCTCGGGCAGATCCTCGCCGAAGGCGCGCTGGTAGAACTCAGCGATGGTCGGGCGTTCCAGCTCGTCGCACTTGTTCAGGAAGGTCAGGCGGAAGCTGAGGCCCAGGTCATCGTTGAAGATCTGGGCGTTCTGGGCCCAAGTGATGACGGTGCGGGGCGACATGACGGTCGAGATGTCGCCGTTCATGAAGGCGTTGCGCGTCATGTCGGCGACACGGACCATGGCGGCGATGCGGCGGCGGCCCTCGGCGTCCTTCCACTCGGGCACCTTGGCGGCGACGATTTCGGCTTCCACGTCGTGATCCAGATAGTTCAGCGTGGTGACGATGTTCCAGCGGTCCAGCTGGGCTTGGTTGATCTGTTGCGCGCCGTGATACAGGCCCGTGGTGTCGCCCAGGCCGATGGTGTTGGTCGTGGCGAACAGGCGGAAATAGCGGTTCGGGCGGATGACGCGGTTCTGGTCCAGCAGGGTCAGGCGGCCTTGGGCCTCCAGCACGCGCTGGATCACGAACATCACGTCGGGCCGGCCGGCGTCGTATTCGTCGAAGACCAGGGCGATGGGGCGTTGCAGCGACCAGGGCAGGATGCCTTCGCGGAACTCGGTGATCTGCTTGCCGTCCTTCAGGACGATGGCGTCCTTGCCGATCAGGTCGATCCGGCTGACGTGGCTGTCCAGGTTCACGCGAACCAGCGGCCAGTTCAGGCGGGCGGCGACCTGTTCGATGTGGGTCGACTTGCCGGTGCCGTGATAGCCCTGGACCATGACGCGACGGTCGAAGGCGAAGCCGGCGCAGATGGTGATCGTCGTTTGGGGATCGAAGCGATAGGCCTCGTCGATCTCGGGCACATGGCTGTCGCGCTCGTCGAAGGCGGGCACGGTCATGTCGCTGTCCACGCCGAAGGCTTCGCGCAGGGTCACGCGACGATGCGGTTCGAGCGTCAGCAGGGGATCGGGGGAGGCGTAGAGCGGGGAGGTCATGGACCTCATCTAGAGGCGCCGCGCGCGCGGCTCAACACGCGCGCGGCCCTTGGCGTCGGTTATTTCGCGCTCAGCCGAACATCGACGTTGTTGCGGGTGGCGTTGGAGTAGGGGCAGACTTGGTGCGCCTTCTCGATCAGGTCGTCGATGACGGCCTGGTCCAGGCCGTAGTCGGTCACGGTCAGGTCGACATCCAGGTTGAAGCCATCACCCTTGGTGTTCTTGCCGAAGCCGACGCCGGCGGTGACCTTGGTGTCGGGGCTGACGGGCGTGCCGGCCTTGCCGCTGACCAGACGCAGGGCGCCGAGGTAGCAGGCGGCGTATCCGGTCGCGAAGAGCTGCTCCGGGTTGGTGCCGTCGCCGCCCTTGCCGCCCATCTCGGTCGGCGTCGACAGTTTGACGTCGATCTTGCCGTCGTCGGTGGCCGAACGGCCGTCTTCGCGGCCTCCGCCCGATGCCGTCGATTGAGCGCGATACAGAACTTCCATGGCAGGCTCCTTGGGTTGGGATGCTTGAGATGGGAGCTTAACGGCGGACGGGAAGGGGGCGTTGCATCGCGGCTCTAGCCATCGGCGGGCGACGCGGGCTAAAGCACCTGCTGGGGCGCGTCGTCGGAGTACGCAGTGAAGATTGCCGAACGCTGGTTCGTGTGGGCGGGCATGGTTCTGCTGGGCGGCATCGCCCTGGCGGGGTTGGTCGTCGCCGTCTATGCGGCGTGGCTGTTCCACGACCTGCCCGATGCGTCGGAGCTGGCGGACTATCGCCCGCCGACCGCGACGCGCGTCTATGCTGGCGACGGCACCCTGATCGGCGAGTTTTCGGATGAGCGCCGCATTTATGTCTCCTACGACCAGATTCCCCAGCCGGTGATCCACGCCTTCCTGGCAGCCGAAGATCGCAACTTCTTCCAGCATGGCGGCATCGACGTGGGCGGCATCGGCCGCGCGTCGCTGAAGAACGTCTTCAACCTGGCGTCGGGACGTCGATTGGAAGGCGGTTCGACCATCACCCAGCAGGTGGCCAAGAATGTCCTGCTGACCAACGAATCCAGCCTGAACCGCAAGCTGAAGGAAGCCATCCTGGCCAATCGCCTGGAGGCGACCCTGTCCAAGGAGCAGATCCTCGAGCTGTATCTGAACGAAATCTTCCTGGGCTATCGCTCGTTCGGCATCGCTTCGGCGGCCTACAACTATTTCGGCAAGTCGCTGGCGCAGCTGACGCCCGACGAAGCCGCCTTCCTGGCGTCCCTGCCCAAGGGGCCGAACAACTATCACCCGAAGCGTCACCCCGGCGCAGCCAAAGGCCGTCGTGACTGGGTGCTGGGCGAGATGGAGCAGAGCGGCTGGCTGACGCCTGAACAACTGGTCGAGGCCCGCGCCAAGCCTCTGGTCACGCGCGATGCGCCGCAACGGTCGGATTACAAGGACGCCGACTTCTTTGTCGAGGAGGCGCGCCGCCAGGCCGCCGCCAACCCCCAGTTCGGCGAGCAGTTGCGCGCCGGCGGCTTCTATATGCGCACGACCCTGGACCCGACGCTGCAGACGGCGGCGCGTCGGGCCCTGATGCAGGGGCTCGAAAACTACGACCGTCGTCACGGCTGGCGCGGCGGCTGGGGTACGACCGACTTCGCCGACGGCTGGCAGGCGGTCGCGCTGAAGGAACAGGCGCCGCCCGAGCGCCGCAGCTGGCAGGCCGCCGCCATCGAAAGCGTCAGCGGCAACACGGTGCGCATCCGCACCGCCCGCGACGACAAGTCCGGCACGCTGCTGGCGTCGGACGCCGCCTGGGCCAACGCCAATCGTCAGCTGAAACGCGGCGAACTGATCTTCGTGGAGCCGCAGGGCGGCCAGTTCGCCCTGAAGCAGGTGCCGCGCGTCAACGGCGCGCTCGTCGCCATTGAGCCGCAGTCCGGCCGCGTGCTGGCGATGGTCGGCGGCTACTCCTACGCGCTGTCCAGCTTCAACCGGGCGACCCAGGCGCGCCGCCAACCGGGTTCGGCCTTCAAACCGTTCGTCTATGCGACGGCGCTGGAGGGCGACTTCACCCCGGCCTCGATCGTGCTGGATGCGCCGATCAGCTTCGCCGGAGGGCCGAACGGCCAGCGCTGGACGCCCGAGAACTACAGCCGCCAATACTATGGCCCTCAGACGCTGCGGCGCGGGCTGGAGCTGTCGCGCAACGTGATGACGGTGCGGTTGGCCCAGTCGGTCGGGATGAAGAAGATCGTCGATCAGTCGGCCAAGATGGGTCTGCCGGGCATGACGCCGAACCTGTCGGTGTCGCTGGGCGCCGGCGAGGTCACGCCGCTGGAGATCACGGCCGCCTATTCCGCCTTCGCCAACGGCGGGCGGCGGGTGACGCCCTATCTGATCGACTATGTGCAGGACCGCGACGGCGAGACCATCTTCCGCGCCGACAACCGCAGCTGCCGCGAATGTGGACGGGGCTTCTCCGGCCAGGAGTCGCCGCGCCTGCAGCAGCGCGGAACCCAGGTCATCGACCCCATCACCGCCTACCAAATGAGCTCCATGCTGGAAGGCGTGGTTCAGCGCGGCACCGCCGCCAGCGCTCGCGGCCTGGGTCCGTGGGTCGCGGGCAAGACCGGCACAACCAACGAATATCGCTCGGCCTGGTTCGTGGGCTTCACCACCGACATCGTGGTCGGCGTCTTCATCGGCTTTGACGACAACCGCTCTTTGGGATCCGGAGAAGCCGGCGCCTCGGCCGCCGTGCCGGTCTTCACGGAGTTCATGCAGACGGCGTTGAAGGAAAGGCCGGCTCGCCCGTTCGTGCGGCCCAAGAACGCCATCTTCCGCACCGTCAACGGCATTGAGGAGGCCTTCCGTCCCGGCACCGAGCGCCAGGCCCCGCCGCCGCGCCCGACCGGCCCGGCCCAGCCCGTCGGACCGCAGAACTACTATGAGGTGATCCGCCGCGAGCAGGAGGCCGCCAGCGGCGCGCCCGCCTCGTCGCCGGCGCCCACCGCGCCGCCGCCCCCCAAGAAGGCGCCGGCCGAGGACTTGAGCGGATTGTACTGAGGCTCTAGGTAGGCCTTTCGAACGGCGCGTCCTCGTGGCGCGCCGTTTTCCATTAATCCTGCCCTATTGCGCGACCTGCGGGCCGCGCTGCTTGAGGGCGTTGTGTCGCGGAGATTGCGATGAGACCGGATGTCGAGGCCATGAAGGCCGACATCGAGCAGAGCGTCGCTCTGCTCAGGAGGCGTCTTTGACTGGGATGTCGCTCTAAGAAAGCTCGATGAGCTGAATGCGCGCGTCGAAGATCCGACGCTGTGGGACAAGCCCGACGAGGCTCAGGCCGTAAGCCGCGAACGCTCGCAGCTGGAAGGCAAGATCAACACCGTCAAGGCGATGGAGCAGGACCTCGAGGACGGGGTGATGCTGGCCGAGATGGCGGACGAGGAAGGCGACGAGGGCGCACTGGAAGACGCTCGCGCGTCGCTGCGCGGCATCAAGGAACGCGCCGCCCGCGCCGAGCTGGAAGCCCTGCTGTCCGGCGAGGCTGACGGTAACGACGCCTATCTGGAAGTGAACTCCGGCGCCGGCGGCACCGAGTCGAACGACTGGGCCGGAATGCTGCTGCGCATGTACTCCCGCTGGGCCAAGGCGCACGGCTACGAGGTCACGATCGAGGCGCACGAAGAGGGCGAGCAGGCGGGGGTCAAGTCGGCCACCATCCTGATCGAAGGGCCCAACGCCTATGGCTGGCTGAAGTCGGAATCGGGCGTGCACCGCCTGGTCCGCATTAGCCCCTATGATGCGGCGGCCAAGCGCCACACCAGCTTCGCCTCCATCGGGGTCTCGCCGGTCGTGGACGACGCGATCGAGATCGACATTAACCCCTCGGACGTGCGCACCGATACCTATCGCGCCTCAGGCGCTGGCGGTCAGCACATCAACAAGACCGACTCGGCCGTGCGCCTGACGCATACCCCGACCAACACCGTCGTGGCCTGCCAGGCCGGTCGGTCGCAGCACCAGAACCGCGAGATGGCGTGGAAGATGCTCCGCGCGCGCCTATACGAGCTGGAACTGCAGAAGCGGGAGGCGGCGGCTCAGGCGCTGGCCGACGCCAAGACCGATATCGGGTGGGGCCACCAGATCCGCTCCTATGTCCTGCAACCCTATCAGATGGTGAAGGACCTGCGGACCGAAGTTGAGACCTCGGACACGCAAGGGGTGCTGGATGGCGACCTGGACGCCTTCATGGGCGCGGCCCTGGCCCAGCGGGTCGGCGAGACCCGAGGATCGAGCGTGGATTGACGGAAAAGGGCGGCTCCGAAGAGCCGCCCTTTTGGTCTTGGGCTTCCGGCCTTGCGGCCGTTCGCTTCGAGGCGGTCAGGCGGCGGTCTTGTCCGCCTTGTCGGCCTTCGGCGAGGGAGCTTCCAGCATGGCGGCGCCGGGGGTGTCGCGCTTGGCCTGGTTGCAGCGGCCTTGGAACCAGGCGCCCTGGTCGATGGCGAGTTGCTCTTGCGTGATGTCGCCCTCGACGCGGGCGGTGGCGTGAAGCTTGACCTGTTTGGCGACGATGGCGCCCGAGACGCGGCCCCGCACGTCAAGGACGTCGGCATGGACCGTGCCCTCGACCGAGCCGCCTTCGCCGATCACGACGCGCGAGACGCGGACGTCGCCCTTCAGCGAACCGTCGACCTGAAGCTCGCCGGCGCCGGAGATGTTGCCTTCGTATTTCACGCCGGCCGACAGGGTCGACAGATTGCTGGACCGGGCTGCCGGACGGGCCGGTTCGGGCGCGCGCGGCGCAGGCGTCGTTGCCGGCAGGGACGGCGTGCTCGCGGCCGTCGGCGTGGGCGTGGTCGGTTCGGGCGCCGGGGGAATGCCCAGGCCGTTCGATCCGCTGTCGTAGGATTTGCTCTTGGTGAACATGGTGCGCTCCGCATCTGCCAGCCAAGGCCGGCCAAGCCCCTATTAGCCCCGACGCCCACTAGGCCGTGGAGGAGTGGCCAAGGTCAAGCATCGCTTCCGAACGATGCTCGCCGATCACAGGGCCCTGGCGGCCTCCAACACGGCGGCGGCGTGGTCGGCGACCTTCACATTGCGCCAGGCCTTGGCGACGCGGCCCTCGGCGTCGATCAGGAAGGTGGCCCGCTCGATGCCCATATATTCGCGGCCGTAGAGCTTCTTCTGCACCCAGACGCCCCAGGCCTCGCAGGCGGCGCCGTCCTCGTCGGAGGCCAGGGTGACGGCGAGATCGTATTTGGCCTTGAACCTGTCGTGCTTCTTCACCGTGTCCCTGGACACGCCGATGACCGGAACGCCCAGCGCGGCGAAGTCGGGCGCCAGGACGGTGAAGTCCTGCGCCTCGCGCGTGCAGCCGGTCGTGTCATCCTTGGGATAGAAATAGACGACTGCGGGCTTGCCCTTGAGGGCGGCGAGGGTGATGCGGCCGCCGCCGTCCGTGGGCAGGTCGAGGGTGGGCGCGGGTTGGCCTTCGGTTGCGGACATCAAACAGGCCTCACCAGAACGATCTTTTTCTTGCCGGCCGCCAGTTTGATGACGCCGTCCTTGAGGTCGGCTTCGGTCAGCAGTTGGGCGCCATCGGACACCGCGGCGTCGTTCAAACGCAGGCCGCCGCCTTGGGCCAGGCGGCGGGCCTCGCCATTGGAGGCCGTCAGGCCGGCCTTAGTCACGACAGCGGCGATCATGGCGCCGTAAACCTCGGCCGACGGCAGTTCGACGGTCGGCAGGTCGGCGGACAACTGGCCTTTTTCGAAGTTGCTTTCGGCGGCGGCGCGCGCCTTTGCAGCCTCGTCCGCGCCATGCAGCAGGGTGGTCGCCGCATCGGCGAGGGCCTTTTTGGCGTCGTTGATCGCCGCGCCTTCCAGCGCTTCGTATTGCGCGATCTGTTCCAGGCTCAGGTCGGTGAACAGGCGCATGAAGCGGCCGACGTCGGCGTCCTCGGCGTTACGCCAGAACTGCCAGTAGTCGTAGGGGCTGAGTTGTTCGGCGTTCAGCCAGACGGCGCCCTGAGCGGTCTTGCCCATCTTGCCGCCCGACGCCGTGGTCAGCAGCGGCGTGGTCAGGCCGAAGGCGGCCTTCTGATCCACGCGGCGCACCAGATCCACGCCCGAAGTGATGTTGCCCCACTGGTCCGAACCGCCCATTTGCAGGGTGACCTTATGGCTGCGGTTGAGCTCCAGGAAGTCCACCGACTGCATCAGCATGTAGTTGAACTCAAGGAAGGTCATGGGCTGCTCGCGCTCCAGGCGCAGCTTTACCGAGTCGAAGCTCAGCATCCGGTTGACGGTGAAGTGGGTGCCGAAATCCCTCAGGAACTGGATGTAGCCGTAGCCGGACAGCCAGTCGTCATTGTTGACCATGACCGCATCGGTCGGTCCGTCGCCAAACGTCAGGAACTTGGCGAAGACCGTCTTGATGGTGTCGATGTTCGACTGGATCGTCTCTTCGGTCAGTTGCGGACGCGACGCATCCTTGCCGGTGGGGTCGCCGACCTTGGTCGTGCCGCCGCCCATCAGGACGATGGGCTTGCCGCCCGCCTGCTGAAGCCGGCGCAGCATCATGATCTGGATCAGGCTGCCGACGTGCAGAGACGGCGCAGTGGCGTCGAAGCCGATATAGCCCGGCACCACGCCCGCGGCGGCCGCCTCGTCCAGTTCGACGGGGTGGGTGATCTGATGGATGTAGCCGCGCGCCTGAAGCGTGCGCAGGAAGTCGGATTTAAAGGCGTGTTCGGTCATGGTGAGGCTGGGTTAGCAGGGATGACAGGGGTCGTCTTCCCCTAGTCGAGGCGGCGTCGGTTGTTCAGACGGTGCGGATGAAAAACACCGTCTAAAGTGTCTAATTCGTCTAATCTCGGTCGGCGCGAAATTGCACGGCAAGGCGAAAACGCGTGCAAAATGCAAGACGGTGCAATTTCAGGCGAAGCGGCTTTGGGCATGGCGCGCCCATTTTAGCGCCGTTTCAGGCCGCGATGGGTACGACGACGCTGCTGCGCCTCATGCCGCTGTAAATGCAGCCGATGTTGCGTGCAGGTGCGATGGCTGACGATTTGCCGCCAAGCTGTCCGCCTTCAGGGAATCACCCGGTTGAGGACCAGCGCAAAGAGAGCGACGACTACGGTCCATGTCAGGAACACGGAAGACGGCTCGGACGATGTGCCGCTGACGACCAAGCACGGCGTGAGCAGACCCACAAAGAGGTGGAGGCGATCGTTTAAAAATTTGCGCTTCTCAGGGAAGATCATCTGCGGACCGTAGGGGGAGCGCTTAGGCATGCTGCAATGCTTTCACACCGGTCAGAAGCAAGCAAGGGTTGATGAGGCGTCGGGCAAGTCGGTCGGGCGATGGTTTTCGACGCTGTTTGCAAAGCGAAACGCATTTGCACAATCGGGCCCAGGTGGAGGAAGTCGGAGGCCAGCTTTTGATCTAATGCGTGGGCTTGCGAAGCAGCTTTCGCTCGACCAGCCACCAGGTAACGTTTGCCAGAGACGCCCCGATGGCGCCGCAAAGCGCCACCGTCAGTATGTGCGGCAAAGGCGGGGGCGCGGCCTCGCTCAAGAGCAACAGCGCAAAGGTGTAGGCCAATGTCAGCGCAAAAAGGGCGAGAAACCTCATCTCCAGATTGTAGATGCGTTGGCTCGGTCGATGCAATCGACGAGTTGGCCGGCCTGCGATACGAAGGCGCCATGCGCCTGCCCCTGATCCCGCACCCGACATCCAGCCCTGCGGGACTGACTCTGGAGGTCGAGGCGCGGCGCGCCGGGCCGGTGCTGAGCCTGGAGTATGTGCTGGCCGGACCGGTGGAGGGGGTGTGGCGGCCGGAGGCGGCGGCGCGGGTGCGGACGGACGGGCTGTGGCAGGAGACCTGTTTCGAGGCCTTCGTGCGGACGGCGGGCGGCTATGTCGAATACAATCTGTCGCCGTCGGGGGCGTGGGCGGCCTATCGGTTCGACGGCTATCGCGAGGGGATGCGGGAGCTGGAGATGCCCGCGCCCTTCATCGTGACGCGGTCGGCGCCCGGACAACTCGTGCTGACGGCGGACGTGACCTCGCCGGAGGATGCGGTTGGGGCGGCGGGGTTGGCGGCGGTGATCCGGGGCGTGGACGGGGCGATCGGCTATTGGGCGCTGGCGCATCCTTCGGATAAGCCGGACTTTCATCATCCCGACTCGTTCGCGCTGGACCTGACATGAACTTCGGCCTCGACCGCCTTTTGTCCGACGACGCCCTGAGGGCGCAGCTGAAGGGGCGACGCGTGGCCTTGCTGGCGCATCCGGCGTCGGTGACGAAGGATCTGACCCATGCGGTGGACGCCCTGGCCGCCTGTCCCGAGATCCGGCTGACCGCCGCCTTTGGCCCGCAACACGGGATGAAAGGCGATCTGCAGGACAATATGATGGAGAGCCCGGATTATCGCGATCCGGTGCACGGCTTTCCCGTCTTCAGCCTGTACGGCGAGGTGCGGCGCCCGCGCGATGAATGGATGGCCGAGTTCGACGTGCTGCTGGTCGATCTGCAGGACCTGGGCTGCCGCATCTACACCTATGTGACGACGCTTCTGTACGTGCTGGAGGCGGCGGCGAAACACGGCAAGTCGGTCTGGGTGCTGGACCGGCCCAATCCGGCGGGACGGCCGGTCGAGGGGATCACGCTGAAGCCCGGCTGGGAAAGCTTCGTCGGGGCCGGGCCGATGCCGATGCGGCACGGGATGACGATGGGCGAATTGGGCCTGTGGTTCATCGACCAGTTCAAGCTGGATGTGGATTATCGGGTGGTGGAGATGCAGGGCTGGGCGCCCGAGGCGGGGCCGGGCTTCGGCTGGCCGCTGCTGGAAAGGTCATGGGTCAATCCCAGCCCGAATGCGCCGAACCTGTCGATGGCGCGCGCCTATGCGGGCACGGTGATGCTGGAAGGGGCGACCCTGTCAGAGGGGCGGGGGACGACACGGCCGCTGGAGCTGTTCGGGGCGCCGGATATCGACGCGCGGGCGGTGATCGCGGAAATGCACACGCTGGCGCCGGACTGGCTGGGCGGCTGCATCTTGCGCGACATGTGGTTCGAGCCGACCTTCCACAAGCACTTCGGAAAGCTGTGCAGCGGGGTGCAGATCCACGTCGATCATCCCGGCTACGACCATGCGGCCTTCAAACCGTGGCGGGTTCAGGCCCTGGGCTTCAAGGCGATCCGTCGGCTGTATCCCGACTACGATCTGTGGCGGGATTTTCCGTATGAATATGCGTTCGGGAAACTGCCCATCGACGTGATCAACGGCGGGCCGGGCCTGCGGGAATGGGTGGACGACGCGGCGGCGACGCCAGGCGATCTGGATGCGGCGACGCAGCCGGACGAGGCGGCTTGGGAAGAGGCGCAACGGCCGTTCCTGCTTTACTGACAACCATAACCAAAATCTATTGCGCATCTGCAAATAAGTGATTGGGCTTATTTGGTGCGGTGCGGTAGGGAGAGCGCCTCCCAACCACCTTGCATTGGATTTTGCGCATGGCCCTCATCAACACGACCATCAAACCTTTTACGGCCGAAGCCTATAAGGGCGGCAAATTCCTGACGGTCACGGACGCCGACGTCGCGGGCAAGTGGGCGATCTTCTTCTTCTATCCGGCCGACTTTACCTTCGTGTGCCCGACCGAACTGGAAGACTTGGCTGACCACTACGCCGAGTTCCAGAAGCTGGGCGTCGAGATCTATTCGGTGTCGACCGACACCCACTTCTCGCACAAGGCCTGGCACGACTCGTCGCCGGCGATCGGCAAGATCGAATACACGATGCTGGGCGATCCGTCGGGCCTGGTGACCAACAACTTCGACGCCATGCGTCCGGGCGTGGGCCTGGCCGACCGCGCGACCTTCCTGGTCGATCCGGACGGCGTCATCCAGTTCACCGAGACGACCTCGGAAGGCATCGGCCGCAACGCCGCTGAACTGCTGCGCAAGGTCAAGGCCGCCCAGTATGTGCGCTCGCACCCGGGTGAAGTCTGCCCGGCCAAGTGGGAAGAAGGCGAAGCCACCCTGGCCCCGTCGCTCGACCTCGTCGGCAAGATCTAAGACTGACTACGCCTATCGGGTCCGGCCTTCGGGTCGGACCCACCCGGCCGCCTCCCAAATGCGGGACGCGGACCTTATCGCGCAGGCCTCGCCGGGATCGGCTCGAAGGCGGCGCGTTACCCTGAAATTCGAGGAGCATCCGATGCTAGACGCCAATCTGAAATCCCAGCTCGAAGCCTACCTCAAGAACATCGTCCATCCCGTCGAACTGGTCGCCTCGCTGGGCGCGGGGCCCAAGTCGATCGAGCTGAAGACCCTGCTTGAGGAGATCGTCTCGGTCTCGCACGGCAAGGTCGAGATGGGCCGCGACTATGACGACGAGCGCCAGCCCAGCTTCCTGATCCGTCGCAAGGGCACGGACATCGGCGTGCGGTTCGCGGGCATTCCGCTGGGCCACGAGTTCACCTCGCTGGTGCTGGCCCTGCTGCACGTCGGCGGCCATCCCTCCAAGGCGGCGCAGGAGGTGATCCAGCAGGTCAGGGACCTGGACGGCGACTATGTGTTCGAGACTTATTTCTCGCTGTCGTGCCAGAACTGCCCGGACGTGGTGCAGGCGCTGAACCTGATGAGCGTGATCAATCCGCGCATCAAACACGTCGCCATTGAGGGCGGCCTGTTCAAGGACGAGGTCGAGGAACGCAAGATCATGGCCGTGCCGACGGTCTTCCTGAACGGCGAGCTGTTCGGTCAGGGCCGGATGGAGCTGGAGCAGATCGTCGCCAAGCTGGATTCCGGCGCGGAAGCCCGCGCGGCCGAGCGTCTGAAGTCCAAGGATCCGTTCGAGGTTCTGGTGGTCGGCGGCGGGCCGGCCGGGGCGGCGGCCGCCATCTATACGGCGCGCAAGGGCATTCGTACGGGCGTCGTCGCCGAACGCTTCGGCGGACAGGTGCTGGACACGATGGCGATCGAGAACTTCGTCTCGGTCCCTTACACCGAAGGACCCAAGCTGGCGGCCCATCTCGAGCAACACGTCCGCGAGTATGAAGTGGACCTGATGAACCTGCAGAAGGCGGCCAAGCTGATCCCGGCCAAGGTTCCAGGCGGCCTGCACGAGGTGGTGCTGGAAAATGGCGCATCACTGAAATCGCGCACCATCATCCTGTCGACCGGCGCGCGCTGGCGCCAGATGAACGTCCCGGGCGAAGACCAGTACAAGAACAAGGGCGTGGCCTATTGCCCGCATTGCGACGGGCCGCTGTTCAAGGGCAAGCGGGTGGCGGTGATCGGCGGCGGCAACTCCGGCGTTGAGGCGGCGATCGACCTGGCGGGCATCGTGGCCCATGTGACCCTGATCGAACACGACAGCGAGCTGCGGGCCGATGCGGTGCTGCAGCGCAAGCTGGCGACCCTGCCGAACGTGCGGATCGTGACCTCGGCCCTGACGACTCAAGTGCATGGCGACGGCGAGAAGGTGACGGGCCTGTCCTACAAGGACCGCAACTCCGACGCCCATCACGACGTCGATCTGGAAGGCATCTTCGTGCAGATCGGTCTGGTCCCGAACACCGAGTGGCTGCACGACGCGGTGGGCCTGACCCCGCGCGGCGAGATCGAGGTGGATCACCGCGGCGAGACCTCGCAGCCGGGCGTCTTTGCGGCGGGCGACGCGACGACCGTGCCCTACAAGCAGATCGTCATCGCCATGGGCGAGGGGTCAAAGGCGGGTCTGTCGGCATTCGACTACATGATCCGTACCGAACCGGCGAAAGAGGCGGTGGCCGAACCGGCGTGATCGCTTAACGGTGAGGGCAACCGGGCCAGCAGCAGGGGCGGCGTTTGCCGTCGGTCAAGCTCGCCCGGCCCCAATCCAGCCGTTTGCGCCGGGTTTCCGACTTCTTGGCGGTCTCGATCCAGCAGATCCATTCGTTGCGGGCCAGGGGCGTGATGTCGCGCCAGGTCGCCAAGGCGTCCGGCGCGGCGACCAACGACGCGCGCAGGTCGTCCGGCAAGTCATGAACCACGCCGCCGGGGATGTCGGTCGCATCTGCCATGCCCATTTGTCGCAGCGACAGGTCTGATCCGCAACGGCGCGTTAGAACCGCCGTGCGAGACCGACACCGAACTCCACGTCCGGGCTGTCGTCGTTCAGGCCGAAGTTAAGACCGAAATCCAGCTGGGCGTCGGGCAGGGACGGCGGCGACCAGACGGCGGTCAGGTCGAAGGTGGACGGCGTGGTCGGCGCGACGGGATCATCGTCGCGGCTGATCCAGACCTCGGCGCCCAGGTCCCATTGGCCAAAGCCGCGCCCTACGCCTGCGACCATCGTATAGGCGCCGTGGCGGCCGTCGCCATCCGCATCCGAAACCCAGTCCACCTCGGGCGACAGGCTCAGGCTCCAGTCGTCGTTCAGCGGGATGGAGACCGGCAGGATGACGCCGCCCTCGAACCCGTCGGCGCGAATGCCGCGCGCACCCGTCGGCGCGGTGATGAAGCCGGAAATCGCGAGGGACAGGCCCGAGCCGTCAGGGTTCTTCAGCGAGTGCCGCAGGCCGATACTGAGATCGCCGACGCCTTCGTTCACATCACGATCGCCGGTCGCGCGGTCGAGAATGCGTTCGTGGTTCCACGTCGTGAGTCCGAGTTGAAGCTCAGTCAGGCCGGTCAGGCCATAGCGCACGAACAGGTCACCGGCGTCCCAGGTGTCAGTCCGTGTGGCGTCGTCCGTCTGACGCGCGCCGTCGAACAGGCCGAGTTCGACCTGCCAGCGGCCCTTGTCGAGGATGCAGGCAGGCGTGCCCTTGCCGGGGCGATCGGCGCAGAAATCGCGCTCTGATGCGGGAGTCGACTGAGCCGCAACGGCCGAGGGTAAGGCCAGAGAGGCGATCAGGGCGATCAGAAGGGGCGGACGCATGGCGGATCTCGCAGCGATGTCTCGCCCGATCATGCCGCCCGCGCCTTAATCAGCCGTGACGCCAAGCCGGATACTAGGCCGGCTTTTCTTCCAGACGCTTGTCCAGATAGGCGCCGACGCGGGTTTCGACCGCGCTCATGTGGTCCTGCCAGAAGTGGCTGGCGCCCTCTTCCAGTTCGTAGTCGATGATGATGCCCTTTTGGGTGCGCAGCTTGTTGACCACGCGCTCGACCTCGACCGGCGGGACGATGGTGTCGGCCGTGCCGTGCAGGAACAGGCCGGACGCAGGGCAGGGCGCCAGGAAGCTGAAGTCATACATGTTCGACGGCGGCGAGACGGAGATGAAGCCGTCCGTCTCGGGGCGACGCATCAGAAGCTGCATGCCGATGTAGGCGCCGAATTGATAGCCGGCGACCCAGGTCTGGCTGGCGCCGGGGTTGTTGGCCTGAAGCCAGTCGAGGGCCGTGGCGGCGTCCGCCAGTTCGCCGATGCCCGAATCGAACTCGCCCTGCGACTTGCCGACGCCGCGCGAGTTGTAGCGCAGGGTCGCAAAGCCGCGCTGCTGGAACAGTTGGTGCAGGGTGACCGCGACCGGGTTGTTCATATGTCCGCCAGCTTTCGGATGCGGATGCAGGATCAGCGCGATCGGGGCGTTCGGGCGCTTGCCCGGGGAATAGCGGCCTTCGATGCGACCGGAGGCGCCGGGCAGGATGACTTCAGGCATAGGGGCTCTGGAATCCGTTCAACTGTCATTTCGCGAGTGCGTAATACTTGACCGCGGAGGTGGGACTTTCTAAGTCCCTCCGCAAGCGCGCCGCCTTTGCGAAGGCGCGGGTTCTAGCACAGGAGCCCCGAAAAGCGCGCAATTTTTGAAGGTGCGAAATGCGTCTGTCGACTAAGGGACGATACGCCGTGATGGCGATGGCCGATCTGGCGAAGAACGGACGCGGCGAGAGCGGTGAAATCCGGGCGGTTTCGCTGGCCGAGATCGCCGCGCGCCAGGAGATTTCGCTGAGCTATCTGGAGCAGTTGTTCGCCCGTCTGAGGAAGAGCGAACTGGTCAAGAGCGTGCGCGGGCCGGGCGGCGGATACCGTCTGGCCAAGGCGGCGCACGAGACGGTGGTCGCCGAGATCGTGCTGGCGGTGGATGAGCCGATCCGGGCGACGCGGTGCGTGGCGCATGGCTCGCCCAAGGGCTGCATGCTGGCCGGCGAACGCTGCATCACTCACAATCTTTGGGAAGACCTGGGCGACGAAATTCACCGCTATCTGGCCGGCGTGTCGCTGGAGGATGTGGTGATGAACCGCACGGGCCAGCGTCGGCGCAATGTCGAGGCCTCGGCCGTGGGGGTGGCGGCATGAGTGGGATTTATCTGGACTATAACGCCTCGGGCCTGGTGCGGCCGGAGGTGTTGGAGATCATGGCCAGGGCCCTGGCCGACAACGGCAATCCGTCGGCGGTCCATGCGGCCGGCCGGCGGGCGCGGGCGCGGGTCGAGACCGCACGGGCGCAGGTCGCGGACCTGGTCGGGGCCGATCCGACGGCGGTGGTGTTCAACTCGGGCGGCACCGAAGCCAATGCCCAGGGCATCGCCAGCGCCCTTGCCGCCGGATGCGAGCGATTGATCGTGTCGGCGACCGAGCATCCTTGCGTGGCCGAGACGGCGGCGAATGCGGGGGCGCCGGTCGAGGTGCTGCCGGTCGATGCGAACGGCGTGGTCGATCTGGACTGGCTGGCGCAGGCGCTGAGCCGCCCGGGCCGGGCCGTGGTCGCCATCCATCATGCGAACAATGAAAGCGGCGTCATTCAGCCGATCGCCGAGGCGGCGGCTCTGGTGCGGGCGGCGGGCGGCTGGCTGCATGTCGACGCCATCCAGTCGGCGGGCAAGATCGCGGTCGATATGCGCGCGCTGGACGCGGACACCCTGACCCTGTCGGCGCACAAGCTGGGCGGGGCGCAGGGCGTCGGCGCCCTGATCTTCAAGGAAGGCCTCTCGGGCGTGCGGATTCTGCACGGCGCGGGGCAGGAGCGGGGCCTGCGCGCCGGGACCGAGAACGTGCCGGGCATCGCCGGGTTCGGCGTCGCAGCGGATTGCGCCGTGCGGGATCTGGAGACGATGGCCTCGCACGTCGCCTGGCGCGATGCGGCCGAGGCGAAGGTCAAGGCCGCAGGCGCGACCATCATCGGCGGCGGCGTGGCGCGTCTGCCCAACACCCTGTTCATGGCCGTCGAAGGCTGGGACAGTCCGCAGCAGCTGATCACCCTGGACCTGACGGGCGTCATGGTGTCGGCCGGCTCGGCCTGCTCGTCGGGCAAGGTGAAGCCGTCCAAGACCATCAGCGCTATGGGCCTGAATGCGCTGGCGATCGGGGGCGTGCGCGTCTCCGGCGGCTGGGGCACGGTCGAGGGCGACTGGGTGCGGTTCGCCGACGCCTGGGTCGCCGCCTACAACAAGCACAAGACGCGCGCCGCCGAGCGCGTGAGAGAGGTCGCCTGATGGCCGCCGTCAAGGAAACCATCGACGCCGTCGCCGCGCTGGAGAAGTATGAGCACGGCTTCACGTCCGATATCGAGACGGAATATGCGCCCAAGGGACTGAGCGCCGAGATCGTGCGCTTCATTTCCGAAAAGAAGGGCGAGCCGGAATGGATGCTGGAATGGCGTTTGGCCGCCTATGAGCGCTGGCTGGCGATGGAGGAGCCGACCTGGGCGGCGGTCCGTTACGAGCCCGTCGACTATCAGGACCTGTTCTACTATGCGGCGCCCAAGAAGAAGGACGGGCCCAAGTCGCTGGACGAGGTCGATCCCGAGATCCTGGAAATCTACAAGAAGCTGGGCATCCCGCTGAAGGAGCAGGAGGTGCTGGCCGGGGTGCAGGGCGCGCCCAAGGTCGCCGTGGACGCCGTGTTCGACAGCGTGTCGGTGGTCACGACCTTCAAGGAAGAACTTGCCAAGGTCGGCGTGATTTTCATGCCGATTTCCGAGGCCTTGCGCGAATATCCTGATCTGGTTCGGCAATATCTGGGGTCGGTGGTGCCGGTCTCGGACAACTATTTCGCAGCCCTGAACAGCGCGGTCTTTTCGGACGGCTCGTTCGTCTACATCCCGCCGGGAGTCAAATGCCCGATGGAGCTGTCGACCTATTTCCGCATCAACGCCAGCCAGACCGGCCAGTTCGAGCGGACCCTGATCATCGCCGACAAGGGGGCTTACGTCTCCTACCTCGAGGGCTGCACGGCGCCGATGCGCGACGAGAACCAGCTGCATGCGGCGGTGGTCGAGATCGTGGCGCTGGATGACGCCGAGGTGAAATATTCTACGGTCCAGAACTGGTATCCGGGCGACGCCGAGGGCAAGGGCGGCATCTACAATTTCGTTACCAAGCGCGCCGACTGCCGGGGCGATCGGTCCAAGGTGTCGTGGACCCAGGTTGAAACCGGCTCGGCCGTCACCTGGAAATATCCGTCCTGCATCCTGAAGGGCGAGGAATCGTCCGGCGAGTTCTATTCCATCGCCATCACCAACGGACATCAGCAGGCCGACACCGGCACCAAGATGATCCACCTGGGCAAGAACTCGAAGTCGCGGATCATCGCCAAGGCGGTGTCGGCGGGTCGGTCGGATTCGACCTATCGCGGCCTGGTCTCGGTGCATCCGAAGGCGACGGGCGTGCGCAACTTCACCCAGTGCGACAGCCTGCTGATCGGCAAGGAGTGCGGCTCGCACACCATCCCCTATATCGAGGCGCGCAACGGCTCGGCCCAGCTAGAGCATGAGGCGACGACGACGCGCCTGTCGGACGACCAGCTGTTCTACGCCCAGCAGCGCGGGCTGTCGCAGGAGGAGGCCGTGGCCCTGCTGGTCAACGGCTTCGTGCGCGACGTGATGCAGAAACTGCCGATGGAGTTCGCCGTCGAGGCGCAGAAGCTGGTGGCGATCAGTCTGGAAGGGAGCGTGGGGTGACCAGCTTCCACCAGCGCTTTTTCAATCGTCGGCTAACCGGCTTTTACTCCAAGGGACCGAAGGCGCGTCGTTTTGGTTTTATAGGCCTCGGCGTTTTCCTTACTCTTGGCGCAACCGGCCTCGCCTTGCTTTTCAATGGGCAAAAGACCCTCGGCCAGATCATCCTCGGCGCATTGGCCATTTTGATCATCGCTTACAACGGCTTTGTGTCCACTCGTTCGGACCTGTGAGAACCATGCTTTCCATCAACGACCTCCACGTCTCCGTTGGCGACAAGCCGATCCTCAAGGGGCTGACGCTCGACGTTCCGGCCGGCGAGGTGCACGCCATCATGGGGCCGAACGGCGCGGGCAAGTCGACGCTGGGCTACGCCCTGTCGGGACGGCCGGGCTATGAGGCGACGGAAGGGTCTGTCGAATGGGCGGGCGAAGACCTGCTGGCGCTGGACCCGGCCGAGCGGGCGGCGAAGGGCGTCTTCCTGTCGTTCCAGTATCCGATCGAGATTCCCGGCGTGCCGGCCTTGACCTTCGTGCGGACGGCGCTGAACGCGCAAAAGCGCGCGCGGGGCGAGGAGGAGGTGGCGGCACCCGCTTTCCTGAAGCTAGTTCGCGAGGCGTCAAAGGCGCTGAAGATGGACTTCGACATGCTGAAGCGGCCGCTGAACGTTGGCTTCTCCGGCGGCGAAAAGAAGCGGATGGAGATCCTGCAGATGGCGCTGCTGGAGCCGTCGCTGCTGATCCTGGATGAGACCGATTCCGGCCTGGACATCGACGCGCTGCGCATCGTGTCGGAGGGTGTGAACGCGCTGCGTCGTCCCGACCGCGCCATGCTGGTCATTACCCACTATCAGCGCCTGCTCGACCACATCAAACCAGACCGGGTGCACGTGCTGGCCGGCGGTCGGATCGTGGCCTCGGGCGGACCGGAGCTGGCGCTGGATCTGGAGGCGGAAGGGTACGACAAGTATCTGCCGCAAGCGGCATGAGCGCAGCCTTCGCCCTCGACCTGACCGACGCCGAGACCTATCCGTCAAGGCGCACTGAGGCGTGGAAATACAGCGACCTGAAGCGGTATCTTCGCGCCGCGCCGGAGCCGTCGGGTACGGCTGAGGTCGGTCCGCCGGGACCGTTCTATGATCTGGGCGGGGAGGCGATTGTCTTCGCCAACGGGCGCGCTGTCGGCGTGACCGACTTCATCGCCTCGGGCGATCGGACGCTGCGGCTGCGCTATGTGTCGGACGCCGTCGGCACGGGCCACACGGCCAGCGCGCGCGTGTCGGCGCGCGCCGGCGCCAAGCTGCTGCTGCTGGAAACGCACGAGGGCGCGGGCTCGGCCTATGTCGCGCACAATACGCTGGAACTGGACGTGGCGGCTGGGGCCGAGGTGACGCGCGTCGTCCTGGTCGAGGAGCCCGAAGACGCCATCTCCATCGCCGAGGCCCATGTGAAGGTCGAGGCGGGCGGCATCTATCGCCAGACCATCGTCACGACCGGCGCCAAGCTGCAGCGGATCGAGACGCGCATCACCCATTACGCGCAGGGCGCGCAAGTTCAGGCCGACGGCCTTTATCTGCTGAACGGATCGCGCCATGCGGACCTGACCAGCGTGGTGCGTCATGTGGAACACGACGGCGCGACCTCGCAACTGATCAAGGGCGTGGCTCGCGATACGGCGCGCGGCGTCTTCCAGGGCAAGATCGTGGTCGAGCGCGGGGCGGACGGCACCGATGCGCGCATGGGCCACCACGCTCTGATCGCCAGCGAGCGGGCCGAGATCGACGCCAAGCCGGAACTGATCATCTATGCCGACGACGTGCAGTGCGCGCATGGCAATACGGTGGGGACGCTGGACGAGAGCGCCCTGTTCTACATGCAGCAGCGCGGCATTCCGGCCGATGAAGCCCGCGCCCTGCTGACCCAGGCCTTCCTGATCGAGGTCATCGACCGGATCGAGCATGAGGGCGCGAGAGAGGTGGCGCGGGAATGGCTGACGGCGCGATTGTGAACACCTTCGATCCCTATGCCGTGCGGGTGCAGTTCCCGATCCTGTCGCGACAGGTGAACGGCAAGCCGCTGGTCTATCTGGACAACGCGGCCTCGGCGCAGAAGCCGCGCGCGGTGATCGACGCCCTGGTCGCGACGATGGAGGGCGGCTACGCCAACGTCCACCGCGGCCTGCACACCCTGTCGAACGAGGCGACCGAAGCCTTCGAAAAGGCGCGCGAGATCGTCGCCCGCTTCCTGAACGCCGAAAGCCCCGAGCAGCTGGTCTGGACCAAGGGCGGGACCGAGGCGATCAATCTGGTGGCCAATGGGCTGGGCCTGTCGATCCAGCCAGGCGACGAGATCATCGTCTCGGAGATGGAGCATCACTCCAACATCGTGCCCTGGCATCTGCTGCGTGAACGACGCGGGGCGGTGATCAAGTGGATTCCGGTCAAGGACGACGGGTCGCTGGACATGGCGGCCTATGCCGCCCTGCTGGGGCCCAGGACGCGGATGGTGGCGGTCACCCACATGTCGAACGTGCTGGGGACCATCAATCCGGTAGTCGAGATCAGCCGCCTTGCCCATGCGGCGGGGGCGCAGGTGCTGATCGACGGGTGCCAGGGGGCGGTTCATGCGACGCCGGACGTGCAGTCTATAGGCTGCGACTTCTATGTGCTGACTGGGCACAAGCTGTTTGCGCCCACCGGCATCGGCGCCCTGTACGGCAAGGCCGAGGCGCTGGAGGCGCTGCCGCCCTATCAGGGCGGGGGCGAAATGATCGAGACGGTCGAGCAGGACCGCGTGACCTATGCCCGGCCGCCGCACCGGTTCGAGGCGGGGACGCCCCCGATCCTGGAGGCCATCGGCCTGGGCGTGGCGTTGGAATGGCTGGCGCAATACGACCGGGCGGCCGTGCAGGCGCATGAGCACGCCCTTTATCAGCACGCTGTTGACCGACTTCAGGGTGAGACCTGGCTGCGGATCCTGGGCGAGGCCGAAGGCAAGGGCGCGATCCTGACCTTCGCCGTCGAGGGCGCGCACGCCCATGACGTGGCCCAGATCATGGACCGTTACGGGGTCGCGGTGCGCGCGGGTCTGCATTGCGCCGAACCGCTGGCGAAAAGAATGGGGGTGACGTCAAGCACCCGCGCCTCCTTCGCCCTATATAACACCGTGGAGGATGCCGACGCCTTCGTGGATGCGCTGATCAAGGCGCGGAACTTCTTCGTGTAAGCCGATGACAGATCAACCGATTCAAGACAGCGACGCCTTCAAGGACGCTTGGGACGAGCCCCAGAAGAGCGCCCTGTCGCAGGCCGAGCTGGACACCCTGACCGATCAGCTGATCGAGGCGCTGAAGTCGGTCTATGACCCGGAAATCCCGGTCGACATCTATGAGCTGGGCCTGATCTACCGCGTGGACGTCAACGATGACCGCGATGTGGTGGTGGACATGACCCTGACGGCGCCGGGCTGTCCGGTCGCCGGCGAAATGCCGGGCTGGGTGGAGACGGCGGTGGAGAAGGTCGAAGGCGTGCGCAGCGCCAAGGCCAATCTGGTGTTTGATCCGCCGTGGGACGCCTCCAAGATGAGCGACGAGGCCAAGCTGGCCCTGAACATGTTCTGATGGATATGTTCTGATGGATATGTTCTGATGAGCGAGCTTCAAGCCACATCCCGTCCGCGCCGCCCGCGCCCCAAGGCCGTCACCCTGACGGACGCGGCCGCCGAGCGAGTGCGTGAGATCCTGGACAATGCCGAGAACGATCACATCGGCCTGAGGATCGGCGTCAAGAACGGTGGGTGCGCCGGGCAGGAGTACACCTTCGCCTATGCCGACGAGATCGGGCCGATGGACGAGGTGGTCGAGGACAAGGGCGTCACCATTCTGATCGAGCCTCGGGCCGTGCTGTTCCTGATCGGCACCGAGATCGACTATGAAACGACGCGGTTGGCGTCCAAGTTCGTGTTCAACAATCCGAACCAGACCGACGCCTGCGGCTGCGGCGAGAGCGTGACCATCGTGCCGGTCGCGGCCGACTGAGATGGCCCGGGTCTGATGGCCTACGACCCCGACTTCGGCGAATGGGTGCGCGAGCATTTCCATGCGCTCGGCCGCCTGGAGATCAAGCGGATGTTCGGCGGGGCAGGGGTCTATGCCGCCGGCGCCATGTTCGCCCTGCTGGACGACGGCATGGTCTGGTTGAAGGGCGACGAGGCTTTGGGCGAAGCCTTCGTCGAGGCCGGCTCGCGTCAGTTCACCTATCCGACCAAGGACGGCCGCATGATGAGCATGGGTTACTGGACCTTGCCCGAAGCAGCCTTGGACGATCCCGACGAAGCCGTCGCCTGGGCGCGGCGGTCGCTGGATGTGGCGGTCAAGAAGGCGTCGGGGAAGAAGCGCTAGGCCGTATCAGGTCGAACCACCTGAACCGAGTGCCCTGGATGCGCCTCGGCCTCCGCTCTGGCGCATCGGACGGCGCTTTTGGCGTCGGTGAAGACGCCTTCGAACAGGCCGTCGCTTGAGGTGATGCGCCAGCGATCGCCGACAGGCTGGATCGTCAGGATTTCAACGGCGGGTGGCGAGGCAAGGGGCGTAATCATTATGTGACGCGATGTTGGTCGCGGTTCAGGCGGTCGGCCTCCGCCTGAAGTCGGGCGGCGAGGCGTTCGGCCGAGATGCGATCGGGCAGGGGGCGGGTGCAGGCGTTGTTGACCGCCACGGCCCAACCGCTGGCGCGAGGCACGACTCTGTATCGTCTGGGAGGGGCGGCGCGTGTCACGCCGCCCTCGATATGGCCCTGCATCATCGCGCGCGGCCCTTGTGGATCGGGGCGCCGAACAGGGCGCCGATGAAGGTCATCGCCATCTGAAGGGTTGTCGGCGGCGGGGCTGAACGTTTCAGGGTCTCGGCCAACAGGTGCGAACGGCTCATGGTCGTCTCCTTGGAGCCGCAGAAGACGCCAGATCCCCGTAAAGCGGCCATGTCGAAAGCGTCGCCGGGCGTAATGCGGACCTAAAGCGGAGTGATCAGGGGCCTTATCGCCACGCAGATGTGGGCCGTTCCGCGGTCACGCTTGAACCGCGGGTCTTTCAAACCACATACTCATCCGAACGCCGTCGGAATCGACGGGCCGTCATGCGCCGGTCGGGCCTCTTGCCCGGCGGACCCTGGCGGCGGGCCGGAGATGATCAATGGCCCAGGAGTACGCATCATGACTGAACCAAAAATCCTGCCCGTCCTGCCGCTGAGAGACATCGTCGTCTTCCCGCACATGGTCGTGCCGCTCTTCGTCGGACGCGAGAAGTCGGTGAAGGCGCTGGACGAGATCATGAAGGGCGAAAAGCAGATCCTGCTGGCGACCCAGAAGAACAGCGTCGACGACGATCCGTCGCCGGACGCCATCTATCCCATCGGCGTGCTGGCCTCGGTGCTGCAGCTGCTGAAACTGCCCGACGGCACGGTCAAGGTGCTGGTCGAGGGCAAGGGCCGCGCGCGCCTGACCCGCTTCACCGATCGTGAGGAGTATTTCGAGGCCGAGGCCGTCGAGATCGAGGACGAAGCCGGCGACGCTTCGCAGGCCGAGGCCATGCTGCGCGCCGTGGTCGAGCAGTTCGAAAACTATGTGAAGCTGAACAAGAAGGTCCCGCCCGAGGCCCTCAGCTCCATCCCCCAGATCACCGACGCCTCCAAGCTGGCCGACTCGGTCGCGGCCCATCTGTCGGTCAAGATCGCCGACAAGCAGGGCCTGCTGGAAACCTTCGACGTGCCCAAGCGGCTGGAGAAGGTTTACGGGCTGATGGAGGGCGAGATTTCGGTCCTTCAGGTCGAGAAGAAGATCCGCTCGCGCGTGAAGCGCCAGATGGAGAAGACCCAGCGCGAATATTATCTGAACGAGCAGATGAAGGCGATCCAGCGCGAGCTGGGCGAGACCGACGACGCGCGCGACGAGATCATGGATCTGGAGAAGCGCATCCGTAAGACGCGCCTGTCCAAGGAGGCGCGCACCAAGGCCGAGGCCGAGGTCAAGAAACTGCGCAACATGAGTCCGATGTCGGCGGAATCGACCGTCGTGCGCAACTATCTCGACTGGCTGCTGTCCGTGCCGTGGGGCAAGGCCAAGCAGAAGCCGATCGATCTGGCCAAGGCCGAGGACATCCTGGAAGAGGATCACTTCGGCCTGGAGAAGGTCAAGGAACGGATCATCGAGTATCTGGCGGTCCAGGCCCGCACCGGCAGCCTGAAGGGTCCGATCCTGTGCCTGGTCGGCCCTCCCGGCGTCGGCAAGACCTCGCTGGCCAAGTCCATCGCCAAGGCGACAGGGCGTGAATACGTCCGCATGTCGCTGGGCGGCGTGCGCGACGAAAGCGAGATCCGGGGTCACCGCCGGACCTATATCGGCTCCATGCCCGGCAAGATCATCCAGTCGATGAAGAAGGCCAAGACCACCAACGCCTTCGTCCTGCTGGACGAGATCGACAAGCTGGGATCGGACTGGCGCGGCGATCCGTCGTCGGCCCTGCTGGAGGTGCTGGATCCGGCGCAGAACTCGACCTTCGGCGACCACTATCTGGAGGTGGACTACGACCTGTCCCAGGTGATGTTCGTGACGACCGCGAACAGCCTGAACATGCCGCAGCCGCTGATGGACCGCATGGAGATCATTCGGGTCTCGGGCTACACTGAGGATGAGAAGGTCGAGATCGCCAAGCGCCACGTCCTGCCTAAGCAGTTGGCGGACCACGGTCTGAAGGACGGCGAGCTGATCGTGCCGGAAGACACGATCCGCGAGCTGATCCGCTATTACACTCGCGAGGCCGGCGTCCGTTCTCTGGAGCGCGCTCTGGGCGGTCTGGCGCGCAAGGCCGTGCGCGAGATGGCCAAGACGGGCGCCAAGTCGATCACGGTCGATGCGGCCAAGCTGGCCGACTATGCGGGCGTCAAGAAGTTCCGCTACGGCGAGACGGACGAGGAGGATCAGGTCGGCATCGTCACCGGTCTCGCCTGGACCGAGTTCGGCGGCGACATCCTGACCATCGAAGCCATCAAGATGCCGGGCCGCGGGCGCATGACCGTGACCGGCAATCTGAAGGACGTGATGAAGGAGTCGATCTCGGCGGCGGCCTCCTACGTCCGCTCGCGGGCCCTGGCCTTCGGCGTCAAGCCGCCGGTGTTCGAGAAGACCGACATCCACGTCCACGTGCCCGACGGCGCTACGCCCAAGGACGGCCCGTCCGCCGGCGTGGCCATGACGGTGGCGATGGTTTCGGTTCTGACCGGCATCCCGATCCGCAAGGATATCGCCATGACCGGCGAGATCACCCTGCGCGGCCGGGTCACCGCCATCGGCGGCCTGAAGGAGAAGCTGCTCGCGGCCCTGCGCTCCGGCGTCAAGACGGTGTTGATCCCGCAGGAGAACGAGAAGGATCTCGCTGACGTGCCGGACAATGTGAAGTCGGCGCTGGAGATCGTGCCGATCTCCACGGCGGACGAGGCGCTGAAGTGGGCGCTTGTCGGCACCCTGACGCCGGTGGAGTGGGACGAGGCGGCCGAACCCTTGCCAGCTCCGGTCGCTGCTCCGGAAGGACCGGCGGCGGCGGTCAGCCACTAACGCCGAGTTGAACAGCGAGCGCCGCCGGTGACCCCACCGGCGGCGTTTTCGTTTTTGACGCAACCGCCGATCTGTCCTTTAGTGATTCGTTCTGGAGGGGGACGGATGACCAAAGCGGAACTGATCGGCCGGATGGCCAGCGCGGCGAACATCAGCCGCGACCAGGCGAAGACGGCGCTGGAAGCGTTTACCGACGGCGTCACCGAGTCGCTGACGCGGGGCGCGGACGTGAAGCTGATCGGTTTCGGGAGTTTCGTCGCCGTAGACCGCAAGGCCGGTGTTGCGCGCAATCCGCAGACCGGCGCGGCCGTCGCGCGCCCGGCCTCGCGCACCGCGCGCTTTCGCCCGGGCGAAGGTTTGAAAAGCGCCTTGAACGGTTGAGGCGCGACGGGCATAAGCCCGTCTCTGCCCTTGGGGGCGGCTAGCTCAGCTGGTCAGAGCATCTCGTTTACACCGAGAGGGTCGGCGGTTCGAACCCGTCGCCGCCTACCAAACAAAAAGGCCGCCGGATCGCTCCGGCGGCCTTTCGTTTGTCTGGATCGGGCTGCGATCAGAAGCGGAAGCTGGCCCGTAGCAGCAGCGAGTAGCGGACGTAGTCTTCCAGCAGCTCGGCGTCGCCGGTCAGCGACAGCATGCCCAGTTCGTTGCCGAAGTTCAGGCGGAAGCCCAGGATCGGCCCGCCGCCTTCGATGGCGTCCGGCGACAGGATGAAGTCTGGGCCGCCGCTGGCGAAGCGGGCGATGGTTTCGCCGGCGTCCACCGAGATGTTCTGACGATAGCCGACGCGCAGTTCCGGACGGATCCAGCCGTTGCGGCCAAAGCCATAGCCGACGTTCATCGCCGCCACTGCCGAGAAGATGTGGCTGTCGCGCGAATCGATGTCGAGATCGAAGCCGTCGCCGCCGCCCTTCTCGCTGCGTGAGCCTTCCGACAGGCTGAAATACTCGCCGTAGATTTCGGGGCGGATGTTCAGACGGCCGAAGTTGCGCTCATACGAGGCGCCGCCGGCGACCGCCGCCGTCCAGCCGTGCCAGTCGGACTTGTTGTTCAGATAAACGCCCGTGGCGACCAGCGAGCGATCGGCGCTGAAGGAGGCATAGCCGCCGGCCGCACGGGCCCAAGTCGTCCAATACTGGCCCTGAGCGCGCCAGTAGAGGCCCAGCTCCAGCAGGTTGGCCGACAGGACCTCTTCAGCCTCGGCCTCAGGGTCCTTGATGTCGGACGAGGTGAACGCGGCCGAGATGCCGACGGCGCCCAGGCTGGTGCCCTTTTCGACGCCGCCGGCGACGCCGAAGCCTTCGGACCGGAAGCCGTAGGAGTCGGTCTTGTCCTTGTCGGCGTAAAAGTTGATCTCCTGCACCCAGGCGCTGGTTTCACCCGGCGCAGCGGCGGCGTTTCGTCCGGTCAGCGCGCGGGTGACCGCATCCACGCCGGCCGACAGCGACATCAGCGGTCCGCCGGAGTGGTCAGGCAGCATTTGCTCGTAGGCGTCGATGAAGCCGTCGCGCGACGTCTGCGACAGGAACAGGTTGCGCAGCGCTTCATTGGAGCCCAGCGCGCCATAGACGGCGTCATAGGCCGAGGCCTCGACGGGGATCAGGCCGGCTTCAGACGCCGTGCGGCGACGCGCATCGACATAGACGGTGTTGCCGGCAACGCCGCCCTGCACGACGTAGAGATAGGGCGAGTTGTCCGACAGCAGGGTCTGGTTGATCTGACCCACATTCAGCGTGCCGGCCGTGATGACGTTGAACCGCTCGGGCTGATCGATCAACGACGAGAAGCGGACGCCCAGGGTAGAGCCTGTCGCCAGGGTCGCATTGCCGCTGACGTTGAAGCCGCCGGCACGGTCGTTGGCCGGATCGAGATTGACCAGGAGCGTCCCTTCCGAGCCGATGTTGAGGTTCGAAATTGCCGTCGCACCGGTTTGGGTCGCATTCAGGGTGCCTTTCGACACGTTGATATCAAGCAGACCGTCGTCGTTCTTGATTGCGCCGGAAACGACGGCGCCACCGCTGATGCTCAGTCGGTCCGCACCTGAGCCAAAATCGATATCACCGGACACAACGCCGTTTTCGATGTTGAACGTGTCGGCGCCTGAGCCAAACTTGATCGCGCCTACGATGGCCGGTTCGTTGCTGTCCGGCACACCGTCCTTGTCAGTGTCGGTCGCCGTGCTGCCAGCTGACGCCAGAACGCCGTACTGACGCAGAGTGGCGCCGGTTGTATTCGCGGACAGGTCAATCGCGATTGCTGTTCCGTCAACTGTAGTCGTGTCGTTGCTATTCGGGACAAATGAGCCAACGATCGAGCCCGCATTGCTCAACTGGGTCAGCGAACCGGACTGATCCCGGATAGCTACCGCCGAGCCATGGTTTCCGGTGTAAGAGGCGACGATGTTGCCCGTGTTCGTTAGATACCCAACGTTCGCACCGGCCCCAATGAGAATACCAGTCGAGACTTCCGCGCCCTTGCCGGAGGAAATCGCCTGGATGTTGCTGGCGTTACTGATCATCGGCGTGGTGACGCCGGAGCCGACCCAGAGGCTCGTAGCGTTGGCGTCCACCGCAGTGGAAGTAATCCCGCCTTCGTTGCGAACGCCGCCAACTATATTGACTGCCTGGCCGCCGGGTACGCCCAGCTGAATCGCACGGGCTTCCACGCCGGAATACAGACCCGACCCTGTGATTGTGCCTCGGTTAATCAATCCATAGGCCGCGTCGCCAGTCCCAATTGCGCCTAACGTGACGGAGTTGGAGGTGGAACCAATCAACAGTGCAGGCGCGCCGCCCAACGATGTGATGGAGGCCGTCGTCTGGCTGGCGTCGGGAATGCCGTTGCCGTCGCGATCGGTGTCGTCGCGGTTCTTGACGCCGTCGCCGTCATCGTCCTCATCGCCGTTTTTGACGCCGTCCTTGTCATCATCGCCCTCAATGCCGGCCTCGGAATAAGCAAGGGCCTTATCAAATAAGACCCCGCCAGCGACGTTGGCGCCAACGCGTACGGCGGGACCGCCCTGCAGCAGATCGTCCGCGTCGAGTTCGTCGAGGAACAGGGTCGCGGCATTATCGAACGTACCGGTTGTCGGACGTGCTGGCGGAGGCGTGGTGTATCGATACCCTGTCGCCACGACCGTAGAGTGAATCCTGAGCGCACCGCCGACATCGCCTTCGATCGACACGCCCGTTGCGTTGGCGCCCAGCGCCGAGATGGAGCCTGCAAGATCGACATTGCCGGAGATCGGCCCCGTGGTGCGGATGGCGGCGCTGTCGTTACCGGTCACACGGACCGTTCCCAGGCTCTGAAGCTTACCGTTCAGCGCCGACTCGACCGCAAGTCCGTAGGAGTTGTTGCCCTCGACCGCGATCGCGCCCGTGCCCTCGACCAGGATGTTGCCAGTGAAGGGCGAGGCGCCGGTGACCCGCACGCCGTAACGACCGGTCCCGGTGGCGAAGGGACCGTCCAGGTCGCCGTCGCCGTCGGTGTCCTTGATGTCCGCTGTTTCCAGCGTGTCGTTGACGGTGATCGAGCCGCCGACGATCACCGAGCCGGTGTTGCCGCCGTTGACCAACAGGCCGGTCGAGGCGTCGGCCGACTTGTCCATCGTGATCGAGCCGCCGCTGTCCAGATCGACCGTGTTGTTGCTGTTCAGGGTAACGGCCGCGCCCGAGGCGACGGCGACGCTGCCGCCGCTGGCGATGCGGATGTTGTCGGCGGCCGTGCCTGTCGCATTGGACGTCTGGATCGGCGTGGTCCGGGCGTTCGAGATGACGATCTCGGCCTGGGATCCTGTGGCGACCATCAAGGGGGCGATCGCCACGGCGGTCGCGAGCAAAATACGCATTCGGTAGAAACCCCTGGTGGTCACGCGTCACGTTACGGGAGACCCCTTAGCAGGGTCCGCGCCAGCGTTCCAAGTTTATCGAATTTGAGGCGAATGCAAGGCCGTGATGGTCCTGAGGCGATCCTGTAAGGCGACCCGCGTTCGCTCGTCGATGCCCGATAGGCCGAATGCGGAGGAAATCGCGACAGCGCGCACTTGAGCTTTGCCGCGCCCGGGTTTACGGGCGTCGAACGGTCTAAAGGCCGCGTCCCGTGGACGCATCCATCGAACCCGTCCGGCGTTCGACAGCCCAGACCAGGCGAGAACACTCCATGAGCATGACAGACCTCGACGTCCAGGAAAGCGAACTCCGACTGATTCCGGGGCTGGACGTGGAAGTCGCCGATACGCTGCGGGCCCTGAAGGCGGCGGCGATGGATGAGCGGCCCCGCCTGGTGGACACCACAATGCTCTATGCGCCGCGCTCAGGCGGGGTGAAGCGCTATATCCTGTCCAAGAAGGCGTGGATCGAGGCCAATCGGCCGGGGGTCAGTCACTCGCTGATCGTGCCCGGCGCGCGTCACAAGGCGAGGGCCGACGGCATCGTGCAACTGCGGGCGACAAAGCTGCCGTTCGGCGACGGCTATCGTTGGCCCAGCTCGGTGAAGCGCTGGAGCGTTTGGGTGGCGGCGATGAAGCCGTCGATCATCGAGGCCGGCGACCCTTACACGCCGGGGCAGGGGGCTTTGGAGGCCGGCCAGCGGGTCGGATGCCCGGTCGTCGGCTTCTGCCACTCTGATCCGGCGGGGCTGGCGGCGTTGCATTTCGGCGAATGGGCCAAGAAGCCGGTCGAGAAACGCTGGGCGAAGCTGTTTTCACAGTTCGATCGGGTCGTGTCGCCCAGCCGCTTTATCGCGCGGCGCCTGGAAGAGGCCGGTGTGAACAACATCGTCATTCGGCCTCTGGGCGTGGAGATCGACACCTTCCGTCCGGAACGTCGTGACCGGCAGTGGCTGCTGAAGCAACTGGGTCTAGGCAACGACGCGCGCCTGCTGTGCTTCGCGGGTCGTCCGGCCAAGGAAAAGAATGTCGATGTGCTGATCGAGGCGGTCCAGAAGCTGGGCGCCCCCTATCACCTGGTGCTGGTCGGCGCAGGCGCGGGAATGCCGGAGGAAGATCGCGTCATCTCCATGCCCTATGAAAGCGATCCCAAGGCGGTCGCCAAGATCATCGCCAGCTGCGATGCGTTCGTTCACGCCAATGATAAAGAACCGTTCGGGTTGATCGTGCTGGAGGCCATGGCTTGCGGTCGCCCCGTGGTAGGGGTCAACGCGGGCGGCGTCGCCGAGACGGTCGACGAGAGCGTGGGGCAACTGGCCGCCAGCGCGGACGCCGACGATTATGCCCAGGCGGTCGAGGCCCTGTTCGCGCGCGACATCGAAGCGATCGGCCGGGCGGCGCGGGAGAAGGCGGTCAGCCAGTTCGCCTGGAATCGAGTCTTCGAAGACCTCTGCATGGTCTATGGCGAGCTGACGGGCGAAACGGCGTTCGTGAACCCGGATAGTGCACTGCCGCTGCACTGAGCGGCCAAGGCCACGACGCGTTCGAATGGCGCGTTTCTGAAAACGGGAGCGCGCCACTTCTTTTATATCGATGTCTTGAAAAGAAGTGGCGCGAGTGACGGGGCTCGAACCCGCGACCTCCGGCGTGACAGGCCGGCACTCTAACCAACTGAGCTACACCCGCGTATCAGGTCGAAACTTTTGAGCTGTTTCGAAAGCTTTTTGGGAAGGCGGTGTGCGCCACTCTTCTATTTCTAGAAAGAGTGGCGCGAGTGACGGGGCTCGAACCCGCGACCTCCGGCGTGACAGGCCGGCACTCTAACCAACTGAGCTACACCCGCGTTTCCCGGCCGAAGCGGCTGTGCGCCCCGGCGAGGGGCGTCGTTTAGGCGGGCTGACACATCGCGTCAAGCGACCTTTTCGGAGAAACGCGCCCCTCAACGCGACGGGGCTGTGGACGGTGTGACGATCGCCGCCTGGGGCGGGCTGTGCGGGCCCGCTACGCCGCCGTCGGCAGGCTCATGGGCCGCCACGGCGGGAGGCGGCGGCTCATAGTGGACGCCGACGCCCGGCCCCAGCGGCAGGTCGAAAGCAACCCAGGCCGCCACCATGGCCAGACCGGCGACCAGGAAGGCCCCGGCATAGGGCAGCATGGTCGCCATCAGGGAGCCCAAACCGAATCGCGGATCCCAGCGCTGGGCGAAGGTTAGGATCAGCGGGAAATAGCTCATCAGCGGCGTCGCGATGTTGGTGACGGAATCACCCATGCGATAGGCGGCGGTCGTCATCTCGGGCGAAATGCCCAGCAGCATGAACATCGGCACAACGATGGGCGCCAGGGCCGACCACTTGGCTGAGGCCGAGCCGATGAACAGGTCGAAGAAGCACGAGACGAAGACCACGCAGATCAGAAGCAGAGGGGCGGGCAGAGCCAGGGTCTTCAATCCGGCCGCCGCATTGACCGCCAGGATCGGCCCCAGGCCCGACCAGTTGAACATGGCCACGAAGTGGGCGGCGAAGAAGGCCAGCACGATATAGGGCGCCAACTGGGCGATGCCGTCGCGCATCATCGTGACCATGTCGCGGTGCGACTGGATCGTGCCAGCTCCCGCACCATAGGCGCCGCCGGTGACGAAGAAGGTGATGGCGAAGAAGGCGACCAGGGACTTGTAAAGCGGATTGAACTTCTGCTCCGGGTCTACCGCGGGGTCGACGAACGGCGAGCCCGGTACGAAGGTCAGCAGGGCCCAAAGCGCGATCATGCCGAGAAGCGCCAGGCCGGCGAACTTCAGGCCGCGCTTTTCGGCGGCGGTCAGGGGCTGTTTTTCCGAAGCGTTCGGTGCGGCGACGCCCTCTGACGGCTTCCAGACGCCGAGGCGCGGCTCGATCACCCGGTCGGTCAGGAACCAGACGATGGGGGTGAAGACGAAGACGACGCCGACGATGAAGAACCAGTTGCCGGCGATGTTCACGGAATAGGACGGATCGATCAGGCGGGCGGCCGGCTCGGTGATGCCCAGGATCAGGGCGTCGCTGGCGCCGGGGAACAGGTTGCCGGCGTATCCGCCCGACACGGCCGCGAAGCCTGCGGCCAGACCCGCCAGCGGATGGCGGCCCGCAGCGGCGAAGATGACGGCCGCCAGTGGGATGACCACCACATAGGAGGCGTCCGATGCGTGATGGGACACCATGCCGGTGATTACGACGACGGGCGTCAGTATGGAACGCGGGGCATTCAGCAGGGCGCCGCGAATGGCAGTCGCGAACATTCCTGTGCGTTCGGCGACCGAAGCGCCATAGATGATGGTGATGACGATGCCGAGGGGCGGGAAGTCCGCCAGCGTGCGCGGCATGCCGATGATCAACTGTTCCAGATTCTCGGCGGACAACAGGCTCTTGGCGACCAGTTGATCGCCGGTGACCGGATTGACGGCCGACCAGCCCAGGCCGGCCCCGACCATGCTGAGGACGATCAGGCCGCCGATCAGCCACAGGAACAGGAAGACGGGATCGGGCAGTCGATTACCGATCCGCTCGACAGCGTTCAAGGCGCGGCTGGCTAGGCTCATTCGGATGACTTTCGGTTACGCGATCGGCTCGCCAATAGGCCTTTGCAGCCCGGCGACACGCAAGCGTCGGCCCTGCGACATATGGCGCGCAAAGTTGCGAGCCGTTCTCAATGAAAATCCAATGTCCGCAGGGGTTTGAACGGCGGCGGTCTTGGGTCTAAGAAGCGCCGAATCCCGCCTCTCCCCGGCGGACGAGGTTCTTCGAATGAACGCATTCCTTCTCGAATATCTTCCGGTCCTGGTCTTCGCCGGCGTAGCCGCCTTCATCGGCATTCTTTTCATCGTGCTGCCGCTGCTGCTGGCGCCGAAGAGCCCCGATAGCGAGAAGCTGTCGGCCTATGAGTGCGGCTTCAACGCCTTCGACGATGCCCGGATGAAGTTCGACATCCGCTTCTATCTCGTGTCGATCCTGTTCATCATCTTCGACCTGGAAGTCGCCTTCCTGTTCCCGTGGGCGGTGTCGATGTTCGATCTGTCGCACGCCGGCATGGTCTTCGCCTTCTGGTCGATGATGGTCTTCCTGGGCGTATTGACCATCGGCTTCATCTACGAATGGAAGAAGGGAGCCCTGGAATGGGAGTAGTCGCCGCTTCCAAGCCCGCAGGCCTGGTGTCCGCATCGGGCGCGCCGCTGGTTCCGGCCGGCGCCGGCGCGCGTTCGACCGTCGAGGGTTATGACCCCAAGGTCCACGACAAGTTCTTCGAGGCCGTGAACATGGAGCTCGGCGAGCGCGGCTATCTGGTCGCCGCCGCCGACGACGTCATCAACTGGGCCCGCACGGGCTCGCTGATGTGGATGACGTTCGGCCTCGCCTGCTGCGCCGTCGAGATGATCCAAATGTCGATGCCGCGCTTCGATGTCGAGCGCTTCGGCATGGCGCCGCGGGCCAGCCCGCGTCAGTCGGACCTTATGATCGTCGCCGGCACCCTGACCAACAAGATGGCCCCGGCCATCCGCAAGGTCTACGACCAGATGCCTGATCCACGTTATGTCGTGTCGATGGGCAGCTGCGCCAACGGCGGCGGCTACTACCACTATAGTTACAGCGTCGTGCGCGGTTGCGACCGCGTTGTGCCGGTCGACGTCTATGTGCCCGGCTGCCCGCCGACGGCTGAGGCGCTATTGTACGGCCTGCTGCAACTGCAGAAGAAGATCCGTCGCACGGGGACCATCGACCGATGACCTCTCTGGCTGTTCAAGCGCAACTCGAAGCCGCCCTGACGCCGCTGGGCGCCGAGATGGTCGGGGCGCTGGGCGTCGAGGCCCAGGTGGCGTTCGGCGAACTGACGCTGGTCGCGCCGCGCGAGCGGATCGTCGAGGTGCTGACGGCGCTGCGCGATCAGTTCGGCTTCCAGCAGCTGCTGGACCTCTGCGGCGTGGACTATCCGGATCGCAAAGAGCGGTTCGAGGTCGTCTATCACCTGCTGTCGATGACGCGGAACGCGCGCCTGCGGGTCAAGGTCTCGACCGACGAGACCCAGCCGGTGCCCTCGGTCATCTCGGCCTATCCGGCCGCCAACTGGTTCGAGCGTGAAGCCTACGACATGTACGGCATGCTGTTCTCGGGCCACCCGGACATGCGTCGCCTGCTGACGGACTATGGCTTTGAAGGCCATCCGCTGCGCAAGGACTTCCCGATGACGGGCTATGTCGAGGTCCGCTACGACGAGGAACAGCGCCGCGTGGTCTATGAGCCGGTCAAGCTGACCCAAGAGTTCCGCACCTTCGATTTCTTGTCGCCCTGGGAGGGCGCCGAATACCCCGCGCCGGTCCTGCCCGGCGACGAGAAGGCGGGAGGCCAGGCGTAATGGCTGACGGAAACCCCACCCTGCCGCCGCTGGGCGTCGATGTGTTCGAGGACGACCTCGACACCCGCACCGCCCACGCGCGCGAGATGGAAGATCGCAAGTTCACCATCAACTTCGGTCCGCAACACCCGGCCGCGCACGGCGTGCTGCGCCTGGTGCTGGAACTGGACGGCGAGATCGTCGAGCGCGTCGATCCGCACATCGGCCTGCTGCACCGCGGCACCGAAAAGCTGATGGAGGCGCGCACCTACCTTCAGAACGTGCCGTATCTGGACCGGTTGGACTATGTCTCGCCGATGAACCAGGAGCACGCCTTCTGCCTGGCGATCGAGAAGCTGCTGGGCATCGAGGTTCCGTATCGGGCGCAGCTGATCCGCGTCCTGTATTCGGAAATCGGCCGCATCCTGTCGCACATGCTGAACGTGACGACCCAGGCCATGGACGTCGGCGCCCTGACGCCGCCGCTCTGGGGCTTTGAGGAACGCGAAAAGCTGATGGTGTTCTACGAGCGCGCCTGCGGCGCCCGTCTGCACGCCAACTATTTCCGTCCCGGCGGCGTCCACCAGGACCTGCCGATGGACCTGATCGACGACATCGGCCGCTGGTGCCACGAGTTCCCACCGGCGCTGAAGGACATCGAAAGCCTGGTCACCGAGAACCGCATCTTCAAGCAGCGCAACGTCGACATCGGCGTGGTGTCCAAGCAGCAGGCCTTGGAATGGGGCTTCACCGGCGTGATGCTGCGGGGCTCGAACATCGCCTGGGACCTGCGCAAGTCGCAGCCCTATGAGTGCTATGCCGAGCTCGACTTCGATGTGGTCGTCGGCAAGAACGGCGACTGCTGGGACCGCTATCTGGTGCGCATCGAGGAGATGAAGCAGTCGGTGCGGATCATGGAGCAGTGCATCCACAAGCTGCGCAACTGCCCCGGCGAGCCGGTGATGGTCGAGGACAACAAGATCGTCCCGCCGCGCCGTGGCGAGATGAAGCGCTCGATGGAGTCGCTGATTCACCACTTCAAGCTCTACACGGAAGGCTTCAAGACGCCCGAGGGCGAAGTCTACGCCTCGGTCGAGGCGCCCAAGGGCGAGTTCGGCATCTATCTGGTGTCGGACGGCACCAACAAACCCTATCGCGTGAAAATCTCGGCGCCGGGCTTCCGCTCGCTGCAGGCGATGGACTGGATGAACCGTGGCCACCAGCTGGCCGACGTGTCCGCCATCCTGGGCTCGCTCGACATCGTTTTCGGAGAAGTGGACCGATGAGCGTTCGTCGTCTCGCCAAGGAACAGCCCGCCTCGTTCGCCTTTAGCGCCGACACGACGGCCAAGGCCGAATGGTGGATCAAGAAATACCCGGAAAGCCGTCGCCAGTCGGCGGTGATCCCTGTCCTGTGGCTGGTGCAGAAGCAGGAGGGCTGGGTCTCCGAGCCCGCCATCCGCGCCATCGCCGAACTGCTGGGCATGCCCTTCATCCGGGTGCTGGAGGTCGCGACCTTCTACACCATGTTCATGCTGGAGCCGGTCGGCAAGACGGCGCTGATCCAGGTGTGCGGCACCACGCCGTGCATGCTGCGCGGCGCCAATGAGCTGATGCGCGTCTGCAAGGAGAAGATCGGTCCCAAGGATCATCTGTCCGCCGACGGCCGCTTCACTTGGCAGGAAGTCGAGTGCCTGGGCGCCTGCTCCAACGCGCCGATGGCCCAGATCAACGACTACTATTTCGAGGATCTGACGCCCCAGACGATCGGCCGGATCATCGACGACTTCGCCGCCGGCAAGACGCCCGAGCCGGGCTCCTACATCGGCCGCACCAATGCGGCGCCGGAGGGCGGGGCCAAGACCCTGCTCGATGCGACGCTGTATGACGGCTCGGCCGCCAAGCCGATCAAGAAGCTGCCGAACAGCGACCCCGCGCCGGTCGAGAAGGCCCCGGCCTGATGTCGCCGCCGGATCTGAACACCGAGGAGGGCCGCGCAGCCTACCGCAAGGAGCTGCGCAACGTCGGGCGTCCGCTGCGCGCGGGTGGTCTGGCGATGGTCGTCGGCGCGGCCGTGCTGATCCTGATGTCGCGTCAGGGCGCGGTCGGACCGTGGGCGGTCAATCTCTCCTACTTCATGCTGGCGGCGGGCTGGGTGATGGTCATCGCGGCCATCTGGATGCGCACGCGCCACCACAAGCGCCGTCTGGCGGAGGGGCTGTGATGGCGAAGCAAGCCAAGCCTGTTGATTTCAAAACCTTTTATCTCCTCGGCCTCGCCGATGTGGTCATGGGGTTGGGGCTAATCGTATTGACGCTGATGGGTGTCATCCCGGTCGATCTGGACGTCATGATACCCGTGGGCGCGCTGATAGCCGTCATGGGCGTCGGGATCGCGCTTTGGGGACGTAGCATGATTAAACGTGCGGGCACGCGCGGAGATCGGAACTGAAGATGGTCGGCATTCTCGAAGACAAGGATCGCATCTTCACCAACCTGTACGGCTTCCACGACTGGACGCTGGACGGGGCGAAGAACCGCGGCGCCTGGAACGCCACCAAGGACATGCTGGACCTTGGCCGCGACTGGATCATCAACAACGTCAAGGCCTCGGGTCTGCGCGGCCGTGGCGGCGCGGGCTTCTCGACCGGCCTGAAATGGTCGTTCATGCCCAAGGAGGTGAAGGATCGTCCTCACTACCTGGTCATCAACGCCGACGAATCCGAGCCCGCGACCTGCAAGGACCGCGAGATCATGCGCCATGATCCGCATCTGCTGATCGAAGGCGCGCTGATCGCCAGCTTCGCGATGCAGGCCCATGCCTGCTACATCTATCTGCGCGGCGAATACGTGCTGGAACGCGAGCGCATGGAAGCCGCCGTCAAGCAGGCCTATGACGCCAAGCTGATCGGCGACGGCAACGTCCACGGCTGGGACTTCCACGTCTATATCCATCACGGCGCCGGCGCCTACATCTGCGGCGAAGAAACGGCGCTGCTGGAATCGCTGGAAGGCAAGAAGGGCCAACCGCGTCTGAAGCCGCCGTTCCCGGCCGGCGCGGGCCTGTACGGCTGCCCGACCACGGTGAACAACGTCGAGTCGATCGCCGTCGTCGGCACCATCCTGCGTCGCGGCGCGGACTGGTTCGCCAGCTTCGGCCGTCCGAACAACACCGGCACCAAACTGATGTCCCTGTCCGGCCACGTGAACACGCCCTGCGTGGTCGAAGAGGCCATGTCGATCCCGCTGCGTCAGCTGATCGAGGATCACGGCGGCGGCGTGCGCGGCGGCTGGAGCAATCTGAAGGCCATCATCCCCGGCGGCGCGTCCTGCCCGGTGATCACGCGCGAACAGGCCGAGACGGTCCTGATGGACTTCGATTCCATGCGCGAGGTTCGCTCTTCGCTGGGCACCGCCGGCGTGACGGTCATGGACGAGTCGACCGATATCGTGAAGGCGATCGCCCGCATCAGTTACTTCTTCAAGCACGAGAGCTGCGGCCAGTGCACGCCGTGCCGCGAAGGCACCGGCTGGATGTGGCGCGTGCTGGAGCGGATGGCCGTGGGCGAGGCCGATCCGTCGGAAATCGACCTGCTGCTGGACGTGGCCGGACAAGTCGAGGGGCACACCATCTGCGCCCTGGGCGACGCCGCCGCCTGGCCGGTTCAGGGCCTGATCCGTCACTTCCGTCACGAGATCGAAGAGCGGATCGCCAACTATCGCAGCCGCCGCGCGAACTTCGCCGGCCACGCGATCGCGGCGGAGTAGAGATGCGCCTCGCCGTCGCCCTGTTGCTGACGCTTCCGACCCTCGCCGCTTGCGGCGAGGGGGAAAAGGCTGCGCCTGAAGCGTCGACCGCGCCCGCGACGGCGGCTCCTGCTGAAGTGGCTCCTGTCGCGACGGCGGCGGCTCCGGCGAACCTCGAAGCGGCCTGCCGCGACATGGTGAACCGCATGTATGGCCAGGAAGGCGACGCCGTCGTCTTCACCGCCACCGGCGAACGCACGGCCCAGGTGTCGTGGCGCGCGCCGGTCGATGGCGGCAGGCTGGAATTCGAATGCCGGGCGGAAGCCGACGGTGCGGACCTGTTCCGCGACGGTCAGCGGATGTCCGTGGATGTACAAATGGCGGCTCCCGCCGCCAAGCAAGAGGCCCGCTGATGCCTATCGCCAAGGTCAACGGCGTCGAAACCGAGTTCGAGCCCGGCATGACCGTGCTCCAGGTCGCCGAACGCGCCGGACAAGAGATTCCGCGCTTCTGCTATCACGAGCGCCTGTCCATCGCCGGCAACTGCCGCATGTGCCTGGTTGAAGTGAAGCCTGGACCGCCGAAGCCGCAGGCTTCGTGCGCGCTTCCGGCCGCCGACGGTCAGGAAATCTTCACCGACACGCCGATGGTCAAGAAGGCTCGCGAAGGGGTGATGGAGTTCCTGCTGATCAACCACCCGCTGGATTGCCCGATCTGCGATCAGGGCGGCGAGTGTGACCTGCAGGACCAGTCGGTCGGCTACGGCCGCGACGGCTCGCGCTATTCGGAGAACAAGCGCGCGGTCGAAGAAAAGGCGATGGGTCCGACCATCAAGACCTTCATGACGCGCTGCATTCAGTGCACGCGCTGCGTCCGCTTCATCACCGAAGTCGCCGGCGTGCCGGACATCGGCATGATCTCGCGCGGCGAGGACGCCGAGATCACGACCTATCTGGAGAAGTCGGTCGCCTCGGAACTGTCGGGCAACGTCAACGACCTGTGCCCGGTCGGCGCCCTGACGCACCGTCCGTGGCAGTACCACTATCGTCCGTGGGAACTGAAGAAGACCGAGACCATCGACGTCATGGACGCCCTGGGCTCGAACATCCGCGCCGACTACCGCGGGTCCGAGGTCATGCGCGTGCTGCCGCGCGTCAATGAGGGCATCAACGAGGAGTGGCTGTCGGACAAGAGCCGCTACGTCGTCGACGGCCTGACCGCGCGTCGTCTGGACCGTCCGTGGATCCGTGAGAATGGCAAGCTGCGCGCCGCCTCGTGGAACGAGGCGCTGGACGCCGTCGCTGCCAAGCTGAAGGCCGCACCGGCCGACCGCATCGGCGTGATCGCCGGCGATCTGCAGGACGCCGAGTCGATGAAGGCGACGCTGGACCTGTTCCGCGCGCTCGGCTCCAACAACACCGACTGCCGCCAGGACGGCGCCGCCGTGGGCTACGGCCCGCGTGAGGGATGGCTGTTCAACTCCGGCCTGGAAGGCATTGAACAGGCTGACGCCGTTCTGATCGTCGGCGCCAATCCGCGCACCGAGGCGCCGCTGCTGAACGCCCGCCTGCGCAAGGCCTGGCTAAAGGGCGACGTGGAGATCGGTCTGATCGGCGAACAGGCTGACCTGACGTTCGACTACGCCTATCTGGGCGCAGGCACGCAGACCTTGGCCAAGCTTCCGAAATCGGCGCTGGACTTCCTGACCAAGGCCGAGCGTCCGGCGATCATCGTCGGCTCCGGCGCGTTGGGCGGGGAGGGCGGTCCGGCCGTCCTGAACGCGCTCGGCGCCCTGGCCAAGAAGGTCGGCGTCGTCGCCGACAGTTGGAACGGCTTCAACGTCCTGCACAACGCCGCTTCGCGCGTCGCCGGTCTGGACATGGGCTTCGTGCCGGCTGACGGCGGCCTGACCGTCGCCGAAATGCTGAAGCCGGATGCGGTTGACGTTCTGTTCCTGCTGGGCGCCGACGAGGTCGATCCGACCGGTTCGAACGCCTTCCGTGTCTATCTGGGTAGTCACGGCGACCGCGGCGCGCACGGCGCGGACGTGATCCTGCCGGGCGCGGCCTATACCGAGAAGGCCGGCCTGTACGTCAACACCGAGGGCCGGGTGCAGATGGCCGAACGCGTCGTCTTCCCCAAGGGCGAGGCCAAGGAAGACTGGGCCATCATCCGCGCCCTGTCGGCGCGCGTCGACAAGACCCTGCCTTACGACACGCTGGAGCAACTGCGCGCCAAGCTGATGGGCGATCATCCGACCTTCGGCCGGATCGACTATCTGCCCGCGCCGGCGACGTTCGACGTGGCGGCCCTGGGCGCCAAGGGCGATCTGGGCGACCGCGCCTTCGTCTCGGCCGTGACCGACCCGTATCTTTCCAATCCGATAGCGCGCGCCAGCGCGACGATGGCCGAGCTGTCCGCCCTGCGGATCCAGTCGGTCGCAATGGCGGCGGAGTAAGCCATGGACCCCGTTTCCTTCTGGGCCACGCCTCTGGGCTGGACGCTGATCACCGTCGGTCAGGTCCTGCTGATCACGGTCGGCGTGCTGATCGCCGTCGCCTTCCTGCTGCTGGCCGACCGCAAGGTCTGGGCCGGCGTGCAGATGCGCAAGGGTCCGAACGTCGTCGGCCCCTTCGGCCTGCTTCAATCCTTCGCCGACATGATCAAGTTCGTGCTGAAGGAGGTCGTGATCCCGGCCGGCGCGGACAAGGCGGTCTTCATCATCGCGCCGATCATCACCGTCATCCTGGCCTTCATGGCCTGGGCGGTCATTCCGTTCGCGCCCGGTTGGGTCGTGTCGGACCTGAACGTCGGCATCCTGTACATCTTCGCCGTGTCGTCGCTGGGCGTTTACGGCATCATCATGGGCGGCTGGGCTTCGAACTCGAAGTATCCGTTCCTGGGCTCGCTGCGTTCGGCGGCGCAGATGGTGTCCTATGAAGTCTCGCTGGGCCTGATCATCATCAATGTGATCCTGCTGGCCGGCACCATGAACCTGTCGGCCATCGTCGACAGCCAAAAGGGCATGTTCTGGAACTGGTACGGCTTCGGCGGCGGCGCCGATACCTGGCCGCTGGTCGTGATCCTGTTCCCGATGTCGATCATCTTCTTCATCTCGGCCCTGGCCGAGACCAACCGCCCGCCGTTCGACCTGCCCGAGGCCGAGTCCGAACTGGTCGCCGGTTATCAGGTCGAATACAGCTCGACACCGTATCTGCTGTTCATGATGGGCGAGTACGTCAACATCGTCTTCATGTCGGCGATGATCAGCCTGCTGTTCTTCGGCGGCTGGAACCCTGGCGTGCCGCAGGCCTGGATGGATGGGCTGCCGGCCTGGATTGCCTATACGATCTATCTGCTGACCTTCATGGCCAAGACGGTCTTCTGGTTCATCATGATCTCGATGGTGAAGGCCTTCGTGCCGCGCTATCGCTATGACCAGCTGATGCGCCTGGGCTGGAAAATCTTCCTGCCGACGTCGCTGGTCGCGGTCGTGATCGTGTCGGCCTGGCGCGTCTTCGTGGTGGGGTCGTGATGCGCGGCCTCATCATCGGCCTCGGTCTTGTAACGATGACCGCCGCCTGCGCGCCCGACGCGTCGCGCATGCCCGAGTCGAGCTATCAATGGCAGCAACGCCAGGACCGCATCGAACAGGACTGGCGCGCCAGCCAGACCGCACCCCAGACGACGCCCGCCCCCAAGGATAAGCCCTGATGTTCACCCGTATCGTCCAGGCGACCAAGGGCGCGATGATGCTGGACGTCATCGGCGCCATCGGTCTGTCGCTGAAATATATGGCCCGTCCCAAGATGACGGTGAACTATCCGTTCGAGCGCAATCCGCAGTCGCCGCGCTTCCGCGGCGAGCATGCGCTGCGTCGCTATGCGAACGGCGAGGAACGCTGCATCGCCTGCAAGCTCTGCGAGGCCATCTGCCCCGCCCAGGCAATCACCATCGAGGCCGAGCCGCGCGCCGACGGCAGCCGCCGCACGACGCGCTATGACATCGACATGGTCAAATGCATTTACTGCGGCCTGTGCCAGGAGGCCTGCCCGGTGGACGCCATCGTGGAAGGACCGAACTCGGAGTTCGCCGTCGAGACGCGCGAAGAGCTGCTCTACGACAAGCAACGCCTGCTCGATAACGGCGACCGCTGGGAACGGCAGATCGCCAAGAATCTGGAACTCGACGCGCCTTACCGCTAAGGCGCATCTCGCTAAACGGGTCGGCGATTCCTGAACGGGGTCGCGGCCGATACGAAAGGGGCTTCGTCCCGACATGCTGCAAGGCATAGCCTTCTATCTGCTGGCGGCGGTCGCCACGGTTTCCGGCCTTCTGGTCGTGACCGCGCGCAACCCGGTGCACAGCGTGCTGTGGTTGATCCTGGCCTTCTTCTCGTCAGCCGGTCTGTTCGTCCTGCTGGGCGCCGAGTTCCTGGCGATGCTGCTGGTCGTCGTCTATGTGGGCGCGGTCGCGGTGCTGTTCCTGTTCGTCGTCATGATGCTGGACGTGGACTTCCTGAAGCTGCGCGAAGGCTACGCGCGCTATCTGCCGCTGGGGGCCATCATCGCCGCCGTGCTGCTGGTCGAGATGATCATCGTCTCGGTCGCCGTGGTTCAGGGCGGCGCCGCTGCAGGCCTGCCGGCGCCGGGCGCGCCGGACGCCAGCGTGACGAACGTCGAGGCCATCGGCCGCGTCCTCTACACAGACTATGTCTACTTCTTCCAGGCGGCCGGGATCGTGCTGCTGATCGCGATGATCGGCGCCATCACACTGACCCTGCGCCACAAGCCGCACATCAAACGCCAGAACCCCGGCGACCAGGTGAACCGTGACCGTCGCAAGTCGGTCGAGATCAAGTCCGCCGCCACGGGCGAAGGCGTCAGCGCCGAGGAGCTTCTCTGATGATCGGTCTGACCCACTATCTGACGGTCGCTGCCATCCTGTTCACCATCGGGGTGTTCGGCATCTTCGTGAACCGCAAGAACGTCATCATCATCCTGATGTCGATCGAGCTGATCCTGCTGGCGGTGAACATCAACTTCGTCGCCTTCTCGGCCTATCTGAACGAGATCAGCGGGCAGATCATGGCGATGTTCGTCCTGACCGTCGCCGCGGCCGAGGCCGCCGTCGGCCTGGCGATCCTGGTGACCTTCTTCCGTAACCGCGGCGACATCGCCGTGGACGACGCCTCCGTGATGAAGGGCTGAGCGTGACCTTCCATACCCTCGTCATTCTCGGGATCTTCGCCCCGCTGCTGGGCGCGGCGATCGCCGGCTTCTTCGGACGCCGGATCGGCAACATCCCGTCGCAGGCCGTCACGACCGGCCTGCTGTTCTTCTCTTGCGCCGTCGCCTGGACGGTGTTCGGCCAATGGACCTGGGGCCATCTGGAGCCCTTCACCATCCGCCTGGCGCCCTTCATCAATGTCGGCGACTTCCAGTCGGCCTGGTCGATCCGCATCGACGCCCTGTCGGCGACCATGCTGATCGTGGTCACCAGCGTATCCTCGCTCGTTCACCTGTATTCCTGGGGCTACATGGCCGAGGATGACAGCCGGCCGCGCTTCTTCGCCTATCTGTCGCTGTTCACCTTCATGATGCTGGCGCTGGTGACGGCGGCCGACTTCATGCAGATCTTCTTCGGCTGGGAAGGCGTGGGCCTGGCGTCCTATCTGCTGATCGGCTTCTGGTTCAAGAAGCCGACGGCCAGCGCCGCCGCGATCAAGGCCTTCGTCGTCAACCGCGTCGGCGACTTCGGTTTCGTGCTGGGGATCATGACGATCTTCTGGATGTACGGCACCATCAACTTCGCCGAACTGTTCCCGCTGATCGCCACCAAGGCCGGCACGACTTGGGAGTTCCTGGGCGTTCAGTGGTCCGCGCTGGATCTGGCCGGCTTCCTGCTGTTCATCGGCGCCATGGGCAAGTCGGCCCAGTTCTTCCTGCACACCTGGTTGCCGGACGCGATGGAAGGCCCGACCCCGGTGTCGGCGCTCATCCACGCCGCGACCATGGTCACCGCCGGCGTCTATATGGTCTGCCTGCTGAGCCCGATTTATGAATATGCGCCGGGCGCGTCGCAGATCATCGCCATTATCGGCGCCATCACGGCCCTGTTCGCCGCCACGGTCGGCCTGACCCAGAACGACATCAAGCGCGTCATCGCCTATTCGACCTGTTCGCAGCTGGGCTATATGTTCTTCGCGGCCGGTGTCGGCGCCTATCAGGCGGCCATGTTCCATCTGTTCACGCACGCCTTCTTCAAGGCCCTGCTGTTCCTGGGCGCCGGCTCGGTGATCCACGGCATGCACCACGAGCAGGACATGCGGAAGATGGGCGGGCTGTGGAAGCTGCTGCCGGTCACCTATGCGGTGATGACCATCGGCACCATCGCCATCACCGGCCTGGGGATCCCCGGCGTCGGCGGCTTCGCCGGCTTCTACTCCAAGGATTCGATCATCGAGAGCGCCTATGCCTCGGCGGCCTCGGGTCACTCGGCCATCGGTCTGTTCGCCTTCTTCGTCGGCATCATCGCCGCCGGTCTGACGGCCTACTATTCGTGGCGCCTAGTCTTCATGACCTTCCACAACAAGCCGGTGTGGAAGGAAGAGGGCGACGCGCATCATGCTGACGACCACGCCTCGCACGCCCAGCTGGAAACCCATTCCGAGCCGGTCGGCGATCATCACGACGATCATGCGCATGACGACCATGGTCATCATGGCCCGCTGAAGCCGCATGAGAGCCCGCTGGTCATGCTGATCCCGCTGATCCTGCTGTCGGTCGGTGCCGTCGCCGCCGGCTTCGTCTTCGCGCCGCACTTCATCGGCCACCACGAGGGCGAGTTCTGGCGCGGCGCGATCTTCACTGGCGCGAACAACCACGTTCTGCACGAAAGCCACGACGTCCCGACCTGGGTGAAATGGTCGCCGCTGATCCTGACGCTGATCGGCACCGCCTTCGCCTACTGGATCTACGTCGCTCGCGAGGGCATGGGCCGTCGCATGGCCGAGCGGAACGGCGTCATCTACCGCTTCCTCTACAACAAGTGGTATTTCGACGAGCTGTACGACTTCGTCTTCGTGCGCGGCTTCCGCGCCATCGGGAACTTCTTCTGGAAGATCTGCGACGTGAAGATCATCGACGGTCTGGGCCCGAACGGCGCCGCCTGGGTGTCGCTGAAATCCGCCGCTCGACTGGGCAAGATCCAGTCCGGCTATGTCTATCACTACGCCTTCGTGATGCTGCTCGGGGTGGCTGGTCTGCTCACCTTCGCCATCCTCGCGTGGGGAGCCTGATCTCGTGCCCTACATCCTGAGCCTCGTTACATTCCTGCCCCTGGTCGGGGCCCTGGCGATCTTCGCCGCCCGGCTGACGTCCAAGTCGGCCGATGCGGCCGCGCCGGCCGCGCGCTGGATCGCGCTGATCACCACCCTGGTGACCCTGGCGGTGTCGGTCGTGCTGGTCGCCGGCTTCGATCCGGCCAACACCAGCTATCAGTTCGTGGAGTTGGTCCCCTGGTTCGCGGGCGCCAGCTATCACCTGGGCGTCGACGGGATCTCGATCCTGTTCGTGCTCCTGACGGCCTTCCTGATGCCGATCTGCATCCTGGCCAGCTGGAAGTCGGTCGAAACGCGCGTCGTCGAATATATGATCGCCTTCCTGGTGCTAGAGACGCTGGTCATCGGGGTGTTCACCTCGCTGGACTTGTTCCTCTTCTACATCTTCTTCGAAGGCACCCTGGTGCCTATGTTCCTGATCATCGGCATCTGGGGCGGTCAGAACCGCATCTACGCCGCCTACAAATTCTTCCTCTACACCCTGCTGGGGTCCGTTCTGATGCTGCTGGCCATGCTGTGGATGGCGCATGAAGCAGGCACCACCAGCATTCCTGAGCTGAAGCGTTTCGCCTTCGATCCCGCCGTCCAGCCGATCCTGTGGCTGGCCTTCTTCGCCTCGTTCGCGGTCAAGATGCCGATGTGGCCGGTCCACACCTGGCTGCCCGACGCCCACGTTCAGGCGCCGACGGCGGGTTCGGTCATCCTGGCGGGCATTCTGCTGAAGCTGGGCGGCTACGGCTTCATCCTGTTCAACGTGCCGATGTTCCCGATGGCGTCGGAGATGTTCCGGCCGCTGGTATTCACCTTGTCGGTGATCGCCATCGTCTATACGTCGCTGGTCGCCTGGCGTCAGACGGACATCAAGAAGCTGATCGCCTATTCGTCCGTGGCCCACATGGGCTTTGTGACCCTGGGCATTTTCGCCGGCAACGACATCGGCATGCAGGGCGCCATCTTCCAGATGATCAGCCACGGCCTGATCTCGGGCGCCTTGTTCCTGTGCGTCGGCGTCGTTTACGACCGGATGCACACTCGCGAGATCGCCTTCTACGGCGGCCTGACCTCCAAGATGCCTTGGTACGCCGCCATCTTCCTGATGTTCACCATGGCCAACGTCGGTCTGCCGGGCACCTCGGGCTTCATCGGCGAAGTTCTGACCATGACGGGCGCCTACAACGCCTCGACCTGGGCGGCGCTGGTTGCAGCCTCGGGCGTCATCTTCTCGGCGGTCTATGCCCTGACCCTGTACCGCGCGGTCATGTTCGGCGAGATCACCAATCCGAAGCTTGAGACCATTACCGACATCGACAAGCGCGAACTGCTGCTGTTCGTGCCCCTGATCGTCGGCACCATCTGGCTGGGGGTCCATCCGGCCTCTGTCCTCGATTACACCGGGCCTGCCGTCGAGGCCCTGACCAGCGCGTATCGCGCCGCGATCGGCGGGTGAGACTTACAGATGCCTGATCTATCCTCCGCCCTGCATCTCGCCGCCTCGGAAGTCACCCTCGCGGTCGGCGCCCTGGTCCTGCTGATGGTCGGCGCCTTCATCGGCGACAAGAGCGCCCGTCTGGTCTCGATCCTGTCGGTCCTGCTGCTGATCGCCGCATCGGTCATCTCGATCGTCGGACCGTGGGGCGTCGCCTTCAACGGCGCCTATGTCGCCGATCCTCTGGCCATCTATGCCAAGAGCCTGATCTATCTGTCGGCCGCCGTGGCGGTCGTGCTGGGCGACGGCTGGATGAAGCGCACGCGCATCGCCAAGTTCGAATATCCGGTCCTCATCGTGCTGGCCTCGGCCGGCATGGGGATGATGGCGTCCTCGGGCGACCTGATCTCCATGTACGTCGGGATCGAGCTGCACTCGCTGGCCCTGTATGTTCTGGCCGCCTTCCACCGCAACGACGTCAAGGCGTCGGAAGCGGGCCTGAAGTATTTCGTCCTGGGCGCGCTGTCGTCGGGCCTGCTGCTGTATGGCGCCAGCCTGATCTACGGCTTCGCCGGCTCGATGCGGTTCGAGGACATCGCCGCCGTCGCCGCCGACAATCCCGGCCCGGGCCTGGTCTTCGGCCTGGTCTTCCTGATCTGCGGCCTGGCGTTCAAGGTTTCGGCTGCGCCGTTCCACATGTGGACTCCGGACGTCTATGAAGGCGCGCCGACGCCGGTCGTGGCCCTGTTCGCCACGGCGCCCAAGGTCGCGGCCATGGTGCTGATCGCCCGCACGCTGGAAAACGGTTTCGGCGACGCCCACGCTCAGTGGTCGCAGGTCCTGATCGCCATCTCCCTGATCAGCTTCGTCGTCGGCACCTTCGGCGGCCTGGCGCAAAAGGACATCCAGCGCCTGCTGGCCTATTCCTCGATCGCCAACATCGGTTACGCCCTGCTGGGCATTGCGGCGGGCACGGACGAGGGCCTGCAGGCCATGCTGATGTTCATGACGCTTTATGTCATCGATCAGTTGGGCTTCTTCGCTATCCTGCTCAGCCTGTCCAAGTCGGGCCGTCCGATCCGCCGCATCGCCGATCTGGCCGGCCTGAAGAAGGATCGGCCTCTGACCGCCGTGGCCCTGACCATCCTGTCGCTATCGGTCCTGGGCATGCCGCCGTTCTCGGGCTTCTGGGGCAAATATTATGTGTTCGGCGCCGCCGCCGATGCAGGACTGTGGCCCGTCGCGGCCGCCGGTCTGGTCGCCTCGGTCGTCGCCGCCTTCTATTATCTGCGCATCATCAAACTGATGTGGTTCGATGCGCCGGTGGATGACATCGCCACCGACGCCGCGCCGGTCGAGGCGAAGTGGATCGGGTGGGCCTGCGCCGCCTTCGCTTTCCCGCTGGTGATCGTCGGTCTGACTTGGCTGGAGCCGCTGACCAAGGCTGCGAGCGCCGGCTTCGGGAACGGGTAGGGCGTTGGCGCCCATCCCTCTGGTCATCCTCGACGAGATCGACTCGACCAACGCCGAGGCGCGCCGCCTCGCCGAGGCCGGAGAGGCGGGACCGCGCTGGATCGTGGCACGGCGCCAGACTGCCGGTCGCGGTCGGCGGGGTCGCAAGTGGGACACCGATCAGGGCAATCTGGCCGCCACCCTTCTGATCACCACGCCCAAGTCGGCGGCGGAGGCGGCCCAAGCCACCTTCATCGCCGCCCTGGCCGTCGCGGACCTGCTGGACGTCTTCGTCTCGCCCGCGCTCGTTTCGATAAAATGGCCCAACGACGTCCTGCTGGACGGGGTCAAGGTGTCGGGCATCCTAGTCGAATCCGGCCGGCATGCGAACGGCGACCTCTGGCTGGCGGTCGGCATCGGCGTGAACCTGGCCCATGCGCCCGAGGGCACCGAGCGGGGGGCGACCTCGGTTGCCGAACGTCTGCGCGCCGACCTGGCCTATGTCCCGCCGATCGAGGCCGCCGCCGAAATCCTGGCCGAGACTTTCGCCGTCTGGTGGGGGCGCTGGCAGACGATGGGCTTCGAGCCCGTGCTCGACGCCTGGACCAGCCGCCTGACGGGCCTCAACGGACCGTGCGTCGCGCGACTAGATAACGAGACGATCGAGGGACAGGCCGAGGGCGTGGAGCCGGATGGCGCCCTGCGCCTGCGTCTGGCCGACGGTTCGGTACGTTTGATTTCCGCGGGCGATGTCTTCTTCGGGAAAGCCGCCTGATGCTTCTGGCCATCGAGCAGGGCAACACCAATACGCTGTTCGCGGTCCACGACGGCACGGATTGGATCGCCCAGTGGCGCGCTGCGACCGAGGCCAGCCGCACGGCCGACGAATACGCCGTCTGGCTGAACCAGCTGATGGTGATGAAGGGGCTTAAGTTCGATGCGCTCGGCGGCTGCATCATCTCCAGCGTCGTGCCCCAATCGATCTTCAACCTGCGCAATCTGGCGCGGCGCTATCTGAACATCGAACCGCTGGTCATCGGCGAGAACGCCGAACTGGGCATCGAGGTGCGGATCGCCAAGCCCAGCGAGGCGGGCGCCGACCGTCTGGTGAATGCTGTGGGCGCCTCGCTGATGTATCCCGGCGACCTTCTGCTGATCGACAGCGGCACGGCGACGACCTTTGACATCGTCTCGGGCGACGGCGCCTTCGAGGGCGGTCTGATCGCGCCCGGCATCAATCTGTCGCTTCAGGCGCTGCATGAAGCAGCCGCCAAGTTGCCGCGCATCGCCATCCAGAAACCCGAGAACGTCATCGGCAAGGGCACGGTCGAGGCCATGCAGTCCGGCGTTTTCTGGGGCTATATCTCGTTGATCGAAGGCCTGGTCGGGCGCATCAAGGCGGAGTGGGGCAAGCCCATGACCGTCGTCGGCACCGGCGGGGTCGCCAGCCTGTTCGAAGGCGCGACCCACAGCATCGATCACTTCGATCCCGACCTGACTATTCGCGGCCTCCTCGAAATCTGGCGTCGTAACGCCCATTTGACTGATTGAATGAAAAAGCAAACCCAAGACGAACTCGTTTTCCTGCCGCTGGGCGGCTCGGACGAGGTCGGTATGAACCTGAACGCCTATGGCTTCGGCCCTGAGGCGAACCGTGAATGGCTGATCGTCGACGTCGGCGTCACCTTCGGCGACCTGTCCACGCCCGGCGTGGATGTGATCGTGCCGGATCCCACCTTCCTGGAGGGTGAGAACATCAAGGGCATCGTGCTGACCCACGCGCACGAGGATCACATCGGCGCCCTGGGCTGGCTGTGGCCGCGCATCAAGGCGCCGATCTACGCCACGCCCTTCACCGCCTATCTGATCCGCGACAAGCTGCGCGAGCGTGGCATTCTGGATGAGGTCGAACTGATCGAGGTGCCGCTGGGCGGGACCGTCGACATCGGCACGTTCGGCGTGACCTTCGTCAACATGACCCACTCGATCGCCGAGCCCAGCGGCCTGGCCATCGATACGCCGCTGGGCATGGTGTTCCACACCGGCGACTGGAAGATCGACGACCAGCCGGTGATCGGGACCAAGACCGACGCCCCCGTCATCCGCGCCCTGGGCGACGAAGGCGTGCTGGCCATGGTCTGCGATTCGACCAATGTCTTCGTGCCGGGCGTCGCCGGGTCCGAGGGCGATGTCGCCGTCGCCATCTCCAAACTGATCGCCAGCCTGAAGGGGCGCGTCGCGGTCGGCTGTTTCGCCTCCAACGTCGCCCGTATGGACAGCGTGATCCGTGCGGCCGAGGCCTGCGGGCGTCGCGTGGCTTTGGCCGGTCGTTCGATGCACCGGATCACGGCGGCGGCCAAACACGTCGGCATGCTGAAGGACGTGAAGCCCTTCCTGTCGGACGAGGAGGCCCGCGTCTGGCCCGCCGATCAGATCCTGTATCTGTGCACCGGCAGCCAGGGTGAGGCGAGGGCGGCCCTGTCGCGCGTCGCTGACGGCACCCATCCGGTCGTGAAATTGGGTCTGGGCGACCACTGCATCTTCTCGTCGCGCCAGATCCCCGGCAACGAACTGGCGATCGGCAATCTGCAGGACCGGCTCGCGGACCGCGGCGTGCGACTCTACACCGAGAAGGATCACCCAGGCATCCACGTCTCCGGCCACCCCTGCCGTGACGAGCTGAAGCAGATGTACGAATGGGCCCGGCCGCAGATTGCGGTGCCGACCCACGGCGTGCGTCGCTTCCTCTTGGAACACGCCAACCTGGCCAAGGACATGGGTGTTCCGGAAACGGTGACGCCGCGCAACGGCGACATGGTCCGCCTGGCCCCTGGCCCAGCCAAGATCATCGACGAGGTGCCGAACGGCCGCCTCTATGTCGACGGCGGCATGCTGGTGACCGAGCAAGGCGAGGCCCTGAAGGAGCGTCGTCACGCCTCGACCAACGGCGTGCTGATCGTCAGCTTTGCTTTGGACAAGCGCGGTCGCATCGCCAGCGACATCGACATCCGCAGCGTCGGCCTGCCCGGCGATACCGCCACGCCGCTCGGCGATGCGCTGGACAAGCTGGCCGAGCGCGTCGAACAGGTGGTCAAGGGCCTGAAAGGCGATGCGCTGGACGATGAAATGGTCATCGAACAGGCTGTCGCCCGCGTGCTGAAAAAGGCCAGCCAGCAGATCTGGGATCGTCGTCCCATCGTCGAGACGGTCGTCCTGCGCGTCTGATGCAACCTTGACCGTTCGGGCGCATTGGTCGTGTGCCTGAACGGTCGGGGAAACGCATGTCGAAAAAGCCTGCCCGTGCGCGCCGCCTGCTGGAGCGGATTCGGCACGCCCGTCATCCGCTGCGTGGGTGGCGGCGATGGGTGGTGATTTCGGGGCAGGGGCTGGTCGGCTTCGTCGTCCTGTTCGCCGTCATCAATCTGGTGCTCAGCCTGTCGACGTTCCGGGGCGAAGATCCCCTGGTGCGGACGGTTCACGAGCTGCGAGTGCTGTGGTTCAGCCCGCCCGACGGCCAGCCGATGTCGCCGACTGCCTTTCCGACCGTCTATGGCCGCGATCTGGGACCAGCGCCCGACACCGCCGCCATCCATGCCTATCTGGAGCGCGAGGCGGAGGACGGCGTCTTTCTGCTCGACCACGTCATGGTCGATCGCATCCTGAAGCTGAATGGCCGGATCGATGCGCGCAGCGTGCCGTCGGGCGTCTATGTCGGCGCCCATGCCCTAGGACCGGACGGGATGCCGCTGGTGCCGGTGACCAAGTTCATGGCGCAATATCTGCTGTTTCCCCGTCATGCTTATATTCTGGTTGTGCCTGAGAGTGGGCCGGCCATCGCCTTCTCCGCCAGCCAGAACGCCAAGTTCGGCATCGACATTCATCCCGAACGACTGTCGGCCGAGATCGCGTCGTTCGATCCGAACGCCTATGACTTTCCCAGTTCGGGCGAGGCGCTGCACGAGATGACCCGCATCACCAATGACCCGGCGCGCGTCGCGACGGCTGTCGAGACGTTGAAGGGCGCCCAGGCTCGCCTGGCGCAGGAAGGCCTGACCTACGGCCTTCTGGCGCCTAACTCGAACACGGCGGTCGGTTGCGTGCTGCAAGGCGCCGGGGCGATCACGCAGCAGGCGCGCTCTTCGATCCTTCTTGCGCTACGGGCGCCGGGGTTTGGCGCATCGTGCGAATAGCGGTCGCGCCGACGACCTCAACTCGGATATATCCATGCCGATGACCGAGCGACTCTTCCTGCTGAACCCCGACTGGCACGACGACCAGGGCGGTCCGTGGTTCTGCCCGCCCGGGGCCTATATCGAGGGTGTCCTGGCCTTCTATCCTCAGCTTCGCGATGCGCTCGACGTCGTCTATCTGGACCATCCGCGCCCGCGCCAGCCGGTCATCGACCAGGTCGGCGAGGCCCATCAGAGCTGCCCCATTCTGATCCTGGACGGCGAACTGGATTGGCCCGAGGCTGAGGTCAGCGAAACGACCGGCCGGCGCTTCCTTCAGGATCACGCCATCGCTCCCTATCTGGCGGCCCGCTACGGCGTCGGCCGGCCCCATCCCTAGAGGTCCGTCATGCCTATCGGCGTCTTCACCATGGTCGGCATCTACATCATCGCCTGGTGGACGGTCCTGTTCGCCGTGCTGCCGCTGGGCACGGCCAGCGAGACGCACGAGCCGCCGACCGACGGCTCACAATGGGGCGCGCCCAAGACGCCCAATCTGAAAAAGAAGTTTCTGACGACCACTTGGGTCTCGGCCTTGGTCTGGGCGTTCGTGATGGTCCTGATCTTCACGGGCTGGCTGCCCCTGCCGAACTTCGCCAGCGGCCCGGCCGTCTAAACGACGCATCGGCCTAGCTTTCGCCCCGTCCGAGCGGCTAAAGCCTTGTTCCGTCTCTACGCCTAGGATTCCCGACCATGCGCCTGTCGCGCTTTTTCCTGCCCACGCTGAAGGAAGCTCCTTCGGACGCCCAGATCGTCTCGCACCAGCTGATGCTGCGCGCCGGCATGATCAAGCAGGAGGCCGCCGGCATCTACGCCTGGCTGCCGCTGGGTCTGAAGGTGCTGCGCAAGATCGAGCAGATCGTGCGCGAAGAGCAGATACGGGCCGGTGCCGTCGAACTGCTGATGCCGACGCTGCAACTGGCCGACCTGTGGCGCGAGAGCGGCCGCTATGACGCGTACGGCCCTGAGATGCTGCGGATCACCGACCGGCATGAGCGCGAGCTGCTGTACGGACCGACCAACGAGGAGATGATCACCGACATCTTCCGGGCCTATGTGAAGTCCTACAAGTCGCTGCCGCTGAACCTGTTTCACATCCAGTGGAAGTTCCGTGACGAGCGCCGTCCGCGCTTTGGCGTGATGCGCGGCCGCGAGTTCCTGATGAAGGACGCCTATTCCTTCGACGTGGACGAGGCTGCGGCCCGCGTCGCCTACAACCGCATGTTCGTCGCCTATCTGAACACCTTCGCCCGCATGGGCTTGAAGGCCGTGCCGATGCGCGCCGACACCGGCCCCATCGGCGGCGATCTGAGCCACGAGTTCATCGTCCTGGCCGAAACCGGCGAGAGCGAGGTCTTCTGCGACCGCAAGCTGGTCGAGATGCCCGCGCCCGGCGACGACTTCAGCGCGGAGGCCGTCCAGGCCGTCTTCGACGAACGCACCGCCCTCTACGCCGCCACCGAAGAGATGCACGATCCTTCGCAGTTCGAGGCCAAGACCGCCGAGGGCGACCGCCTGTCTGCGCGCGGCATCGAGGTCGGCCACATCTTCTACTTCGGGACCAAATATTCCGCCCCGATGAAGGCCAAGGTCGCGGGGCCTGACGGTCAGGACGCCGAGGTCCACATGGGCAGCTATGGCGTCGGCGTGTCGCGCCTGCTGGGGGCCATCATCGAAGCGAGCCACGACGCCGGCGGCATCATCTGGCCCGACGCGGTCGCGCCTTTCGACGTGGTCGTGATTAATCTGCGCGCCAATGACGAGGCCGTCTCGGCCGCCTGCGAAGACGCGGTGGCCCAGCTTGAAAAGCTCGGCAAGGACGTCCTCTACGACGACACCGACGAACGTCCCGGCGGCAAGTTCGCCACCGCTGACCTGATCGGCGTGCCGTGGCAGCTGACCATCGGTCCCAAGGGGCTGGCGGACGGCGTGGTCGAACTGAAACGTCGCGCTACTGGCGAGAAGGTCTCCGTGCCGCTCGCCGAAGCTATCGAAAGGCTGACCGCTTGAGCCTGCCGTCTCGTCCGTCCGGCGCCTTCTCCTCGTGGGAGATCGGCCTGGCCCTGCGCTACCTGCGCGCCAAGCGCAAGGAAGGCGGCGTCGCCACCATCGCTGTAATCAGCTTCATCGGCATCATGCTGGCCGTCGCCGTGCTGATCAGCGTGATGAGCATCATGTCCGGCTTCCGCAGCGAACTGCTGGGCCGCATGCTGGCGTTCAACGGCCATATGTATGTGCAGGGGCAGGTCCTGACCTCGCCGGATCGCGAAGCCGCCCTTAAGCGCATCCAGGCCGTGCCGGGCGTGGCCAGCGCCAGTCCGCTGAACGAGGCCCAAAGCCTGATCCGCGTCGGCAGCTATACGACCGGCGCCATCGCCAAGGGCATCCGCCCTGAGGATCTGGCCAAGACCCAGTATGTCTTCGACAGCTTAAGCCCGCAGGAGCGCGCCAGCTTCGGCAAGGGGCCCTATGGCGGCGACCGCATTCTGGTCGGCGCGGCCTTGGCCAACTCCATGGGCCTGCGCGTCGGCGATCCTGTGACCCTGTATTCGCCGACCGGGGCCGACAGCGCCTTCGGCAACCTCGGCGGGCTCGAAAAGACCTATTTCGTCGGCGGCCTGTTCCGCTCGGGCGCCGCCGATTACGACCGCGCCTTCATCTTCATGCCGCTGGAGCAGCAGCAGCTCTTCTTTGGCAAGGAAGGCGTCTGGGACGCGATCGAGATCAAGGTCGATGATCCCGATCAGGTCGGCGCCCTGACCGCCGCCATCCGCGACGCCGCCGGTCCCGGCTCGGTCGTCAGCGACTGGCGCGAGCGGCTCGCCGCCTTCTACGGCGCGCTGAAGGTCGAACGCGTGGCCATGAGCATCATCCTGGGCCTCGTCGTCGCCATCGCCGCCATGAACATCATCTCCGGCATCGTCATGCTGGTGAAGAACAAGGGCCGCGACATCGCCATCCTGCGCACTATCGGCGCTAGCCCCTCGGCGATCCTGCGCGTCTTCTTCATGGCCGGCGCCATGATCGGGGTTGCGGGCACCATCGCGGGGCTGATCCTGGGTCTGCTGTTCTGCTGGAACATTGGTTCGATCCAGCATTTCCTGGAGTTCGTGCTGCAGACCAAGCTGTTCGATTCCGACGTCTATATGCTGGACGCCATTCCGGCCCTGGTCGATCCGGTCGACGTGACCTGGGTGGCCTTCTGGTCCCTGTTGATGAGCTGTATCGCCAGCCTGCCGCCGTCCTGGAACGCGTCTCGCATCGATCCCGTGGAGGCGCTTCGCTATGAGTAAGGCTCCCATCCTTTCGGTGCGCGGCCTGACCCGCACCTATGACACCGCCCAAGGCGGCCTGACCGTGCTGAAGGGCGTGGATCTGGACGTTTATCCCGGCGAACTGGTCGGACTGATCGGACCGTCGGGCTCTGGCAAGTCGTCGCTGCTGCACGCCGCCGGCCTGTTGGAGAAGCCCACCAGCGGCACGGTCGCCATCGACGGCGAACAGGTCGGCGATCTGGACGAGCGCGCCCGCACACGCCTGCGCCTGGGCCGAATCGGCTTCGTCTATCAGTTCCACCACCTGCTGCCCGAGTTCGACGCGCGCGACAATGTCGCCCTGCCGATGCGGATCGCCGGGGTGGCCCAGGACGAGGCGCGCAAACGCGCCGAGGTCACGCTGACGGCCCTGGGGCTGGGCGAACGCCTGACGCACCAGCCGGCTCAGCTGTCGGGCGGCGAACAGCAGCGTGTCGCCATCGGTCGCGCGCTGGCCAACGGCCCACGCCTGCTGCTGGCCGACGAGCCGACCGGCAATCTGGATCCGACCACCAGCCAATCCGTGTTCGAATCCCTGCGCGACCTAGCCAAGACCACAGGCGTCGCCGCCCTGATCGCCACCCACAATATGGAGTTGGCCGGCCATATGGACCGTGTCTTCGCCCTGAAGGACGGTCATCTGGAACAGCGCGAGGCCCAGAGCCACGCCTACTGAGCCACGCCTATCGATCAGCTGACGGCGGCGTCGCCCCAGATCGCTCGCAGACGTTCGGGGCGGCGGCATCCGATCCGGTAGGCCTGATAGTTGGCGGCGTGGCGTTTGGCGTAGTTCTGGTGCTCCTCGCCTGCGGGCCAGAAACGCTGGGCGCCGACAACCGGCGTCGTGAAGCTCTTTCTCAACACCCGCATCGCCGCATCGCGCGAGGCGACGGCGTCCGCGCGTTGGGTCGCTGTCGCAAAGACGGCGGATCGATAGGACGGCCCCTGGTCGCAGAACTGACCGTTCGGATCGGTCGGGTCGATGGTGCGCCAATAGCGGTCGACCAAGGTGCGATAGCTGACGACGCGCGGATCGAAGGTCACCTGCACCGCCTCCATATGGCCCGTGCCGCCGCGCACCACCTGCTCATAGGTCGGGTTGGCGGTATGGCCGCCGACGAAGCCGGACACGGCCGAGCGCACCCCCTGCACGTCGTCGAAGGCCTTCTCCTCCGACCAGAAGCAGCCGCCGGCGAAGATCGCGGTCTGAAACGCCGTCTGCGCCTCGGCCTGACGGGCCAGGGGCGCTCCGATCGCCAGCGCAGCGACGGTCAAGGATGCAACGGCGGCGAGGGCAGTCGTGCGAAGGGACATGGTCTCATCTCCTGTTGCAATGACTACGACGGCGACGCGTAAACGGTTTCACCGAGAACGACTTGACCGGAACAAAACGCCAACATAGAACATTAGCAGAACATAACGGATGTCTCGGAGCCAAGGTCATGCCGCGTTTGATGAGGGATATGCTGTCGCTGGCGTCGTGCGGCGGTTTCGTCTGGATGGTCTGGACCGTGGCGATCAGCGTCACCGCCTGAGATCAGACGAATTAGACACTTTAGACGGTGTTTTTTCGAGGACCGTCCGAAGCCAGCGATCCACAGCCGATCCGTGGGGCGACCGGTTTGCGATGGCCGCGCGCCGCCCGATATGAGACTCAGGGTAGAGCAGGGCTCTTCAGCGGGCCAGGGTCGAAGAAGGCGTGAACGAGCCGGTGAACAGTCAGGGTTTTGTCCATCTGCGGGTCCGCTCGGCCTATTCGCTGCTGGAAGGCGCGATCAAGGCGGCCAAGGTCGGCAAGCTGGCGGCCGACTCCGTAATGCCGGCGGTCGGGGTGGCGGACCGGGCTAACCTGTTCGGCGCGCTGGAGTTCAGCCAGACGGCGAAGGATGCAGGTGTTCAACCGATCGTGGCCTGCGCCCTGCCGGTCTTCGGGATCGGCGGCCAGATCAACGCGCGCTGGGCCAAGGTGCCGACCGTGGTTCTGCTGGCCCAAGATACAGCCGGGTGGCTGAACCTGTGCGCCCTGTCGTCATCCGCGTATCTGGACGCCGGAGAAATGGCCGAGCCGGGCGTGGCCTGGGAGCAGGTCGTCGCCCGCTCCGAAGGCCTGATCCTGCTGTCCGGAGGCCCGGACGGCCCGGTCGATCCGCTGTTCGCCCAAGGCAAGAAGGCCGATGGCGCCGCTGCGCTGGCGGCGATGAAGGCGGCGTTCGGCGACCGCTTCTACGTCGAGCTGCAACGCCACGGGCTGGAGGACGAAAAGCGCGCCGAGCCGGGGCTGGTCGAATGGGCCTACGCCAACGACGTGCCGCTGGTCGCCACCAACGACGTCTATTACGCCAAGGCGGCGCAGGCCAAATCCCACGACGCCCTGCTGTGCATCGCCGATGGCGCCTTCACCGGCCAGGAGGATCGCCGCCGCATCACCGGCGAACACTGGTTCAAGCCCGCCGCCGTCATGCGCGAGCTGTTCGCCGACCTGCCCGAGGCTTGCGACAACACCATCGACATCGCGCGGCGCTGCGCCTTCCTGGTCAATACGCACGCGCCCATCCTGCCGCGCTTCGATACCGGCGCCGGGCGCTCCGAGGCCGATGAACTGGCCCACCAGGCGCGCGAGGGGCTGAAGGTCCGCCTGACCGAGGTCACGCCGGCCGTGCCCGAAGAGGAATACTGGACCCGCCTGGAATGGGAGGTCGGGATCATCCAGCAGATGGGCTTCCCCGGCTACTTCCTCATCGTGTCGGACTTCATCAAATGGGCCAAGACCCACGGCATTCCCGTGGGGCCGGGGCGGGGCTCCGGCGCCGGCTCGCTGGTCGCCTGGTCCCTGACCATTACCGATCTGGACCCGCTGCGGTTCGGCCTGCTGTTCGAGCGGTTCCTGAACCCCGAACGCGTCTCCATGCCCGATTTCGACATCGACTTCTGCCAGGAGCGGCGCGAAGAGGTGATCGACTATGTTCAGGACCGCTACGGCAAGGACCGGGTGGCCCAGATCATCACCTTCGGCACCTTGCAGGCGCGGGCCGTGTTGCGCGACGTGGGTCGGGTGCTGCAGATGCCGCTGGGTCAGGTCGACCGGCTCTGCAAGATGGTGCCGAACAATCCGGCCGCGCCCGTCACCCTGGCCCAAGCCATCGACATCGAGCCGCGCCTGAAGGAGGCGCGCGACGCCGAGCCGGCGGTGAAGACCCTGCTGGAAACCGCGCTGGAGCTGGAGGGGCTATACCGCAACGCCTCGACCCACGCCGCCGGCATCGTCATCGGCGACCGGCCGCTGACCGAACTGGTGCCGCTGTATCAGGATCCGCGCTCCACCATTCCGGCGTCCCAGTTCAACATGAAATGGGTCGAGCCGGCGGGCCTGGTGAAGTTCGACTTCCTGGGCCTGAAGACGCTGACGGTGCTGGATCGGGCGCGCGGCTATCTCGAACGGCGCGGCGCAGCGAAAGACTGGAACAGCCTGCCGCTGGATGATGCGCGCACCTATGAGCTGATGGCCTCTGGCCAGACGGTCGGGGTGTTCCAGCTGGAATCCCAGGGCATGCGCGACACCCTGCGCAAGATGCGTTGCGGCTCCATCGAAGAGATCACCGCCCTGATTTCGCTTTATCGGCCGGGGCCGATGGAGATGATCGACACCTATATCGACCGTAAGTTCGGGCGCGCCGAGGTCGATTACCTGCACCCCAGCCTGAAAGAGGTGCTGACCGAGACCTACGGCGTCATCATCTACCAGGAACAGGTGATGAAGATCGCCCAGATCCTGGCGGGCTACAGCCTAGGCGAGGCCGACCTGCTCCGTCGGGCCATGGGCAAGAAGAAGAAGGAGGAGATGGATTTCCAGCGCCTTCGCTTCGTCAAGGGCGCCGCCGAGAAGGCCGTGCCGGAGACCCAGTCCGGCTCCATCTTCGACCTAGTCGCCAAATTCGCCGGATACGGCTTCAACAAGTCTCACGCCGCCGCCTACGCCCTGATCTCGTTCCAGACGGGGTGGCTGAAGGCCAATCAGCCGGTTGAGTTCTTCGCGGCCTCCATGAGCCTGGACTTGTCGAACACCGACAAGCTGGCGGTCTTCTATCAGGACGCCAAACGGTTCGACGTGCCGGTCCTGGCGCCCGACATCAATCGCTCATCGGCCGACTTCGACGTGGCCTGGGACGACGACAAGGGCGCGGTGCTCTACGCCCTGGGCGCGATCCGAAACGTGGGTCTCGAGGCGATGAAACACGTCATCGAGGTGCGCGAGACGGGCGGCCGCTTCGCCGACATCTTCGACTTCCTTGAGCGCATCGATCCGCGCAGCGTCAACAAGCGCGCGCTGGAAGGTTTGGCCAAGGCCGGCGCCTTCGACAGCATCCACCCCAACCGGCGGCAGTTGCTGGAACAGGCCGACGTTCTGATGGCCTATTGCCAGAGCGTGGCGGCCGAACGCGCCTCGTCTCAGGTGTCATTGTTTGGCGGCGACCAGGCCCATGCCGCTCGGCCGCGTCTGAAGAGCGTCGAACCCTGGGTCGGGCCGGAGAGGCTGGATCACGAACTGTCGGCGGTCGGCTTCTATCTGTCGGGCCACCCGCTGGACGAGATGACCTCAGCCCTGAAGCGCAAGCGCGTCACCTTCGTCGCCGAAGCGATTCCGCTGGCGGAGTCCGGCCACGAGGCGTTCCAGATGGCGGGCGTCGTGCGTCGCAAGCAGGAGCGGGCGAGCGCGCGGACGGGCGAGAAGTTCGCCTTCGTGACCTTCTCGGATCCGACCGGCGAGTTCGAATGCCTGTTCCCGCCCGAACAACTGCGCAAATGCCGCGAGGTGCTGGAGCCCGGCGCCTCGGTCATGGTGCGCGTGCGCGCCAAGTCGTCTGAGGGGGAGGTGCGCTTCTTCGGCGACGACGCCTCGCAAATGGACAATCTGCTGGACGACGCCAACATCGGCCTTCGCATCCATGTCTCGGCCCGCAGTGCAGACGCCGAGGCGCTGAAGGCGCGGCTGGAACGCGCGCGATCAGGCGCGATCGGCAAGGGCGGGGAGGTGTCGCTGATGATCGCAGGCCTCGATCAAGGGCGCGAGGTGGAGGTCAAGATTCCCGGTCGTTATCGCCTGGACGGGGCCCTGCGCGGCGCGCTGAAGTCAGCGCCGGGCGTCGTCATGCTGGAGGACGCCTAAGCCCCCTCGGATATGGTCAAGCTTTTGATTTTTCGGAACCTCACGGACGCGTGATGGGTTTGGTCAGTCCATAGGGAGACTGTTCCAATGAAATATCTCGCCATCGCCAGCGTCGCCTCGCTGGCCCTTCTCGCCGCCTGCAACCAGGGTGGCGACAGCGCCGCCCAGAACACCGGCGAAGCGGTCAACGCCACCCAGGACGCCACGTCCGGCGTCGTGGGCCAGACCTCGGCCATGACCATGGGCGCCAACACCGTCGACGGTTTCGTCACCGGTCTGGGCACCGGCAACATGTACGAGCTGGAAGCCGCCAAGATCGCCGCCGCCAAGTCCAAGAATGCGGACGTGAAGGCCTTGGCCGCCATGATCACCAAGGATCACACCGCCGCCGGCGAGAAGCTGGCCGCCGCTCAGGCGACCGCTGCGCCGAACGTCGCCATCCCCACGACGTTGGACGAACGCCGCAAGGGCCTGATCGACAATCTGAACGCGGCGACGCCGGATGACTTCGACAAGGTCTATCTGGACCAGCAGGTTGCCGCCCACAACGAGACGCTGACGCTGCTGAACGGCTTTGCCGACAACACCGATGCGCCGGCTCTGGCCACCCTTGCGCGCGAACTGGTGACGCCCGTCACCGCACACCGCGACCGCGCCCGGACCCTGCTGGACGCGATGAAGTAAAAGCAGCCGTCGCGTTGCTGACCAAAGGCGGTCCCGAAAGGGCCGCCTTTTTCCGCATTTGCAGGGCTGCGCTTGCTATTGCGGCCCATCCGGCCTACATGGCCCCCGCATTTCGCAACGCGGGAGAGGCGCGCTTCGGGGAGACATCCCGATCCGCACCATTCCGAGGGTCTTTCAGACCTTTAATCCCCCGCGCCACGTTTGATCGGAAAAAGGACTGAACGATCATGGCTCTGCCTGAATTCTCGATGCGCACCCTGCTTGAAGCAGGCGCCCACTTCGGCCACCAGACGCACCGCTGGAACCCGAAGATGGACCGCTACATCTTCGGCTCGCGCTCGAACATCCACATCATCGACCTGTCGCAGACGATGCCGCTGTTCCACCAGGCTCTGGTGGCCGTGCGCGAAGTCGCCGCCAAGGGCGGTCGCGTTCTGTTCGTCGGCACCAAGCGCCAAGCCGCAGAGCCGGTCGCCGAAGCCGCCAAGCGCTGCGCCCAGTACTACATGAACAACCGTTGGCTCGGCGGCACGCTGACCAACTGGCGCACCGTGTCGGGCTCGATCGCTCGTCTGCGTGAGCTGGAAGGCATTCTGGAAAACGGCGGCGAAGGCCGCGTCAAGAAAGAGCTGCTGAACCTGCAGCGCGAGAAGGACAAGCTTGAGCTGTCGCTGGGCGGCATCAAGGACATGGGTTCGATCCCGGACATCATGTTCGTGATCGACACCAACAAGGAAGCGATCGCGATCCAGGAAGCTCGCAAGCTGAACATCCCGATCATCGCCATCCTGGACACCAACTCGGACCCGGACGGCATCACCTATCCGGTCCCCGGCAACGACGACGCCGCCCGCGCCATCCAGACCTACTGCGACCTGATCGCCGACGCCGTCCTGGACGGTCTGGCCGCCGGCGCTTCGGCCTCGGGCATTGACCTGGGCGCTTCGGAAGCTCCGGTCGAGCCGATGCTGCGTGAAGCCTCGGCCCCCAAGGCTGAAGCCGAAGCCGCGCCGGCCGGCACGGAAGGCGCCGCCGCCGAACTGGAAGCCGCTGCTGAGCCGGCTGCCGAAACCGAGAAGGCCGAGGGCTGATCGCCCGCCGGGCGGCGTTCGCGTTCTTGAGCGCCGCCTGACGAACTGACACACGGCCGGGCTAAATCAGTCCGGCCGTTCCCACATACGAAATCCCCCAAGGAGAAGAACATGGCCGAGATCACTGCCGCCCTCGTGAAGGAGCTTCGCGAGCGTTCGGGCGTCGGCATGATGGACTGCAAGAAGGCGCTGGTCGAAAACGACGGCAACATCGAAGCAGCGATCGACTGGCTGCGCGCCAAGGGCCTGTCCAAGGCCGCCAAGAAGGCCGACCGCGTCGCCGCCGAAGGTCTGGTCGCCGTCGCCTCGAAGGAAGACGGCAAGGGCGAAGTCGCCGCCGCCATCGAGTTCAACGCCGAAACCGACTTCGTCGCCCGCAACGAGCTGTTCCAGAACGCCGCCAAGTCGTTCGCCCAACTGGGTCTGGAGCACCACTCTGTCGAGGCCCTGCACGGCGCCGAACTGGAAGCCGGCAAGACGGTCCAGGACGAAGTGACCAACATGATCGCCACCATCGGCGAAAACATGCAACTGCGTCGCGCCGCCCGCCTGTCGGTGTCGGAAGGCGTCGTCTCGACCTACGTCCACAATGCGGTTTCGCCGGGCGTCGGCCGTATCGGCGTGCTGGTCGCGCTGGAAGGCGAGGGCGACAAGACCGCGCTTCGCGAACTGGGCCGCAAGATCGCCATGCACGTCGCCGCCACCGCGCCGCTGTCGCTGAACACCGACGACCTGGACCCCGCCGCCATCGAGAAGGAACGCACCGTTCTGACTGAAAAGGCCAAGGAAGAAGGTCGCCCGGAAGCCATGATCGCCAAGATCGTGGAAGGTCAGATCAACAAGTTCCAGAAGGACGTGGTGCTGTCCAAGCAGCCGTTCGTCATGGATCCGGACGTGACCATCGAACAACTGGTCGCCAACTCGGCCAAGGAACTGGGCTCCTCCAACCTGCACCTGGCCGGCTTCGTCCGTCTGGCGCTGGGTGAAGGCGTCGAGAAGGTCGAAGGCCCCGACTTCGCGTCGGAAGTCGCCTCCATGATGGGCGGCAACTAAAAAACATTCCCCTCATTCGTGAGGGTTTTGTATCAGAAGGGCGCGTTCGGCTTTGATGGCCGGCGCGCCTTTCGTCTATAAGAAGCCGCCTGATTCAATGGCGCCGCAGTCAAACGGACCTTCCCGCATGCCCGACGCCCCCTCGACCTTCCGCTACAAACGCGTCCTGCTGAAGGTGTCGGGCGAGGTGCTGATGGGCGACCAGTCGTTCGGCGTCGATATGAAGACGGTCGATGCTGTAGCCAAGGCCGTCGCGGACGTAGCGGCCGAGGGCGTGGAAATCTGCCTGGTCATCGGCGGCGGCAACATCTTCCGCGGTCTGTCGAAGGCGGCGGCCGGCATGGAGCGCGCCCAGGCCGACTATATGGGCATGCTGGCGACGATCATGAACGCCCTGGCCATGCAGTCGGCGCTGGAGAAGATCGGCGTCTCGACCCGCGTGCAGAGCGCCATTCCGATGGCGGCCATCGCCGAACCCTACATCCGCCGTCGCGCCCTGCGGCACCTGGAAAAGGGCCGGGTCGTGATCTTCGCCGCCGGCGTGGGCGCACCGTTCTTCACCACGGACTCGGGCGCAGCGCTGCGTGCGGCGGAAATGGGTTGCGACGCCCTGCTGAAGGGCACCAGCGTGGACGGGGTCTATACCGCCGACCCGAAGAAGGATCCTGACGCGACGCGGTATGAGACGTTGTCCTATCAGGATGTGCTGGCCAAGGATCTGCGCGTCATGGACGCCTCGGCCATCGCCATGATGCGCGACACGGGCATACCGATCGTGGTCTTCTCCATTCGGGAAGACAATTCGCTGCGCCGGACCCTGACCGGCGAAGGCACGTTCACGGTCATTCAGGACGTCGCCTGAACGTTCGCCTGACCAGGAAAGACAAGAGAGACCAAGACCATGGCAAAGCCTGAACTGAAGACCTATCGCGACCGCATGGATCGCTCCGTCGCCGCACTGAAGGAAGAGTTCAGCGGTCTGCGCACCGGTCGCGCCAACGCCGGCCTGCTGGAGCCCGTACGGGTCGAGGCCTACGGCTCGGCCTCGCCCCTGACCGCCGTCGCCGCCATCAGCGTGCCCGAGCCGCGCATGATCAGCGTCAGCGTCTGGGACAAGGGCATGGTGGTCGCCGTCGAAAAGGCGATCCGCAACGCCAACCTGGGCCTGAACCCGATCGTGGACGGCCAGACCCTACGCATTCCGGTCCCGCCCCTGACCGAGGAACGCCGCAAGGATCTGGTCAAGCTGGCCGGCAAATACGCCGAGCAGCAGAAAATCTCGGTTCGCAACGTCCGCCGCGACGCCAACGACGATCTGAAGAAGGCCGAGAAGGCCGGCGAGATCAGCCAGGACGAGCAAAAGAAGATGGAGACCGAGGTCCAGAAGGACACCGACGCGGCCATCAAGCGCATCGACGAGACCTTGAAGACCAAGGAACAAGAGATCATGCAGGTCTGAGGCGAAACGGCTGGGTACGGAAGGGATCGCACGACAGATGACGGCAGACCGCGCCGCGCCTTCAGGCCAAAGCCCAGACAAGCAGGGTCAGGACGGCCCGCGCCACGTCGCCATCATCATGGACGGCAATGGACGCTGGGCGAAGGCGCGTGGCCTGCCGCGGGCCCTGGGCCATCGTGAGGGCGTCCAGGCGCTGAAGCGCACGATCCAGGCGGCGCCGGATCTGGGCATAGATTGCCTGACGGTGTTCGGCTTCTCGACCGAGAACTGGAGCCGGCCCGAGGATGAGGTGTCGGACCTGATGGGGCTGGTGCGGTCCTACGTCGCCAGCGATCTGGCCCGGCTGACCAAGGCCGGCGTCCGGCTGAAGATTCTGGGGCGACGCGAAGGACTGCCGGCCGACATCGCCGCCATCATCGAAAGGGCCGAGGCCCAGACCGCCCATAATGACCGGTTCCTGTTGCAGGTCGCCTTCAACTACGGCGGTCGCGCGGATCTTGTGGACGCGGCGCGTCGCCATATGGAGCGGGTGCTGGCGGGCGAGACGGTCGAGCCTTTCAACGAAGCGATCCTGACAGCCGGGCTTGCCACGGCGGGCTCGCCGCCGCTTGATCTGATCGTGCGCACGTCGGGCGAGCAGCGACTGTCGAACTTCCTGTTGTGGGAGGCTGCCTACGCCGAGCTCGTCTTCCAGGATATTCTGTGGCCCGACTATGGCCCCAAGGCGCTGGCTGAGGCGATCTCGGCCTTTGGTCAGCGCGATCGCCGTTTCGGCGGACGCGTGATCGCGCCTGAGCGCGCGACAGCCTGATGGCGGTCAAGGGTCGGGATATCGCCCTCAGGGCTGCGTCCGCCGTCGTGCTGGCGCCCGCCGCGGTCGCTGCGACGTGGGGCGGCGGCGTGTGGTTTCTGGCGCTGATGATCGCGGCCAGCGTCGTCCTGGCGTTCGAATGGGCGGCGATGAGTGCGCCCCATGCGCGCCGCGTCATGGGCGGAGCGGTCAGCTTCGGCGTCGTGGCGGCGGTGATCAGCGCCCATTTCGGGGCCATGTCCGTCGCCTTCATCATGCTGGTGTTCGGCGCGGTCGCGGCCGGAGTCTATGCCCGTAGTCGAGGGCAGGAGGCGCTGGATGCCGCCTATGGCGTGCTCTATCTCGGCTGGCCTTCGGTCCTGCTGATCTGGCTGCGCGACGTCGACAGTTTGATCGGGCTGCACTGGACCGTGCTGGTCTTCGCCGTCGCCTGGTCGGCTGACATCGTGGCCTATCTGGCGGGATCCACCTTTGGCGGCCCCAAGCTGTGGCCGCGCTTCTCGCCAAACAAGACCTGGTCCGGGTTCATCGGCGGCGTTGCGGCCGGCGCGGTTGCGGGCGCCGTCATGACAGCCTGGGTCAATATGGGGGCCTTGAGCGTTGTCTGGGGGGCTGTGCTGGGCTTTGCCGCGGCCTTGGCGACCATGGCGGGCGACCTGTGGGAATCGGCGCTGAAGCGACGGTTCGGGGTCAAGGATGCGGGCAACACCATTCCCGGCCACGGCGGCCTGCTGGACCGTGTCGATGGTTTGATGTTCGCGGTCGTCGTCGTCGCGGCGGGCCGACTGATCGTCCTGATGCTGGAGCGTGGGGCGTGATCCGGCGTCGCATCACCGTGCTTGGCGCGACCGGATCGGTCGGCGCTTCCACGCTGGACCTGATGGCTCAAGCCGAGGCGACGGGCACGGGCGCGTTCGAGGTCGAGGTCCTGACGGGCGGCGCCAATATCGCCAAACTGGCCGAGCAGGCTAAACGCTGGCGGCCCAAGCTGGCCGTGACCGCCGATCCAGCGCGATTGGACGAACTGCGTGACGCCTTGTCCGGCACGGACGTCGCTGTCGCAGCCGGCGACGCCGCCATCGTTGAGGCGGCGACGCGGTCTGCCGACTGGATCATGGCGTCCATCGTCGGAGCGGCGGGTCTGAAGTCCGCCTGGGCGGCGGCGGGAACGGGCGCGACCCTGGCGCTGGCCAACAAGGAAAGCCTGGTCTGCTGCGGCCCCGCCCTGATCGAACGGGTCAAGCGGGCAGGGGGGCGCTTGATCCCTGTTGATTCCGAACACTCCGCCATCTTCCAGGTGTTTCCTGCCGAAGCGCCTGAGCGGGTGGCCAAGCTGATCCTGACCGCATCGGGCGGACCGTTTCGCCAGACGCCGCGCGAGCAGATGGTCGGCATCACGCCGGAACAGGCCGTCGCCCATCCCAATTGGAGCATGGGCGCCAAGATTTCGGTCGATAGCGCGACGATGGCCAACAAGGGCCTGGAAATGATCGAGGCGGCTTATCTGTTTGATATGCCGCAGGATCGGATCGACGTCGTGGTGCATCCCGAATCGATCATCCACAGCCTTGTGGAATATGTGGATGGTTCGACGCTGGCCCAGATGGGACCGCCGGATATGCGCACGCCGATCGCCTGCGCCTTGGCCTGGCCGGACCGGATCGCGTGGCCGGCGCCCAAGTTGGATCTGGCTGCGCTGGGTCGGCTGACGTTCGAAGCGCCCGATCTGACGCGCTTTCCCGCCCTCGATCTGGCGCGTCAGGCCCTGAAGGCGGGCGGCGCGACGCCGGCCGTGTTCAATGCCGCCAACGAGGTCGCCGCCTTCGCCTTCCTTGACCGCAAGCTGGCGTTTCTCAATATTGCCGCAGTCGTCGCCGAAACCCTTGAGCGTGCGACGAAAGCGGGGATGGCTTTCGGTTCTGGAGACGCCTGCGGCGCGGCCCTCTCGGTCGATGCAGAGACGCGTCGAATGGCCGAGAGCGTCATCGCCGGCCTTGCGAATGCGGCCTGACAGCAGGCCAGGGGAGACGATTTTCGAATGCTGGGCGTCCTGGGTCAGGTCCTGATCTCCATCGCCTCGTTCCTGCTGGTGCTGACCTTCATCGTCACCATCCACGAACTGGGTCACTTCCTCGTCGCGCGCGCCTTTGGCGTGAAGGTGGACCGGTTCGCGGTCGGCTTCGGCAAGGCCGTGGCCAGCCGCACCGATCGTCACGGCATCGAATGGCGTCTCGGTTGGCTGCCGCTCGGCGGCTATGTGAAGTTCTCGGGCGATCTGGATGCGTCCAGCGTGCCCGACCGGGCCGGACTGGACGAACTGCGCAGCCGCGTGGTCGCCGAGCGTGGACCGGGCGCCGAGCGTGATTACTTCCACTTCAAGCCGGTGTGGCAGCGCGCCCTGATCGTCGCGGCCGGGCCCATCGCGAACTTCATCCTGGCCATCACCATCTTCGCCGTCGTCTTCATGGCCGTCGGCGTGTCCCTGCGTCCCGCGCGTGTCGCTCAGGTCCAAGCCGGATCGCCAGCCGCCGCCGCCGGTTTCCGGGTCGGCGACCTGATCACCGAGGTGAACGGCAAGGCCGTCAAGGACGGCAGCGCGGTCACCCGCACCGTCATGCTCTCGACCGGCGATCCCGTGCGTTTCACGGTCGAGCGCGCCGGGCGTCCTGTTGAACTGGTCGCCACGCCGGAACGCCGCGAGGAGAACGACCCCATCGCCGGACGGGTCAAGGTCGGCCGCATCGGCCTGGGGCTGGGCTCGTCGGCCGGCGATGTCCGCCACGTGCGCTATGGCCCGGTCGAGGCTGTCGCCGAGGGAGCGCGCCAAACGGCCGACGTCATCGGCTCGACCCTGACCTACCTCGGACGCCTGGCGACGGGCCGCGAGTCGGGCGATCAGTTCAGCGGTCCGTTGGGCATGGCCAAGGCGACGGGCTCGCTGACGACGGCTGCGGTCGAAGCCAATCCAGCGCCTGGCGCCATGGCGATCAACCTGATCCTGACGCTGACAACCTTGGCCGCCATACTTTCGATCGGAATCGGCTTTCTAAATCTGCTTCCCATTCCGGTCCTCGACGGCGGACATCTGCTTTTCTACGGCTATGAGGCTGTGGCGAAACGGCCTGTGTCGGCGCGGTTCCAGGAGATGGGCTATCGTGCAGGCCTTGCGCTTTTGGCGGGATTTATGTTGTTCGCAACGTGGAACGACCTACAGAAGCTCAATATCTTCCAATTCCTCGGCGGGCTCGTCTCGTGAGCCGACGCCAGCCCCCGACGGTTTCCTGAATGAATGACATGACCTCTTGCGCCGCCGTTCGACTGAGCGCTCGCTCCAGCCTGCTGGCTCTGGCGGTCGCCGCCGGACTGGGCGCACCCGCGTTGGCCCAAACCGCGCCGGCGACGACGCCTACTGCGCCGGCTCGAACGCCGGCCCAAACCCCCGCTCAGAGCGCCACGCCTCAGGCGGCGGCGAGCGCCGCCGAACCGCGTGTCGAGATCGCTGCGCCGCAGACGATCACGATCAACCGCATCATCGTTCAGGGCGCGCAGCGGATCGACCAGACGACGGTCCTTTCCTATCTGCCGATCCGTCCTGGTGACGCGGTAGATGCCTCGGTGCTGGACGTCGCGGTGCGCACCCTGTCGCGGACGGGCCTGTTCGCCGATGTGCAACTGGGCATCCAGAACGGCGATCTGATCGTCCAGATCGTCGAGAACCCGATCATCAACCAGGTCGTGTTCGAGGGAAACAAGGCGCTGTCAAAGGACAAGCTGACCAAGGAAGTGACCTTGGCGCCGCGCGGCATCTATACCCGCGCCAAGGTTCAGGAAGACGTCGGCGCTATCGTTGAACTGTATCGCCTGCAAGGCCGCATCTCTGCGACTGTGACGCCGAAGCTGGTCCAGCTGGAACAGAACCGCGTCGATGTGATCTTCGAGATCAACGAAGGCCCGCAGACCGGGATCAGCGCCATCAACGTGCTGGGCAACGAGGCGTTTTCGGATCGCGACGTGCGCGGCGTGATGGTCACCGAGAAGTCGACCTGGTGGAAGTTCTTCTCCAATAACGACAACTACGACCCTAACCGCCTGGAATACGATCAGGAGCAGCTGCGGAAGTTCTACACTAACCGCGGCTATTACGATTTCCGCGTGGTGTCCTCGGTCGCCGAGCTGCAGCCGGACGATCAGGCGTTCCAGCTGACGCTGACGCTGAACGAAGGCGACAAGTACAACTTCGGTGAGATCAAGGTCGTCACCCAGAACGACCGGCTGAACGCCGACTTCCTGAAGGCCCTGGTGCCGATCCGGGAAGGACAGTTGTACGAAAGCGACAAGATCGAGCAGGCGGTCGACGCCCTGACGTTCGCGGCGGGTTCGGCAGGCTATGCCTTCGTCGAGATCAATCCGACCTATAAGGCCAATCCCGAGACGGACACGGTTGATGTGACCTTCAACGTGTCCGAGGGCCAGCGCGTCTATATCGATCGCATCAATGTGGTCGGCAACACCCGCACGATCGACCCGGTCATTCGCCGCGAACTGCTGCTGACCGAAGGCGACGCCTTCAACCGCGCTCTTATGGAGCGCTCGCGCAACAACCTGCGCGCCCTGGGCTTCTTCAAGGACGTGACGGTCGAGGAAACCCGCGGCAGCGCGCCAGACCGTTCGGTCATCAACGTCAACGTTCAGGAACAGCCCACCGGAGAGCTTTCCGTCGGTGCGGGCTTCAGCTCCGTCGACTCTTTCACGGTCAACCTCGGCATCTCGGAGCGGAACTTCCGGGGGCGCGGCCAGAATGTGGTGGCCCGTCTGGAGTGGGGCTCGCTGCGCCAGCAGGTCGACTTCCGCTTCACCGAGCCGAAGTTCCTCGGCCGTGACCTGCGCGCCGGCTTCGACCTGTTCCACTCGCGCTATGACCTGAGCCAGTACTCGTCGTACGACTATCGCTCGACCGGCGCGGGCCTGCGTCTATCCTACCCGCTGAACGGAAATATGCTGCTAAGCACGCGCTATTTCCTGAAGTCCGACGAGATCATCGTGCCGACGGGCTTCTGCTCGGGCGTGGGGCAGGGATCTTCGGCGCTTTGCGATCAGATCGGCAGCTTCATCAACTCGTCGGCGGGCTACACGCTTCAGGTCAACTACACCAATGATCCGATCCGTCCGACGCGCGGCTGGGCTGGTTCGTTGCGTCAGGACCTTGCGGGTCTGGGCGGCGACGTGAACTATGTGAAGACCGAGGCCGATGCGAGCTGGTACTATGGCATCACCCCAGCCTGGGTCGTCAGTGTTCAGGGCTCGACCGGCTATGTCAGCGGCTGGAACGGCGATCCGATCCGCATCAACGACCGCTTCTTCAAGGGCGGAAACAGCTTCCGTGGCTTCGAGACGGCCGGTATGGGGCCACGCGATCTGAATACGACCGATGCCTTGGGCGGCAACTTCTACGCCATCGGCACGGTTGAGCTCACCCTGCCGAACTATCTGCCGGAGCAATACGGCATCAAGACCTCGCTGTTCGCCGATGTCGGTACGCTGGGCGTGCTGGACGACCGCTACAAGCTGACATCCACCGGAACGGTGAATACCAATATCGCCGATGAGCTGTCGCTGCGTGCATCGGCCGGCATCAGCATCCACTGGAAGTCGCCGATGGGTCCGATCCGCTTCGACATCTCCAAAGTTCTGTCCAAGGAAGAATACGACAAGACGGAATCCTTCCGCTTCTCGACCTCCACTCAGTTCTAATCGCGGCTTTTTCGACCGCACGAGGAAACACCATGAAAGCTCTGATCATCGCGGCGACCGCCGCTGCTTCGCTCATCGCCACCGCCGCTTCGGCGCAACAGGCCGGCGCGCCGGCCAACCCCGGCCCGGTGATCCCCGGCGTCTGCGTCTATTACAACGCGCGTCTGCTGGCCCAGTCGTCGGCCGGTCAGGCCGTCGAAGCCCGCATGCAACAGTTGGCTCAGGAAGTTCAGGGCGAATTGCAGCCTTACGCCACGTCCATCCAGTCGGACGCTCAGCAACTGCAAGCCTCGGGCTCGAGCCTGCCGGCCGACCAACTGCAACAGCGCCGTCAGGCCCTGCAGCAGCGCGCGCAAGAGGCCCAACAGCTGGAAGCCACGCGTGAAAACGAGCTGCGCTACACCCTGGGCATGCAACGCCAGGCCATCACCGAGGCCGTCTCGCCGATCCTGACCGCCCTGTATCAGGAGAAGGGCTGCGGCCTGCTGCTGGACCGCGAGAGCGTCTTCATGATGAACCCGGCCATGGATGTCACTGACCTGGCGATCCAGCGCCTGAACACGGCCCTGCCGACCCTGAGCTTCAACCGTATGGCCGTGCCGGCTCAGACGCAGGCTCAACCGGCCGCCGCCAACTAAGTCGTCGATGCCCGATCCCCGCTTTTTCGAAACCCTGTCGCCCTTCAGCGTCGCCGATCTGGCCGCGCAGATCGGCGGCGAGGTCGAGCGGGGCGGGGATCGCATGATCGCCTCCGTCGCGCCCTTGTCCTCTGCGGACGGGGGCGCGATCGCGTTCTTGGGCGACCGCAAGTTCGCCGCCGCGCTGGCGACGACACAGGCCGGTTGCGTCATCGTGCCGGGTGAGGCCAGGGACGCTGCGCCGTCGTCCGCCGCCGTCATCATCTCGCGCACGCCTCAAGCCGCCTGGGTCAAGGCGTCGTTGGCGCTGCATCGGCCCATACTTCTGGACAAAGCGATCACCTGTGACGAGGCGGGCGAGGACGACAGCGTCGTGGTCGAACCTGGCGCGATCCTGGGGCAGGGCGTCCGCATCGGTCGAGGGTCCCGCATTGGCGCCAACAGCGTCATCGCGCCTGGCGTGCAGATCGGCCGTGATTGCGTGATCGGCGCCAACGTCAGCGTGGCCTTCGCGCTGATCGGCGACCGGGTGAAGCTGTATGCCGGCGCCCGGATCGGCGAAGCGGGCTTCGGCGCCACGGGGACAGCGGCGGGGGTCATGGATATTCCCCAACTGGGGCGCGTCATCCTTCAGGACGGCGTGACGGTGGGCGCCAACTCCTGCATCGACCGCGGCGCCTATGATGACACGGTCATCGGCGAGAACACCAAGATCGATAATCTGGTCATGGTCGGCCACAACTGCGTCATCGGCCGCAACTGCTTGCTGGTCGCCAATACCGGCATCTCGGGCTCGGTGACCGTGGGCGACAATGTCATCTTCGGCGGCAAGGCGGGGATCGGAGACCACATCACGATCGGCGAGGGCGCGCGCGTCGCGGCCGGGGCCGGTGTGCTGGCCGATGTTCCCGCTGGCGAGACCTGGTCGGGTTATCCGGCGCGTCCGATCCGACAGTTCTTGCGCGAGACGGTCTGGCTCGCCAAACAGGCCTCGTCAAAGAAGGCTCCAAAGGAATCATAGGGATGAGCGACACGACTGCCGTCGAGGGCAAGATCGATTACGCCGAGGTGATGCGGCGGCTGCCGCACCGTTATCCCTTCCTGCTGGTGGACAAGGCCGAAGACTTCGTGCCTGCTACGTCGATCGTCGGCATCAAGAACGTCACCCACAACGAGCCCTTCTTCCCGGGGCACTTCCCGATCGATCCGGTCATGCCCGGCGTGCTGATCGTCGAGGCCATGGCCCAGACCGGCGCCCTGCTGATGTCCAAGACGCTGGACGTCGCCGTGGCCGACAAGGTCATCATGTTCATGTCGATTGACGGGGTTCGTTTCAGAAAGCCTGCGCGGCCCGGCGACCAGCTCCGTATGGAGGTCAAGGTGATCCGCGCGCGGGGCGACGCCTACAAGTTCCGGGGCGAGACCTTCATCGACGGCAAGCTGGCGGCCGAAGCCGAGTTCATGGCCATGGTCGTGACTGTGCCTGCTCCAGCGCCTGGGCCGGCGGCCTGATGACCGTTCATCCCACGGCTCTGATCGACGCGACGGCGACCCTGGGCGAGGGGGCGCAGGTCGGCCCCTGGTGCACGGTAGGACCGAATGTGGTGCTGGGCGACCGTGTGCGCCTGGTCAGCCATGTCGTGGTCCAGCAGGACACGACGGTCGGGGCCGGAACGGTCATCCATCCCTTCGCCGTCATCGGCGGCGACCCGCAGCACAATGGCTACAAGGGCGAGACGGTTCGGCTGGAGATCGGCGAGAACAACCTGATCCGCGAACACTGCACCTTCAATCGGGGCACGCCGCAGGGGACGGGCGTAACGGTCGTGGGTTCGAACAATCTGTTCATGACCGGCGCCCATATCGGTCACGACTGCGTCGTCGGCGACAATGTCGTCATGGCCAACAACGCGACTCTCGGCGGTCATGCTCAGGTCGGGGACAAGGTGTTCCTAGGCGGCCTGTGCGCGGTGCACCAGAATGGTCGCGTCGGGCAAGGCGCGATCATTGGGGGCTTGGCGGCGGTGACGCGCGACGTCATCCCCTATGGCTCGGCCTGGGGCAATCATGCGCGGCTACGTGGGCTGAACTTGATCGGGTTGAAGCGCAAGGGATACGGCAAAGATCAGGTGCGGCGTCTGCTTGCGGCCTATCGTGATCTGTTCGAGGGCGAGGGCGAGTTCGCCGGTCGGATCGATGGCGTGGCGGAACGCTATGCCGACCTGCCCGAGATCGTGGAGATCATCGCCTTCATCCGTGACGGCGGGCGTCGTCCGCTGTGCCTGCCGAACGCGGAATGAGCGCGGCTGAAAAGCTGGGTCTGATCGCAGGCGGCGGCGATCTGCCGGCGGCCGTAGCGGCGCGTTGCGACGCGCTGGGACGGCCGGTTTTCGTGATCCGTCTGGCGGGGTTTGCTGACGAGCATCTGGCGCGCTGGCCCGGCGCCGAGTTCGGCATGGCTCAGATCGGCGCGATCCTTAAGGCGTTGAAGGCCGAACGCTGCACGAGCGTGTGTCTGGCAGGCATCGTTAATCGGCCAGATTTCAAGACGTTGAAACCTGACTTCAAGGGGGCGACCCTGTTGCCGGGCATCGTCGCCGCCGCCTCCAAGGGGGATGACGCCCTGCTGCGCAAGATCCTGTCGGTGTTCGAGGCCGAAGGCTTCGCCGTCGAGGGCGCCGACGACATTCTGGGCGGCGACACGCTTGGCGCAGGCGCGCTGGGCGCCGTCTCGCCGACCGAGGAGCAGCTAGACGATCTGAAGAAGGCGCTGCATGTCGCCGAAAAATCAGGCGAACTGGATATCGGTCAGGGCGCAGTGGTCTGTGATGGCCTGGTCCTTGCGGTTGAGGCGCAGGAAGGCACGGACGCGATGCTGACCCGCGTCGCTGGCCTGTCCGCCGATTTACGTGGAGCGGTTGATAGCCCCAAGGGCGCGCTCGGAAAGGCGCCCAAGCCCATTCAGGATCTGCGCGTCGATATGCCCGTGATCGGACCGCGCACCGTCGAAAAGGCGGCGGCGGCGGGTCTGGCGGGCATCGGCGGCGTGGCGGGACGTTTGATCCTGATCGATCGCGCGACCATCGTCGAGACGGCGAACCGTCTGGGACTGTTCGTCTGGGGCGAGGACCGGTGAGCCTCCCGCTGAAGATCATGCTCGTGGCGGCGGAGGCTTCTGGGGATGCGCTGGGCGCCGGTCTGGCCAAGGCGTTGAAGGTGCGGTTGGGGGACGATGTGGCCTTTGTCGGCGTCGGCGGACCTAAGATGGCGGCCGAAGGCGTGATCAGCCCCTTCGATATCGCCGAACTGTCGATCCTGGGCTGGATCGAGGGTTTGCGCGCCTATGGCAAGGTCAAGCGGCGCGTCGAGCAGACGGCGGCGCTGGCCGAGCGGGAAAGGCCTGACGCCGTGGTGCTGATCGACAGTTGGGGCTTCACCATCCGTGTGGCCAAGGCGATCCGGGCCGCGCGCCCCGACCTGCCGCTGATCAAATACGTCGGGCCTCAGGTCTGGGCCTCGCGGCCGGGCCGGGCCAAGACCTTGGCAGGCGCCGTCGACCATCTTCTTGCCCTCTACGGCTTTGATGCGCCCTGGTTCGAGCGCGAGGGCCTGCCTACGACCGTGGTCGGTTCGTCAGCGCTTCATGTGAATGTGGATGCTGCGGACGGCACAGCGTTCCGCGCGCGTCATGGGATCGCCGCCGATGCGCAGCTTCTCCTGGTGCTGCCTGGCAGCCGGCCCAGCGAGATCACCCGAATGGTCCCCGTTTATGAGGCGACGGTCAGAAAACTGAAGACCACGAATCCCGGCCTAGAAGTCGCCGTCGTCGCCGCGGGGACGGTGGCTCACGATGTTGCAGGCCGCGTCGCCGCCTGGCCCTTCCGCGTTCACCTGGTCGACGAAGCCGAAAAGTATGACGCCATGCGCGCCGCGACCGTCGCCCTGGCCACCAGCGGCACGGTGTCTACCGAGCTCGCGCTTGCGGGCGCGCCGATGGTCATCGCCTACAAGATCGACGGGCTCAGCTATCAGCTGATGAAGCGGTTCGTGACCGCCAAACACATCACCCTGTTCAATGTCGCGGCTGACGACCGGATTGCGCCCGAGTTCATCCAGCACGAGGCGACCCCGGCCATCCTGACGGCGGCGGTCGGGCGGCTGCTGGCCAACCCGGCCTTGGCGGCCGAACAGGCGCGTCGCCAGACGGCGGCATTGGACCTGATGGGACGCGGAGGATCGGACCCGTCCGAACTGGCTGCCGACGCCGTGCTCAGGGTCATCGCCAACAAGTCGGCGCGCTGACGATGGCGCGGGCGCTCAGTCCGCGACGTGCGGCCGAGGTCCGCGCCGCGCTGCAGATGGCGGTCGGCGCGATGGCCGCGCTCTATCTCGCGACCTGGCTGAACCTGCCGCACCCTTACTGGAGCGTGATTTCCGCCATCGTCGTCATCCAGGCGAGCGTCGGCGGCGGCGTCCTGACCGTTGCGCGCGACCGGGCCATCGGCACGGCGACCGGGGCGCTGGCGGGGGCGGTCTTCGCCTTCCTTCGCCCGCCGGGTCTGGAAAGCATGGCCCTGAGCATCGCCGTCTCGGCGGGGCTGCTGGCCTTCTTTGCAACCGGGCGGCCATGGCTGAAGGTCGCGCCCGTGACGGCGACCATCGTCATCGCCGGCGGGACGGGCGCGGAAGGGCCGGCGTCTCTGGCGCTGGATCGGGTGATGGAAATCCTGGTCGGCAGCGGCGTGGGGGTTCTGGCGATCCTGGCCCTGTTTCCGCGCCATGCCAGGCAGTCCTTCAAGCTTCAGGCGCGCGAGGCGGCGGGCGAGGCGGCGGTGCTGTTGGCCTTGGTGTCAAAGGCCTCCCCGGAGGATGCCTCCGAGATCTCGCGCCGTCATGCAGATCTGAAGCGGCGGCTGGATGCGTTGGGTCAGGCCGCCAAGAATGTCATCGATCTGCCCGGCCCGCAACGTGAGACGGCGGATCGAGCCGCGCTCGTGCGCGCCTTCTGGCGCGTGCGCAGCGACATTGTCATCTTGGGGCGCGGTTTCCAGGCCGAGGGCGCCGGCGCCAGGCTGGATCCCTGGTCGCAGGACGCGGAGCGCGCGGTGGAGCAACTCAAGGCTCTTTCTGACGGCAGGGCCGCCCAGCCCATGGGTGCGATCGACCAAAGCCTGGCCCTCTCCATGGCTGTCGAGGGCGACGACGTGGCTCTGGGCGCTGCTGCGATCGGCGTGGCCCATATGCACCGCGATCTGGATGACCTGGCTGCCCGTTTCGCGGATCTAAAGCTGGTCTGACGACAAAGAAAAACGCCGGGGATGTCTCCCCGGCGTTTTGCATCTCAGCTTCGTATCAGCCGCGCTGTTCGATCGGCACGTAATCGCGCTGGGTCGGGCCCGTGTAGAGCTGACGCGGGCGACCGATCTTCTGCGACGGATCGGCCATCATTTCCTGCCACTGCGAGATCCAGCCCACGGTGCGGGCCAGGGCGAACAGGACGGTGAACATGGTGGTCGGGAAGCCCATCGCCGACAGGGTGATGCCCGAATAGAAGTCGACGTTCGGGAACAGCTTGCGCGAGGTGAAGTATTCGTCCGACAGGGCGACCTTCTCCAACTCCTTGGCGACCAAGAACAGCGGATCGTTTTCGCGGCCGGTGGCGGCCAGCACTTCATAGGCCGACTGCTGCATGACCTTAGCGCGCGGGTCGTAGTTCTTGTACACGCGGTGGCCGAAGCCCATCAGCTTGTACTTGCGGTCCTTCACGCCTTGGATGAACTCCGGGATCTTGTCCGGTGTGCCGATTTCCTTGAGCATCGTCAGCGCCTCTTCGTTGGCGCCGCCGTGCGACGGGCCCCACAGGCAGGCGATGCCGGCGGCGATACAGGCGAACGGATTGGCGCCCGACGAACCGGCCAGACGCACGGTCGAGGTCGAGGCGTTCTGTTCGTGGTCGGCGTGCAGGGTGAAGATGCGGTCCATGGCGCGAACTAGGGCCGGATCGACATGATAGTCCTCGGCCGGAACGGCGAAGCACATGCGCAGGAAGTTTTCGGCGTAGGACAGGTCGTTGCGCGGCGACACGAACGGCTGGCCGATGTGGTATTTATAGGCGCGGGCCGCGATCGTAGGCATCTTGGCGATCAGGCGAATGGCCGAAATGTCGCGCTGGATCGGATCGTGGATGTCCAGGCTGTCGTGATAGAAGGCAGACAGGGCGCCGACGGTGCCGACCATGATCGCCATCGGGTGGGCGTCGCGGCGGAAGCCTTCGAAGAAGCGATCGAACTGGCTGTGCAGCATCGTGTGGGTGGTGATGCTGTTCTCGAACTTCTCGTACTGAGCGGCGGTCGGCAGTTCGCCGTGCAGCAGCAGGTGGCAGACCTCGACGAAGTTCGACTTCGACGCCAGCTGGTCGATCGGATAGCCGCGGTGCAGCAGCACGCCGGCGTCGCCGTCGATGTAGGTAAGCGCCGATTCACAGGCCGCCGTTGAGGTGAAGCCGGGATCGAAGGTGAAGGCGCCCGTTCCCGCATAGAGTTTGCGGATGTCGATGACGTCCGGGCCGGTGGAGCCCGAAAGGACCGGCAACTCGATCGTCTTGTCCTCGAAGGACAGGGTCGCCGAGCCGGCGGGTTTGGCTTGTTCAGTCATGAATGCCCCTTTGCATCACACGTCCAGGCGCGGGGAGGCGTCGGCCGCTTTTTGGTTTGTGGGTGATCACTTAGTCTGTTGCAGCGCATCATCCAAGCGCCCGAGACTTTCGTCGCGCCCAAGAGCCGACAAAGTTCGTGCAATATCAGGTGATGTTGACCCTGCGGTAAGCGCCGCGCGCATCGGCGGGCCGATTTTCCCAAACCCAACGCCCTCGGATTCCGCAAAGGCCTTGAGCTCGACTTCCAGCGCGAAGACGTCCCAGGATTGGAACAGGGATAGCCGCTCGCGCAGGCGGGCGAGGCGATCCAGAGTCTCACCGGACAGCAGCGCCTTCGCCTTGTCGTCCAGGGTCAGCGGGCGCGATTTCAGTACGAAGGCGGTTTGGTCGGCTAGGTCGAGGATCGTCTTGGCGCGATCCTTGACGAAAGGCATGGCGCGCTGAAGCCGGGCTTCGTCCGCCTCCGCCAGGGCGTGGCCCTTTTGCAGATGCGCATCCAGCGTCAGCTTGGCGAGCCGTTCATCGTCAGCGAGACGCAGCCAGTGCGAATTGACGTGGGCCAGTTTGTCGAAGTCCAGGCGGGCCGGCGCCTTGCCGATGCCGGCGAGATCGAACCATTCGATGGCCTGGGCGTCGCTGAACAGTTCGTCGTCGCCGTGCGCCCAGCCCAGGCGGGCCAGATAGTTGCGCATGGCCTCGGGCAAGTAGCCCATCTCAGCGTATTCATGCACTGCCTGGGCGCCGTGACGCTTCGACAGTTTGGCGCCGTCCGGGCCGTGGATCAGAGGGATGTGGGCAAAGGTCGGACGCGTCCAGCCCAGCGCATCGTAGATCAGGCTTTGGCGCGCGGCGTTGTTCAGATGGTCGTCGCCGCGAATGACGTGGGTCACGCCCATGTCGTGGTCGTCCACGACGACGGCGAGATTATAGGTCGGCGCGCCGTCCGAACGCAGCAGCACCAGATCGTCCAGGTCGTCGGTCGACCAGTTCACGTCGCCCTGGACCTCGTCGGCTACCGTGACCGTCGTCGCCCTTGGCCGACGGAAGCGCACGACGTGCGGCAGCGCCAGGTCGTCCACGGTCGGCTCGCGGTAGCGCCAGGGCGATTCGAAAGTGCGCTTTTCGGCCTTGGCCTCATCGCGCAGACGACCGGTCTCCTCGGCCGAGGTGAAGTCGCGGTAGGCGTGGCCGGTTTCGAGCAGTTGATCGACCACCTCGCGGTGGCGGTCGGCCCGGCTGAACTGGAACACCGGCTCGTCGTCGGCGAATAGCTCCAGCCAGCTCAGGCCGTCGAAAATGGCCTTGACCGCCTCATCGGTCGAGCGTTCACGGTCGGTGTCCTCGACCCGGATCAAGAAGCGTCCAGCGTGTCTTTTGGCGTACAGCCAGTTGAACAAAGCGGTTCTCGCCCCGCCGATATGCAGATAGCCTGTCGGCGAGGGGGCGAAGCGGGTGACGACAGTCGAGGAAGGTGAGGTCATGGGGGAGGGGTCCGTAAGCGAGGCCCTTATACGCCCCGATGCGGCAAAACCCACCCCTGCTGCGCGATTGCGCGCCTGGCTGTACGCCGAAGTCGCCGCCCAGACCCTGAGATGGCGGCTATGGGCGCCAGTCGCATTCGGCGCGGGTGGAGGCGTCTATTTCGCCCTGCGAGTCGAGCCGGTCTTGTGGCCCTTATTGCTGGGCGCCGCCTTGGCCTTTGGGCTTTGGCTGGTGGCGCGCCGGCGCGGCTGGTCGCGGCGACTGACCTGGCAGCTATTGGTGCTGGCCTGCGTTTCAGGCGGGCTGGCGGCGGCCAAGGTGCGCACCGAGGCCGTCGCCGCACCGATCGCGCCCGCCCTCAGCGAACCGACCGTGATCGAAGCCTGGGTCGTTGATGTCGACAGCCCGGGGCAGCGAGGCGCGCGGGTCGTGATCGCGCCGGTCTGGATTCGCGGACTGACGCCCGAACAGACGCCGGTGCGCTTGCGGGCGACGGTGCGGGGCGAGCCGCCGCGGCCCGGCGAAGCGATCCGCTTGTTCGCCATTCTGAATCCGCCGCCTGCGCCGGCCAGCCCCGGCGCCTACGACTTCGGCCGCAACGCCTTCTTCCAAGGCATGGGAGGCGTGGCGTTCGCCTTGGGTGAAACGCGTGGGGCCGAGCTTGCCACGCCGCCGTGGCGACTTCGACTTGAAACGGCGGTCAACGGCGCCCGTTTCGCACTGGCCGAGCGGATCGAGGCAAGACTCGGCGAACGGACCGGCGGGATCGCCGCCGCCATGACGACTAGCCATGAAACCTGGATCAGTCAGGAGGACATGGACGTGATGCGGGACTCCGGTCTGGCGCACATCTTGTCGGTGTCGGGCCTGCACATGGCCATCGTCGGCGGTTTCGTCTTCTTCGCCGTGCGGCTGGGCGTGGCGGCCTGGCCTTGGTTGGCCTTGCGGGTTCACGGCAAGAAGGTCGCGGCATTGGCGGGGCTGACGGCGGTCGGAGTCTATCTGGTGGTGTCGGGCGCGCCGCCGCCGGCCGAGCGGGCGGCGATCACCGCCTCCATCGCCTTTCTGGCCATCCTGCTGGATCGACAGGCGGTCACGATGCATGGCCTGGCTGTGGCGGCCTTCATCGTTCTGGCCATACAGCCTGAAGCCATCGTCACGCCGGGTTTCCAGATGTCGTTCGCGGCGACGGCGGCCTTGGTCGCCCTGGTTGAGGCCTGGCCGAAGCGCCCGCGCGAAATATCCGCGCCCTGGCCAATCCTGGCAGTCCAACGGCTAGGCGGTTGGTTGACGGCGGCTGTGGCGGCCAGCGTCGTCGCAGGATTGGCGACGGGACCGTTCGCCATGCAGCATTTCAACCGCACCGCCATGTACGGACTGCTGGCCAATCTCGGCACGTCGCCCGTGGCGGACTTCATCCTGATGCCGGCGCTTGCCTTGGGCGCAGCGCTTGAGCCTTTGGGGCTGGGGGGACCGTTCCTGGCGGTTGCGGGATGGGGCGTGGACCTGATGTTGGCGATCGGCACCTGGACGGCGGGATTGCCCGGCGCGGTCAAAACGGTCGCCAGCGCGCCAAATTATGTCCTGCCAATCGCCTTTCTGGGCGTGTTGTTCGTCTGTCTGTGGCAAGGCCGCCTGCGATGGTTGGGACTGCCGTTCGCAGCCGCCGTTCTGATCTGGCCGCGTGCGCCGACGCCGGACCTCTGGATTGGCGATGGCGGGACGAACGCCGCCTTTCACCGTGATCAGGCGGCCGTTGTGGTCCGGCCCGGCGTGCGCGAGTTTGCGGTGGATCTCTGGTCGCGGCGACGGGGGCTGACCATGATGGATCGGTCGGAGACGGGCTGGGTCTGCGACCGCTTTTCATGTCGCCCGGAGACCGGTGAGGCTGGCCCCGTGGCGATCTGGTGGGGGCGGAAGTCGCCGAGCTCAGATCAGATGGGGGCGTTATGCCGCGCAGCGCCCGTCGTCAGCGTCCGCGCTGTCGTCACCTCAATTCCAAGCGCCTGTCAGGATCGCCTTGTCCTGGACGGGGTGGATTTTGCGCGAGGCGGGGCAGTGGAGTTGTGGCGCGTCCGTTCGGGCGAGCCGAATCGATGGCGCGCGGTGTGGACGGCCGACGTTCGCGGCGACCGCCCCTGGGCGCGTCAGTCCGATCCGGACGTCAGTGATAGCGGCGCATAAGGCCGACCAGCTTGCCTTGGACCGCGACCTGATCCGAGCCGTAGATCTTGGTCTCGTAGTTGCGGTTGGCGGGTTCCAGCGCGATCGAGGCCCCCTTCTTGCGAAGGCGCTTCAGCGTCGCCTGCTCGCCTTCCACCAGAGCCACCACGATTTCTCCGGAGGCGGCGTTGTCGGTCGATTTGATCACCACCATGTCGCCGTTCAGGATGCCCGCCTCGATCATGGAGTCGCCCTCGATCTCCAACAGATAGTGCTCGCCCGAACCCAGCATGGATTCCGGGACCGGATAGCGCGCCGTTTCATGCTCGATTGCGTCGATCGGCGTGCCGGCGGCGATCTTGCCCATCAGCGGCAGTTCGCGGGTGTCGTTGGCCGCCATCGGAGCCGCAGGTCTGACACCGCCGCCGCCCTCGATGACGTCGGGCTTGAACCCGGCGCGACCGCGCGGCGCGCCGGCCGTCGCCTGTTCGGGCAGTTTCGTGACTTCCAAAGCGCGAGCGCGGTGAGCGAGACGGCGAATGAAGCCTCGTTCCTCCAGCGCCGTGATCAGCCGGTGAATGCCGGACTTGGAGGCCAGATCGAGCGCCTCCTTCATCTCGTCGAACGAAGGGGAGACGCCGGTCTCCTGGATGCGTTCGTGGATGAACATCAGCAGTTCGTGCTGTTTGCGCGTGAGCATCGCCAGGCCCTCATGCGCCCGCCGACGAATCGGAACGGGCCGTGAACATTTGTCGATGTTCTGTAAGTGTTCCTTGCTAATGTCAACTTAACGGCGAGGCTTGCCGCCGCGTCTCGGCTCAAACGGCCAGCAACTGACGGGTCGCCACCTCGACATCGGCCTGGCGCATCAGGCTCTCGCCGACCAGGATCGCCTGGGCATGGGCAGCCGAAACGCGCGCCACGTCGTCGGGCGTGAAGATGCCGCTCTCGGCGACCAGCAGAGCGCGCACGGGGCTGAGCATCGACAGCCGCTCCGTGGTTTCCAGATCGACCTCGAACGTGCGCAGCGAGCGATTATTGACCCCCACCAGATCGCCGCCCAGCGCACAAGCGCGCGCCATTTCTTCCTCGTCGTGCGTCTCGATCAGCGCGTCCATGCCAAAGCGTTCGGCTTCCGACAGCAGCTCGGCGGCCAACCGGTCATCGACCATGGCCAAGATGATTAGGATGCAGTCGGCGCCCAGGGCGCGGCTTTCGGCGACCTGCCAAGGATCGACCAAGAAATCCTTGCGCAGGCAGGGCAGGGCGACGGCCTCGCGGGCCTGGCCCAGATAGGCGTCGTCGCCCTGGAAGCTGGGGGCATCGGTCAGCACCGACAGACAGGCCGCACCGCCGGCCTCATAGGCGCGGGCCAGAGCCGGTGGATCGAAATCGGGCCGGATCAGGCCCTTAGACGGGCTGGCCTTCTTTATCTCGGCGATCAGGGCGGGACGACCGGTTTCCTCTCCGACCCGCTCCAAGGCGACGCGAAAGCCGCGCGGAGCCGACGCATTGCGGGCCAAGGCTTCGATCGCGTCCTGTGAGGTCGCAGCCTTGCGGGCAGCGACGTCCTCGCGCTTGTAGGCGGCGATACGGTCCAGAACGTCGGTCATGCGGGCTCTTCGCTTTCCAGCGGCGTGGAGGTGATGAGGGCCAGGCGATCCAGCGCCTCGGCGGCTCGACCGTCGTCGATAGCGGCCGCGGCGAGCGCGGCGCCCTCGGCCAGATCCGCCGCGCGGTCTGACACAACCAGGGCGGCGGCGGCGTTCAGCAGCACGATGTCGCGGTAGGGTCCGGCCGCGCCGGCCAGAAGCGCGCGCAGGGCGACGGCATTCTCCTCGGCGTCGCCGCCGCGAATGTCTGCGATAGAGGCGCGCGGCAGGCCGGCGTCCTCGGGCGTGACCTGGAAGCGACGAACCGCGCCATCCTTCCACTCGGCGACGTCCGTGGGTCCGGAAGTCGCCAGTTCGTCCAGGCCTTGACCGTGAACGGTCCAAGCCCGGGTGGCGCCGAGCCGGCCCAGCACCTCGGCCAGCGGCTCCAGCAGGCGCGGATCATAGACGCCCATAACCTGTCGCCTTGCAGACGCCGGGTTCGAAAGCGGTCCCAACAGGTTGAAGACGGTGCGAAAACCGATTTCGGCCCGCACCGGCCCGACGTGACGCATCGCCCCATGATAGGCGGGCGCGAACAGGAAGCAGATACCGGCCCCGTCCAACGCCTTCTTCTGCTGCGCCTGCGACGCCATCAGGTTCACGCCTAGGATCGACAAGACGTCGGAAGAGCCTGATTTCGATGACATTGCGCGGTTGCCATGCTTGGCGACCTTCAGACCGGCGCCGGCCAGAACCAGGGCTGCGGCGGTCGAGATATTGTAGGTGTGCTGACCGTCGCCCCCGGTGCCGCAGGTGTCGATCACCTCATAGGGATGATCCAGCGTCAGGGCGGCTTCACGCATCGCGCCCGCGAAGGCGGCGATTTCGTCCACGGTCTCGCCGCGCATCCGCATGGCGGTGACGGCGGCGGCGACTTGCGACGGGGTCGGCTCGCCGCGCAGGCAGGCGGCGAAGAAGTCGTGCGCCTGCTGGGACGTCAGGGGATGGCCCTCGACCAGTCGGGCGAGGATCGGCTTGAACCCGTCGCCCATGGTCAGGCGGCCGCGAGGCGCTTTACGCCGGCGATCTCAAGGAAGTTGGCCAGCATGTCGTGACCGTGCTCGGTGGCGATGGATTCCGGGTGGAACTGCACGCCGTGGATCGGACGGGTGCGATGCTGCAGGCCCATGATCTCGCCGTCGGCGGTCCAGGCGGTGACCTTCAGGCAATCGGGCAGGGTTTCGCGCTTTACCGCCAGCGAGTGATAGCGTGTGGCGGTGAAGGGCGAGGGCAGGCCGGCGAAGACGCTCTGGCCTTCATGAAGGATCGGCGAGGTCTTGCCGTGCATCAGGGTCTTGGCGCGGATGACGTCGCCGCCGAAGGCCTGGCCGATGGCTTGATGCCCCAGACATACGCCCAGGATCGGCATCGACTCTGGCGCGGTCGTGATCAACGGCAGGCAGATGCCGGCCTGATCCGGCGCGCAAGGGCCGGGCGACAGCAGAACGGCGGCGGGGTTCAGCGCCCACGCCTCGTCCACCGTCAGGTCGTCGTTGCGCACCACATGCGTCGGCGCGCCCAACTCCGCGAGGTAGTGGACGAGATTATAGGTGAAGCTGTCGTAGTTATCGACGACGAGGATCATGGTTTGGCTTCTAGGCGTGACGCGCGTCCGCGCCAAGCGGGCGCGGCCTTAAAGCGCATTTTAACTCGACGGGGCTAAGACTGGGCGGGTGAAACTCGCCGCTGAAAAAGACATCGCCGTCAAGATCGCCGCCGCCAAGGCGAAGCTGGTCGTGGTCGAAACCAGGCCCAACCCCGTCGCCGCGCTTGGCGCAGCCGCCCTCGCGGCGACTGCGGCGGTTTTGATGGCGGGCGTCGTCATCATCGGGCCGGGCGTGCAGTTCAACGACCCGGCGGTGACGATTTCGCGCTAGCGATTGCCGGCCCGAAAGCGCCAGGCGTCCTCCGCCGCCCGCATCGGCGCGCGCGCCTTGTGCTGGGTCTCGGCGTACTCGGACGCAGGGTCGCTGTCGGCGACGACGCCGGCCCCGGCCTGAACGAAGATCCGATCGTCGGCGAAAAGGGCGGTGCGCAGGGTGATGCAGATGTCCGCCTCGCCGCCAGCCGAAATATAGCCGACGCCGCCGCCGTATCCGACGCCGCGCTTTTCGCTTTCCAGTTCGTCGATGATCTCCATCGCGCGCACCTTGGGCGCGCCCGACAGTGTCCCGGCTGGCAGAGCGGCCAGCAGCGTGTCCACCGCATCCAGCCTGGGGTCAGCCTTGCCCCGCACGTTGGAGACGATGTGCATGACCTGGCTGTAGCGTTCGACGACGAAGCTCTCGGTGACCTCGACCGTGCCGGGCGCCGCGACTCGCCCCACATCGTTGCGGCCCAGGTCCAGCAGCATCAGGTGCTCGGCAAGCTCCTTCGGATCAGCCAGCAGCTCGACTTCCAGCGCCTTGTCCGCTTCTGGCGTCGCGCCGCGCATGCGGGTGCCTGCCAGCGGTCTAATCGTAACCTCGCCGTCCTTCAGCCGAACCAGGATCTCGGGGCTAGAGCCGGCGAGCTGGAAGCCTTCGAAGTTCAGATAGAACAGATAGGGCGACGGGTTCTGGCGACGCAGCGAGCGATAGAAGGCGAAGGGATCGTCCGTCCACGGCGCCGAAAAGCGGTGGCTGAGGACGACCTGGAAAATGTCGCCGGCGCCGATGTAGTCCTTGGCCCTGGCGACCATCTCGCCGAAGGCCGGCTCGTCCACCGGCGAAGTGAAGACGGGAGCCGGCGTTTGCTGCGGGGCGGCGCGGACGGGCAGGGGGGCGCGCAAGGCCGTCTCGAACGCGTCCAGCCGCGCCGTCGCGGCGTCGAACGCCTCTTGCGGGGAGATTCCGGCGTCTGGATAGGCGGCCGACACCAGAATGATCTCGTGGCGGACCGAATCGAAGATGGCCACCAGCGACGGCCGTGTCAGCACGGCGTCGGGCAGATCGAGCGGATCGGGGTTTGGCGCGCCCAGCGGCTCAAGCAGTCGCACCATGTCGTAGCCGAAGACGCCGAACAGGCCCGCGGCCATCGGCGGCAGTCCCGCCGGCAGATCGAACTTTGACGCCGCGATCAGCGCGCGCAGGGATTGCAGCGCTGGCAAGTGTTCGGCTGTGAACCGACCTTCGCCTATGGCTGAGCCGCGCGACAGTTCAGCCGCGTTGGATCGACAACGCCAGACCACATCGGGATCCAGCGTCAGGATGGAATAGCGTCCCTTGACGGCACCGCCCTCGACCGATTCCAGCAGACAGGCGTACGGCCGGTCGCGTCCCAGCTTCAGATAGGCCGAGACCGGGGTTTCCAGGTCGTCAATAATCCGGCGAACCAGGACCTGCGGCCGACCGGCCGAAAGGCCGGCCGCGAAGGCGTCGAGCGTTATGTCGCGCGAAGCGTCGTCGGTCATTGCGCCGGTGCGGCGGGCGTTGCGCCACCCGACAGACCCAGGGCCGACAGCGCCTGGGCCGGGTCGTTCTTGGCCTTGGAGCGCTGAGCGCCCGCCGAGACCGACGATTCGACCATCGCCTGCACCAACTCCTGGGTCAGGCGCGGGCGGACCTGCTCGGCCAGCGGACCGGCCACGGCCGGATTGGCGGCGCGGACGTTGTCGACGCGGCCGACCACATAGGCGGTCTGCGATGCCGGCTGAGAGAAGGCCTGGCCCTTGGACTGGCCGAACAGGCCCTGAAGCACGCCCTGACCGAGGGCTTCCTGGGTTTGCTGATTGCGGATGACGCCGGTGCGCACGGTCAGCGGCGCATTGACCGAGCGGGCGACCGCGGCGATGTCCTCGCCATTGCGCACGCGGGTCGTCAGCTCTTCGGCCTTGGCCGACAGGCGACGCATGGTCTCCCGCTGGATCCATTGGGCGGCCAGGGGCTCACGCACCTCTGCCAGGGTCGGCAGGGCCGACGGGCGGATGTCGTTGACGCGCACGGCGAAATACTGACCCTGACCGGCGTCGATGACGTCGCTTTCGCCGCCCTTGGTCAGGCTCCAGGCCGTCTCGAAGATTTGCGGCGGAGCGTTCAGCGCCTGACCGTTCGGCAGCTTGCCGTCCTTGGTGAAGGGCGGCAGATCGACGACGCGACCGCCGGCCTCACGCGCCGCGTCAGCCAGGTTCTTGCCGGCCGTGCGGGCGGCTTCATATTTCTCGACCTTGGCGTAGGTCTGGGTCTTCACGTCCTCGGCGCGCAGTTCCTGGATCAGTTCCTCGCGAGCGCTGTCCAGCGTGGCGGGCGCGGCGGGCTGAACGGCCGTGACCTTGGCGACGGCGAAGCCGACACCGGCCTGAACGGGGTTGGACACCTGATTGGCTTGCAGGCCGAAGACGGCGGCTGCGGTCGCAGCGTCGCCGATGGCCGAGCGGGGCGTCTCGTTAAAGGCGGCAGGGGTGATATTGTTGGCGCGGCCGACGTCGGCGGGCGATTGGCCCGCGCGCAGGGCGGCGGCGATCTTCTGGGCCGTCTCGCGGTTCGGCGCGGTCAGGGTGACGAAGGAGCGCGTCTCGGGCTTGCTCAGCGTGTCCTTCTTGAACTCGAAGCGCTCGCGGATGCGGTCTTCCGAGATCGGCGCATTGGCCGAAGCCTCAGGCGTGAACAGAACCACCGACACCATGCGGAACTCGGGCGCGCGCAGGCGGTCGGCGTTCTCCTGGATGAAGGCGTTCAACTGGGCGTCGGTCGGGGCGGGGATCTGACCGGCCATCGCGGGGGTAACCTCGAACCAACGACCGTCGCGGCTTTCGAAGGCGGAACCGGCCAGCAGCGCGCCATAGATGCGCGGCACGCGGGCGCCGGCGAAGACGGCGGCGCCGAAATGCTCCGTGGCGTATTGGTCTCGCAAGTCCTGCTCCAGCATGGCGGGAGTCAGGTTCTGCTGCGCAAGAGCCGCCTCATAGGCCTGCTGGTCGAACTGTCCGGTGACCGAGTTGAAGAAGGCCGGGATCTGGCGGATCTGCTTGACGATCAGTTCCTTGCCCGGGCGGATGCCCGCCTTGTAGGCCCAGTTCAGGAAGCCCAGCTGCTGCGTCTGCTCGGTCAGGAAGCGGACGTGAATGTTTTCCGCAACCAGCTCCTGGTTCGTCAGGGGACGGCCGACCTGCTGCTGCAGCCGTTCACGCACCTGATCGAAGGCGGTGCGGAACTCGAGCTCGTTCATCGAGCGATCGCCCGCATCGATGACGTGTTTCGGTCCAAGGTTGGAGAAGACGTCCATCCGCGCGCCGACGATCACGAAGCTGATCGCGATCAGGACAAGCAGGGCGGCCGCCCATTTGGATCGAGAGAAGGCGCGGAAGGCGGTGAGCATTCGAAAACCCGGGACTGGCCGATATTGGCGTCAATCGTCGCGTATAGTCGGGGCGGGGCCGCCGCTGCAAGGATGGCTTCGTGTCCGGATTGCGGCGGCGCCTCTTGGCTTGGCGGTTTTCGCCTTCTAGACAGGCGGCCATGAAACAATCCGTGAAGATGATCGTCGGCAATTGGAAGATGAATGGCGTCTCGGCCGCCTTGGCGCAGGCTGAGGCGATCAGGGACGCCGTCGGAACGACGGGGCAAGGATGCCGTGTGGTGCTGTGCCCGCCGGCGACGCTGATCGAGCGTATGCAGTCCGCCCTGGCGGGCAGCGGCGTGGCCGTGGGCGGTCAGGACTGCCATGAGAAGCCCGCCGGCGCCTTTACCGGCTCTGTCTCGGCCGAAATGCTGGTCGACGCCGGCGCGACTGTTGTGATCCTGGGGCATTCCGAACGCCGCGCGGCTTTCGGCGAGACCGATGCGGACGTCGCCGCCAAGGTCGAGGCCGCCATCGCTGCCGGACTGGAGCCCATCGTGTGCGTCGGTGAAACCTTGCAGCAGCGGGAAGCGGGCGACGCCATCGCCGTGGTGTCGGGCCAGGTCGCGGGCTCGCTGCCGTCCAGCTTGGCCGAGCGCGACTTCGCGGTGGCCTATGAACCCGTTTGGGCCATCGGGACGGGCCTGACCCCCACTCTGGATCAGATCGCCGAGGTCCATGCCGCCGTGCGCGCCGCCATCGTCGCAAAGCTGGGAGAAGGCGCTCGCACCGCGCCCATTCTGTATGGCGGTTCGGTCAAACCGGACAATGCGCGCGACATTCTGGCTACGCCGGAAGTCGGCGGCGCGCTGGTCGGCGGCGCGTCCTTGAAGGCCGAGGACTTCATGCCGATCGTCAACGCCGCCACGTGACGTTTGCCCCGGGCGCGCTTCGATGATAGAGGCCGCCGCTTGATCGGCGCAGATCCGCGCCCACATGAATGACGCCATGCTCCAGACCATCCTGCTCGTCGCCATCATCATCGTCGCCATCGCGCTGACGGGCATCGTCCTGCTTCAGAAGTCCGAGGGCGGCGCCCTGGGCATGGGCGGCGGTCCGTCGGGCTTCATGACCGCACGCGGCGCAGGCAATCTTCTGACCGTCACCACCTGGTGGCTGGCGGCCGCGCTGTTCGCCCTGACGATTATTCTGACGGTCGTCGGCAATATGGACCGCGCCTCGGTGTCCGGCATCGACGCCGACGCTGTGGGTTCGCTGGCCACGACGCCGCAGACCCAGACGCAGCAACCCGCCCAGCAGCAGCCCGCTGCGCCGGCCAAACCGGCGACGCCCTCGCTGGATGATCTGGAAGCCAGCCTGCCGTCGGCCTCCACCGCTCCGGCGCCGGCTCAACAGCCCGCCCAATAGGGCTCCGACAGAGACCCGAGTTTCCGAAAGCGCGCCGCAGGGCGCGCTTTCTTCTTTTGATCAACAGTTCGATTCGACGGCGGCATGACCGAGCCGCGAATCATGGAGTAAGGTGTCCCCCCATGGCTCGCTATGTGTTCATCACCGGCGGCGTGGTTTCCTCGCTAGGAAAAGGCCTCGCCTCCGCCGCTCTCGGCGCTCTTTTGCAGGCGCGCGGCTACAAGGTCCGCCTGCGCAAGCTCGACCCCTATCTGAATGTCGATCCGGGCACGATGAGCCCGTATCAGCACGGCGAGGTCTTCGTGACCGACGACGGCGCCGAGACCGACCTGGACCTGGGCCACTATGAGCGGTTCACCGGCGTATCGGCGGCCAAGTCCGACAACATCACGACCGGCCGGATCTATTCGACCATTCTGGAGAAAGAGCGTCGCGGCGACTATCTGGGCGCCACCGTGCAGGTCATTCCGCACGTGACCGACCAGATCAAGTCCTTCTGCCTGACGCCCGCCCTGACCGACGCGGGCGAAGACGTCAACTTCGTGCTGGTCGAGATCGGCGGCACGGTCGGCGACATTGAGGGCCTGCCCTTCTTTGAGGCGATCCGCCAGTTGGGGCAGGACCTGCCGCGCGGCCAGAGTTGCTTTGTCCATCTGACGCTGCTGCCGTTCATCAAGACGGCCGGCGAGATGAAGACCAAGCCGACCCAGCACTCGGTCAAGGAACTGCGCTCCATCGGCATTCAGCCGGACATCCTGCTGTGCCGCTGCGAGCAGCCGATCCCGGCTGAGGAAAAGCGCAAGATCGGCCAGTTCTGCAACGTGCGCGAAAGCGGCGTCATTCAAGCAATGGACTCCGCCGACATCTATGCCGTGCCGCTGGACTATCACCGCGAGGGTCTGGACCGCGAAGTCCTGGCGCACTTCGGCATAAACGACGCGCCCGAGCCGGATCTGACCGGCTGGCAAGAGATCGCGCGTCGCCGCCTGCAGCCCGACGGCGAGGTGACCATCGCCGTGGTCGGCAAATACACCGTCCTGAAGGATGCCTATAAATCGCTGATCGAGGCCCTGCATCACGGGGGCGTGGCGAACAACGTCAAGGTCAACATCGATTGGGTCGAGGCCGACACCTTCGAAGGCGATCCCGAAGCCTGCGAGGAGCGTCTTCAGGGTGCGCACGCCGTCCTGGTGCCCGGCGGCTTCGGCGAGCGCGGCTCGGAAGGCAAGATCGAGGCGGCCCGCTTCGCCCGTGAGCGCAACATTCCCTATTTCGGCATCTGCTTCGGCATGCAGATGGCGGTGATCGAGGCGGCGCGGAACCTGGCCGGCTATCCCAAGGCCTCGTCCACCGAGTTCGGCCCAACCGCCGAGCCGGTTGTCGGCCTTATGACCGAATGGACCCAAGGCAATCAACGCGTGCTGCGTCAGCAGGGCGGCGACCTGGGCGGCACCATGCGTCTCGGCGCCTATGATTCGACACTGACAGCCGGGTCCAAGATCGCCGAGATCTACGGCTCGACCGCGATCAGCGAGCGTCACCGCCACCGCTACGAGGTCAACATCAACTATCGCGAGGCGATCGAGCAGAAGGGCGGGCTGGTCTTCGCCGGTCTCTCGCCTGACGGCGTCCTGCCCGAAACCGTCGAACGCCCGGACCACCCCTGGTTCATCGGCGTTCAGTATCACCCCGAGCTCAAGAGCCGTCCATTCGCGCCGCATCCGCTGTTCGCCAGCTTCATCGGCGCGGCCGTGGTGCAGAGCCGCCTCGTCTGACGGAACGCGGTTCGCACAGACTCCATCGGGTCCGCGTTTTGCAGTAGACTGTCCGGAACGGATCGGATTGGCACGATCCGAATGCGGCGGGACCGTCGATGATCGGCGAGTTGCTTTATCACCTGCACCGGCACGTGCGCCTGGTGCTGATCGCCGGAGCGCTGATGCTCGTGCTCGGCGTGGTCCTGGTCGGCTATGAAGCGCTGCGGCTTCTGGACCAGCCGCCGGCCCGCCCGGCCGAAGCCGGGCAGGCCTTGAGCTAGATCAGTCGATCTTCAGCCGCACGAAGAGCATCGCCCCGTCGGGATCGCCGCCGTACAGAGGCTCTAACGCCGTCGGCACGCGATTCATGGCATAGAGACCGCCGAGGCCGAACCGGACATATTCGGCGATCCGCCAGTCGCGGACCACGCCGACCGAAGCCTTGCCCACCGTATAGAGCGGGCCATGGCCGCCGCCGACGCCGGGAACCAGTTCATCCGTCTCGATCCGCTCGGCTCGGGCGAAGACGGTCCAGCGGTCGTTCGGATGGACCGCCGATTCCAGCAACCAGCCGTCCTTCGATTCGCCGTGGTCGTTGGTCTTTCGGCCCCAAGCCAGGGTCGAGGACCACCACCCGTCATCGCCCAGACGGCGGGTGTAGATGGCGCTGGCCGACCATTTCGTCTCGTTCTCGTCGGGCTCCAACTGTTCCGGCGCGGAGACATCGGCGTAGGACGCCTGCAGCGACCATTCGTCGGTCGGGTTCCAGGCAGCCCGCACTGACCAACTGTCCAGCCGTGGCGAATCGATGCCCCAGCGTTCCTCGTCCGGCTCGCGTCCCTTGAAGGCCGAGGTCTCGATCTTGAAGCGATCGTGCGCCCAGCCCAAGGTCGTCACGCCGAAGACGATGTGGGTCGAGTCGAGCCAGTGGTGGGTGATCGGCGCCTCGGGACTGTCCATCGCGCTCATGCGGTGCATGAAGGCGGGCGGGCCGAAGGCAGGTTCGCCGGGCAGGCCGATGTAGCCATAGACGCTGTCCTTGTCGGACAGGCGTTTCGAATAGCTGGCCGACAGCTCCATGAGCAGATCGTGCGGATGCTGGCGATCGACCAGCGGATTCACCCCATCCGCCGTCTCGCCCGCCGCCAGAAGCAGCGGATAACCGGATTTCCCCATCAGCGGATCGGGGCTGAGCATCGCGCGCAGGTTCAGTTTCGAACCGTCGTCGAAGTCGCGCCGCGCTGAGGTCATCAGCATGCCGGCGACGAAAGTCTTGTCGCCGCCGCGCGGACCGGACTGGCTGTCATAGACCAGGTTCAGCATGGCGTGGGTCATCACCATCCAGTCGCCACGGACGGTGTGGATGCCGCCGTGTTCGCCCGCGTCGGGTTGCCAGCCGGTTCCGGAGGCGTCGCGGTTGATGGGCCAGGGGCCATAGGGGCTGGTCATCGTGTGACCCATGCTGGCGTGATCGGTCATCGGGTCGGCCGATGACATGGCCATGTCGTGACCCGCGTGCGGATTGCCGGCTGGCGTGGTCGGCGGCGCGTGGTGCGAATGATCCTGCGCCGCCGCGGCCTGAGCCGGGGCGAGCAGGGAAGCGCCGGCGCAGGCGCCGACGAGAATACGGATAGCCATTCGAGGCCTCCTCTGATGATCGTGACGGAGTGCGCCCTGCGAGAGGCGCGAGGTGTGTCAGACGATCAGGAGGCGGGGTGGTCCGGGTTCGGGCGACAGCAGTTGCCCGACTGGCAAGGCGGCCGGAACCGCAGCGATGCGCGAGGGCGAAGGAGCCGGGCCGGATAGGGGCGCAGGATCCAGCGTGGGCGTCGCTACGCAGGCGACGCAGCAGATCATCGCCTTCATGGCCTTGGGCGCATGGTTCGGGGTCTGGTCGGGCGAAGACTGGCCTGTCTCATGGCCCGTCTCATGGCAAGGCGCGGCGGCTGCCGGCGACGCCGAGGCGCCGACAGCGCCGAGCGCCAGCACCGAGAGGGCGCCGATCAACAGCAACAGGGATTGAACGATCTTCACGGCGTCACGATAGGCGTCGGGTGATGACGTCGCAATGCGTCAGCGCAGCGGCTTCTTGTCGACAAGGGACAGGCCCGGCGCGTCGGGCGCTGTCGCGCCGCCGTCGCCCAGCGCCCGCTGCATGAACACCACGTCGCGCCAGTCGTCGTGCTTCCAGCCGGCCGCCTTGAACACGCCGGCGTCGGTGAAGCCGCGCGTGCGGTGCAGGGCGATTGAGCCGACGTTCTCCGCATCACCGATGACCGCGACCATCTGACGAAGACCCATCACTTCGCAGCGGACGATCAGCGCATCGAGCAGGGCGCCCGCGACGCCGCGCCCCCTGGCCCAGGGCGCGACGTAGATCGAGTCCTCGACCATGTAGCGATAGGCCTGACGCGTGCGAAACGGCCCGGCATAGGCGTATCCGGCGACCGCGCCGTCGATCTCGACCACAAGGCGCGGCAGGCCCAGGGCCGCGACGGCGGCGAGCCTTGCGGCCATCTCGGTCTCGTCAGGCGCCTCTAGCTCGAAGGTGCCGCGCCCATTGGCGACGCTTTCGGCGTAGATGGCCGTGATCGCGGCGATGTCGCCGGGACGGGCGTCGCGAACCGTCAGTCCGCTCACGCGTGCTTCCACCCCTTATCGATGGCCCAGACGGCGAAGGCGTAGTCGTGGGCGACTTCTTTCAGATAGTCGAAGCGCCCGGCAGCGCCGCCGTGACCGGCCTCCATGTTGATCTTCAACAGCACGGGCTTGCCCGAGGTGGTGGCGGGTCGCAGCTTGGCGACCCACTTCTCCGGCTCCCAGTAGGTGACGCGCGGATCGGACAGGCCGCCTGTCGCCAGGACTGCTGGATAGGCTTTCGGCTCGACCTGATCGTAGGGGCTGTAGCTCATCATATAGTCGTAGGCGGCCGGGTCCTCGATCGGGTTACCCCACTCGGGCCATTCGGGCGGCGTCAGCGGCAGGGAGGTATCGCTCATGGTGTTGATCACGTCCACGAACGGCACCTGACCGATGATCCCGGCCCACAGGTCGGGTCGCATGTTGTTGACCGCACCCATCAAGAGCCCACCGGCGGATCCGCCCTGAGCGACAATGTTTCCGGCCGTGGCGTACTTCTTGTCGATCAGGTGTTCGGCGGAGGCGATGAAGTCGGTGAAGGTGTTCTTCTTCGTCATCTTCCGCGCGTCGAGGAACCAGCCCCAGCCCTTGTCTGAACCGCCGCGAATATGGGCGATGGCGTAGATCCAGCCGCGATCGACCAGCGACAGCCGGTTGGTCGAGAAGCTGGCCGGCATGGGGATGCCGTAGGAGCCGTACCCGTAGAGCAGCAGGGGCGCCGAACCATCGACGGGCGTCGATTTGCGGCGCAGCACCGTCACCGGCACCAACTGACCGTCGGATGCCGGCGCGTTCAGCCGCTCGACCACATAGTCTTCGATGTTGTGACCGGACGGGATCTGCTGAGTTTTGCGCAGGGTCCGCTCGCGCGACGCCATGTCGTAGTCGAACGTCTGCGTCGGCGTAGACGGCGAGTTGTAGGTGTAGCGGGTGGTCGTCGTCTCGTATTCAGAGGCGCCGGCCAGCGACAGGGCGAAGGCCGGTTCGTCGACTGCGATCTCATGCTCGGCGCCGGCCCGGTCGCGGATGATGATGCGGGTGTTGGCGTCTGCGCGTTCCTGACGCGCCAGGTGATCATTCGTCAGGTCCAGGCCTTCGATGAAGCGGCCCGGAGTGTGCGGCACCAGATCGGTCCAGTTCGCCTTGGCCGGCGTCGCGGTCGGGGCCTGGACGATCTTGAAATCGATGGCCTCGTCCGCATTGGTGCGGATCACCCAGCGGTCGCCCCAGTGATCGACGTCGTAGCGGGTCGCCACCACGCGCGGCTCCAGCACGACGGGCTCGGCCGTCGGCGTGGCGGCGGGAATGTAGCGCGCCTCCGACGTTTCCTGGTTCTGGATGCCGATGACGATGAACTGGTCGTCGGCGGTGCGACCGACGCCGATGAACATGCCGTCGTCGGCTTCCTCATAGACCAGGGTGGTCTCGCCGCCGCGCGCCGGACGACGGAAGATCTTGTCCGGGCGGCCGTTGTCGTCGCGGTTAGTCCAGAAGATCCACTGGCTGTCCGGCGAGAAGACAAAGTCGCCGGTGGCGCTGTCGATCACCTCGGGCAGCACCTCGCCGGTCGCCAGATCCTTGACGTAGATCTTGTGAACCTCGGACCCCTGGGCGTCCTCGGCATAGGCGAACAGGCTGTGATCCGGGCTGTGGCTCGCGGCGGACACTTCCGAATAGGCCTTACCCTTGGCCAGTTCGTTGGCGTCCAGCAGCAGTTGAGGCGTGGGCGCCATGACGAAGTTTTTCGTCACCGGCTGACCATCCACCATCCAGGTGCCCTGACGCTCGACGCGCATGTAGCGGGGGTGCTGATCGCCGGTCTGGTATTCGACATAGTAGTTCCAGCCGCCATCCGGCGCGGGAACCGAGCTGTCGTCTTCCTTGATGCGGCCGCGCATCTCCGCGAACATCGTCTCCTGCAAGGGCAGGGTGGAGGCCATCATGGCCTCGCGGTAGGCGTTCTCGGCGGTCAGGTGTTCCTTGACCTCGGCCTTGATCAGGGTCGGATCACGCAGGACCGCCTGCCAATTGTCATCCTTCATCCACTGATAGTCGTCGGTCCGGGTGCGGCCCAGTTGTTCGATGACAACAGGGATTTTCTTGGCGACGGGCGGTTGAGGCATGAGGGATCCGATGGACTGACGGGCGAGCGTGGGGGAGGCCGAGACGGCGAGGGCGGTCGCCGCCGTGGACATGATCAGTTGCCGACGATTCATCGGACGCTCCCTGCTTGTTTGAAGCGCGGACCTTGAAGGTCCGGCCCCATCTACGTCAAACGAAGAAACGCCAAGCCGATCATCCGGCCAGCGCGTCTACCGTCATGCGCCGCAGCAGGTCGCCGCCCTGACCCACGGCCGCCAGCCGGCTGGAGACGTGGCCCAGCACATTGGCGGCATAGACTTCGTAGAGGTCTAGCTTGCCCTGCAGCCACACCGGATCGCCCTCGTTGGCGTCCAGCTTCGCCTTGGCCGCCAGCGCGCCCTTCGCCAGCATCCAGCCGCCGGCCACATCGCCCAGCAATTTCAGATAGGCGTCGGCCGCCGCCAGCACATCGGCCGCCGCATTCGGATCGGCCTTCTGATCCAGAAGCCACAGGGTCGCGTCCTCGACCGCCTCAATGGCGGTGGCGAACCGTTCGACCGGCTTGCCGCTGTAGAGCTTTCCGAGATCGAACAGCGTCGCCTTCATGTCCGCGATCAGCGCCTTGGCTGCATCGCCGCCGTCCATCGACAGTTTGCGACCAACCAGATCCATGGCCTGAATGCCGTTGGTCCCTTCGTAGATCGGGGCGATGCGGGCGTCGCGATAGTATTGCGCCGCGCCGGTCTCCTCGATGAAGCCCATGCCGCCATGGATCTGGACGCCCATCGAGGCGACCTCGCAGCCGATATCGGTGGACCAGGCCTTGGCGATCGGCGTGAACAGGTCCTCGCGTCCCTTCCAATGGCGACGTTCCTCGTCGGTCCCGGCGTGCCGGGCCAGATCGGCGGCGACGCCGGTCGACAGGCACACGGCGCGCGCCGCCGAGATCTTGGCCTTCATGACGCTGAGCATGCGGCGCACGTCGGGATGGTCAAAGATCGGGGCGTTGGCCTCGCCGGTCCAGACCGAACGACCCTGGCGACGGTCCAAGGCATAGGCGAGGGCGTGCTGATAGGCGCGTTCGGCGATGCCGACGCCCTCGACGCCGACCGCCAGGCGCGCTGCGTTCATCATCACGAACATATGGGCCAGGCCCTGGTTCGGCTGACCGACCAACTCCGCGGTCGCCCCTTCATAGCTCATGACGCAGGTCGGCGAGGCGTGGATGCCCAGCTTGTGCTCGACGCCGACCGGACGGAAGGCGTTACGGTCGCCGAGCGTGCCGTCTTCCTTCACCGCGAATTTCGACGCCAGGAACAGGCTGATGCCCTTTGGCCCCTTGGGCGCGTCCGGCAGGCGAGCCAGCACCAGATGGACGATGTTGTCGGTCGCATCGTGGTCGCCCCAGGTGATGTAGATTTTCTGCCCGTTCAGCGCATAGGTCCCGTCGCCGTTCGGCGTCGCCGTGGTGATCAGCGAGCCCAGGTCCGATCCGGCGCCCGGCTCGGTCAGCACCATGGCGCCGGTCCATTCGCCGCTGACCAGCCTGGTCAGATATTTGGCCTTCTGCTCTTCCGTTCCGACCTGCTCCAGCGCCTCGATCGAGGCCAGCGACAGCATGGGACACAGGCCGAACGCCATGTTGGCGGCATGGACGGTCTCGTAGGCCGCCAGTTCCAGCGCCTTGGGCAGGGCCTGTCCGCCCGCTTCGGTCGAAGCCGACAGCCCGGTCCAGCCGCCGGCCGCGAACTGGCGATAGGCGTCGGCGAAACCGGGCGCGGCGGTGACGGCGCCGTTGGCGTAGGTCGAGCCCTTCTGATCCCCAATCCTGTTCAGCGGCGCCAGCACCTCTTCGGAGAATTGTCCCGCCGCCTCCAGAACGGCGCCGGCGACGTCGGCGTCGTAGTCGGGAAAGGCGCCGGTTGCGGCCACGTCGGCCATGCCGGCGACGGATTCCAGAGTGAAGGCCAGGTCTCGAACGGGCGCGCGATAGGTCATGGGTTTCCTCAATCGTCTTTGCGGCCTAAGTGCCGCGTCGGGGCCTGTTGCTGCAAGCGTCTTGGCGACGCGCCCCGTCTCAGTGCAAAGTGGCTGAATGCATGGTGACGCCGTGCCGTCGCGGAAGGGAAGACATGGGCGAGCCCCGCAATCGATATTCGACCGTTTCCCTGCTGGTGCACTGGGGCATCGCCGCCGCCGTTCTGGCGCAGGTGCTGCTGATCACGGCGCATGAGAATACAGAAGGGCCGATTTCGGGCCAGTTCGTCATGCTGCACAAGTCGCTGGGTCTGACGATACTGGTGCTGACCCTTTCGCGGATCGGATGGCGCTTGGCGCATCCGGCGATTCCTTTGCCGTCGGCCTTGCCGCGATGGCAGAAGGTGGCGGCGCGCGCGACGCACGTCCTGTTCTATCTAACTCTGATCGTCATTCCGATGACCGGTTGGCTCGCATCATCGGCGGGCGGGCGCGCGATCGAGTGGTTCGGCCTCTTCTCCTGGCCCCTCTTGCCCGTCGGCGGCGGGCGCGAAGCAGCGCGCAGCCTGATGGGGCTGCACGAACTGGCGGTGAAGGGTCTCTATGTCTTGATCGCCCTGCATGTGATCGCGGCGCTGAAGCACCAGTTCATTGATCGGGACAATGTGCTGCACCGGATGATCCCGATCATCCCGCGCCGACCGTGAGCCAAACGCCGCTGCAAGCCGCTCAGGCGCTGGCGAACGGCGATCTGATCCTGCTGCCGACCGAGACCGTTTATGGACTGGGAGCCGATGCAAGTAATGCCGAGGCGGTCGCCGCTATCTTCGTCGCGAAAGGGCGACCGAAGTTCAATCCGCTGATTTCGCATGTCGTGGATGTCGATGCGGCGGCCAAGATTGGCGAGCTCGGCCCGCTCGGACTTGCCTTGGCGGACGCCTTCTGGCCCGGACCCTTCACCCTGATCACGCCAATCCTGGACACGCGCAGGGTCTGCGACTTGGCGCGCGCCGGACTGGACAGCGTCGCGATCCGCGTTCCGGCGCATCCGGTGGCGAGGGAAGTGTTGGCGGCGTTCGGCGGCCCGGTCGTGGCCCCCTCGGCCAATCGTTCCGGACGACCGAGCCCGACGACCTTCACAGATGCTGTCGAGGAGACGGGCTTTGCCGTCTCAGCGGCTGTCGATGGCGGGCCTTGCCAGGTCGGTCTGGAAAGCACGGTCGTGTCGGTGCTGGGGGGACGGGTCGCCCTGCTGCGTCCAGGCGCCATCACTCGATCCGAGATCGAGGCGGTCGTTGGTCCCATTGAAGAGGGCGTAGAGGGGCATCGTTCGCCCGGGCGACTGACCCTGCACTATGCACCGGACGCGCCGGTTCGCATCGAGGCCGGCGCTGCGCGTGACGGCGAGATCCTGCTCGGCTTTGGCCCTGACGCCGGTGAGCCGCGCTGGAGTCTGAGCCCGTCGGGCGACCTGCGCGAAGCCGCCGCCAATCTGTTCCGACTGCTGCGCGAGGCCGACCGCACACAGCCGACGGGTATCGCCGTTTCGCCGATTCCGACGACGGGACTGGGTGAAGCCATCAACGACCGTCTGCGCCGCGCCGCAGGCTTCGTCGGCTAACCGAAGCGGGCCTGAAGATCGACGCTGGACTGGCGTCCGACGCTGCCCAGGCAGGCGTTCAGCCAATCGTCGGCGGCCGCGCGTCCCCGCGCCTTCAGGTCGTTGAGGAAACCCCATTCGGTGTTGAACTTGGATCGCAGCGACAGGTCCGAAAGCCAGCCGTCCGCCTCGATCGCGTGCAGTCGGACGTGCCGATAAGGCCCGGCGCCGCCGCCCCGCAACTGCCCATGTTCGATCAGTTCACCCGCCAGGGCGATGGCGCGCAGTTCGGCGACCAGCGGCGCGTTGAAGACGATCTCGTTCAGCCGATCGACGATGTCGCCTGCGCTTTTAGGCGTCTCGTCGCGCACCATCGGATTGAGTGTGATCAACAGCACGTCGTCCGGCGTGTCATCTCCGGTCAACGGCCACAGCGGCGGATTGGTCAGATAGCCGCCGTCCCAATAGGGCTCCCCGTCGATCTCTACGGCTTGAAACAGATGGGGCAGGCAGGCCGACGCCATCAGGACATCGGCGTTGATCTCATTCGTCTGGAAGATGCGCGCTTTCGCCTGGCGCACAGCGGTGGCGGCGACGAAAAGCCGGATGTCCGAGGCCTGGACGGCGCGGAAATCGACCGAGGCCTGCAAAACCCGTTTCAGAGGATTATGATTCAGCGGATTGAATTCATAAGGACTCATCGACATCGCCAGCGTCTCGCCCGCACGCCAGAATGGGTTCTCCTTGATCCAGTCGGGCGTCCGCGCCGCATTCCAAATCGCGCTGTCGCCGAAGACGTTGCGACCGCCGGACTGATTCACCTCTCGCCAGAGCTTGTCCAACGCGGCGCGGCCATCCCCTGACGCGAGGCCCGACACCAAGGCCGTGCCGTTCATCGCTCCCGCTGAGACGCCGGACACCGCGCGAATATCAAGCCGATCGTCTTCCAACAGACGATCCAGCACGCCCCATTGGAAGGCGCCGTGTGCGCCGCCGCCCTGAAGTGCAAGGCAGATGGGACGTCGGGCGGGAGAGGCGGGAACGGAGCCTGCCGCCTCGGCGGTCTTGCGCTTAAAAATCGCCATGACCGCCGTCTTCCTTTGCTATTGCGCGGTCCAGCCGCCGTCGATGGAGAAGCTGGCCCCGTTGGCCGAGGCGCCGAGGTCGCTGACCAGATAGAGGAAGATGCCGGTCAATTCCTCCGTCGTGACGAACCGCTTTGTGGGCTGGGCCGCCAGGATCACGTCCGTCAGCACCTGCTCCTCGGTCATGTTTCGCGTGCGCGCCTGATCCGCGATCTGTTTGGTCACGATCGGGGTCTCGACAAAGCCGGGGCAGATTGCGTTGCAGGTGATGTTGTCGCGCGCCAGTTCCAGCGCTGCGGTCTTGGTGAAGCCGATTATGCCGTGCTTTGCCGCGACATAGGCGGACTTGAACGGACTTGCCACCAGACCGTGCGCAGAGGCCATGTTGACGATCCGGCCGCGCCCCTGCGCCTTCATGATCGGGATGGCAGCGCGCGTGGCGTAAAAGGCCGACGACAGGTTGATGGCGATGATCTTTTCCCACTGATCGGTGGGGAAGTTCTCGACGGATTCAACGTGCTGGATGCCGGCGTTGTTGACCAGGATATCCAGGCGGCCCAGTTCGCGTTCAGCGAAGGCGATCATGTCGGCGATCTCTTCGCCACGCGTCATGTCCGCCGGATGATAGAGGACGCGAACGCCGGATGAGGCCTCCAGATCGGCGCGGGTGCGCTCGATCTCCGCGGGGTCGCCCAGGCCGTTCAAAACGACTTCACCGCCGCCTGCCGCCACGGCGCGCGCGAGAGCCAGCCCGATGCCAGAGGTCGAGCCCGTGATGACCGCGACCTGCCCTTTCAGATCGCCGATACCGCGTGCCGCCCGACTGTCAGCGCCCGTGGAGTCCTTAGGCTCTTGCGACATAAATCCGCCCCTTCGTTTGTTTTGGCGAGATTAGCGGGAGGTCGATGTCGGGATCAAGAATTTCCCGATCTGATGAATATCCACTCGGCGTCGGTCGAGGCGGCCTTGTCGAACGCATAACCGTCCCGGTCGAAAGCCTTCAGGTCCGCGACCCGTTCCACGCGCTCGTCGATCGCGAACCGCGCCATGGCCCCGCGCGCCTTCTTGGCGAAGAAGGAGATGATGCGGCTCTCGCCGTTCTTCTCTTCCCGGAACTGAGGCGTGACGACAGGCAGTTTCAGAGCCTTAGCATCGACGGCGCCGAAATATTCCTGGCTGGCCAGGTTCACCAGCGTCGGATCCGACTGGCCCTCGGCGTCTTCGTTCAATTGTTTGGAAATCCGGTCGCCCCAGAAGTCGTACAGGCTCGCCCCGCGACGCGTCTTCAGCCGCGTGCCCATCTCCAGGCGATAGGGCTGGATCCGGTCCAACGGACGCAGCAGGCCATAAAAGCCGGACAGGATGCGCAAATGATCCTGCGCGAAAGCCAAGGCGTCGGCGTCCAGTTCGCGCGCTCGCAAGCCCTCATACACATCGCCGGCAAAGGCGAAGGCCGCCTGAACGCCCTCTGTGGATTCAGGATCGAAAGCCTTGAAGCGCGCGGCGTTCAGGGTCGCCAGATCGTCGGAAATCCCCATCAGCCGACGCAGGTCCGCCTTGGTCTGGCGCTTGGCGGTTTTGGACAGGCTGGCTGTATCTTCGACGAACCGGCGGTTGCTGCCGGGAATAGCCCCATCGGCTTCGGTGAAATCGAGGCGCTTGGCCGGGGAAAGAACAATCAGCAAGACGCGGCTCCGTAATGTCGCCGCCCACATAGGATGCTTCGATGACGATTTGAACCGGCTGCGGCGAAGGGCGCGTCAGGCGTCCCGGCGTGACCAGCCGAGCTTGCCGAGGGTTTCCATCGGACGGAAGTCGGCCTTGTAATCCATCTTGGCCGAGCCCTGGACCCAATAGCCGAGATAGACGAACGGCAGGCCGACGATGGCGGCCTGGCGCACATGATCCAGGATGGCGAACCGGCCCAGGCTGCGCCGCTCCATTGTCGGATCATAGAAGCTGTAGACCATCGACAGCCCGTCCTTCAGCAGGTCCGTCAGGGTCACGGCGACCAGATCGCCCGGCCCGCCGTCTGTAGAGGGCAGGCGGTATTCGATCAGATGGGTGCGCACGGCCGTGTCCTCGACCATGGCGATGTAATCCAGCCAGCCCATGTCGCTCATGCCGCCGGTCGGATGCCGCATGGCCAGATAGCGGCGCAGAAGCTGGAACTGTTCGGTCGTCGCCTCGGCTTCAACCAGGTCGCGCGACAGGTCGGCGTTACGGGCCAGCACCTTGCGCTGCGAGCGGCTGAACGTGAACTCCGGCACCGGCAGCCGCACGGAGACACAGGCGTCACACGCTTCGCAGGCGGGGCGATAGGCGATGTTCTGGCTGCGACGGAAACCCGCCAGCGTCAGCTCGTCATTGACGTGCGCGCCGTCCGAGAAGGGCAGATTGGCGAAAACCTTCCGCTCCGTCTTGCCCGGCAGATAGGGGCACGGCGCGACCGAGGTCATGAAGAAGCGAAGCTGTCGGGTCGGTACGTGCTGGGTCACGGCCTCAGGTCCGCATCCGATCTTGCCAATATTGCGACGACACAACGCTCATCGCGCGATTTGGCGTCATCCGTGTTCCGGCTGCAAGCCTGTTCGCGTTGCAGCCGAGCCGGATCACAGCGAGGTGTCCGACGGCAGGACCGGCGCCTCGCGCAACAAGACGATTGCGATGCGGCGGTTACCGGCCAGGGTCGGATCGTCGGGGTAGAGGGGGTCGGACCCCGCCTTGCCCGCCACCGAATAGACCCGGTCGGGATCGACGCCCGAACCTTGCAGCACCAGACGCGAACCGTTGGCGCGCTCGGAAGACAGGCTCCAGTCAGCAGGGGCGCTGGCGCGGCTTGAGCCGGGCGCCGCGCTGGTGTGTCCGGTGATTGAGATGCGGTTCGGCAACTGGTTGATCACCTTGGCCACGGCGCGCAGCAGCACCTGGGCGCGGGCATTCGGGCGCGCAGAGTTGTTGTCGAACATCGACCGGCCTTCCTGATCGACCAGCTGGATGCGCAGCCCCTCGGGCGTCTGGTCCACGATCAGCTGTTTCGACAGTTCGGCCAGCTCCGGCATCGACTGCATGGCTTGGCGCAGCGATTCGGCGGCGCTGGCGAACTCGGCGGCCTCGCGCTTCTGGATTTCGGCCTGGAGAGCGGCGTCGCTGGCGGACGACAGGCTGGAGCCCGTCTGATCGGTCGCGGGCGCCTCGGGCGCCAGTTCTTCCAGCACCGACTGCGAGCCGGCGCTCTTGACGCCGTCGTCGCCCAGCGATGTGCCGCCCAGAATGCCGCCGGAGCCCGAGGTCGTTTCGGACACGCTGGCGGGCGCGAAATATTCGGCAATGCCGCGCTTTTGCTCAGGGTCGGTCGTGTTGATCAGCCACATCAGCAGGAAGAAGGCCATCATGGCGGTCACGAAGTCCGCATAGGCCACCTTCCACGCACCGCCATGGTGGCCTCCGCCGGAGACCTTCTTCACCTTCTTGATGAGGATCGGACGATCGCTCACGGACATGGACGCGCACCCCGACGAATGGTGTCCCATTGTGGGCTGGCCAAGGTTAACCGGGCGTTGACCTTGAACCCCGGCGCGGCGCGGCCTAGTCCGACGGCAGGATCAAGGAGCCTGTCATGAAGATCGCATTCGCCGGCCTGGGCGTCATGGGCGCCCCGATGGCCCGTCATCTGGTCGAGGCGGGCCACGACGTGACAGGCTTCAATCGGACTGCATCAAAGGCCGAGGCCTGGGCGGCGGCGACGGGCGGCAAGGCGGCGGCGACGGTGGCTGAAGCGGCGCGGGGCGTCGACCTGTTCATCCTGTGCGTCGGTAATGACGACGACGTGCGGGCCGTCGTGACCGAGGCCTTGCCGTATCTGTCGGAGGCCGCTGTGATCGTCGATCACACCACGACCTCGGCCAAGGTGGCGCGCGAAATGGCTGAACTGGCGAACGGGCAGGGGCGGTCGTTCATCGACGCGCCGGTGTCGGGCGGTCAGGCGGGCGCCGAGAACGGACAGCTCAGCGTCATGGCCGGCGGGGACGCCGCCGCCCTGGCGAAGGTCGAGCCCGTGTTGAAGGCCTATTCCAAGGCCATCAAACATATGGGACCGGCCGGCACGGGCCAGCTGACCAAGATGGTCAACCAGATCGCCATCGCCGGCGTCGTCCAGGGCCTGGCCGAGGCCGTCCACTTCGCTCAGGTCGCGGGACTGGACACCGACGCCGCCTATGAGGCCGTGTCCAAGGGCGCCGCGCAAAGCTGGCAGATGGACAATCGCTGGAAGACGGCGGCCAAGGGCGAGTTCGACTTCGGCTTCGCCGTCGACTGGATGCGCAAGGACCTGGGTTTGGTGCTGGACGAGGCGCGCACGAACGGCGCGCGCCTGTCTCTGACGGCCTTGGTCGATCAGTTCTACGCCGAGGTTCAGGCCATGGGCGGAAACCGCTGGGACACGTCCAGTCTGGCGGCGCGACTGCAACCCCGCGACTGACGCCTAGAGCCGGCGGTGCATGATGTGCAGGCCGACCAGGCCGTGCGTCGGGTGATCGAACGCTTCGGGAACCGTGCCCACGATCTCGAAGCCCAGCTTCTTCCAAAGGGCGACGGCCACGGTATTGGTCTCGACCACGGCGTTGAACTGCATGGACCGGAAGCCGGAATCCCGCGCGAAAGCCAGCGCGGCCTCGCCCAGCGCCCGGGCCACGCCGCGCCCGCGCGCTTCGGGCGCGACCATGAAGCTGCCGTTGGCGACGTGGGCGCCGTTTCCCTGCTGGTTCGGAATGATCTTGGCGGCGCCCAGCACCTGGCCGTTCTCGACCGCAACCAAGGTTCCGCCCGGCGCGGGCGGCATCCACAGGACGCGCGCCTGCCCCTCGTCCATGTCCAACGGATAGGTATAGGTCTCGCCCGCGCGAGTGACGGTCTCGATGATCAGCCACAGGCCCGGCCAGTCAGCCTTCGTGATCGGCCGGATCTCCACGCCCATCAGCCCAGCAGCCGTGCGGCCTGCGGTGCGAAATAGGTCAGCACGCCCGCGCAACCCGCGCGCTTGAACCCGTGCAGGGTTTCAAGGATCGCACGGTCCCGGTCCAGCCAGCCATTGGCGATGGACGCCTGCATCATCGAATATTCGCCCGACACCTGATAGGCGAAGGTGGGTACGCGGAAGGTCTCGGCCACGCGCCGGACGATATCCAGATACGGCATGCCCGGCTTGACCATTACTGCATCGGCGCCTTCCGACAGGTCCATCGCCACCTCCTTCAGCGCCTCGTCGGAGTTGGCGTAATCCATCTGATAGGTCTTCTTGTCGCCCTTCAGCATCGCCGAAGAGCCCACGGCGTCGCGATAGGGGCCGTAGAAGGCCGAGGCGAACTTGGCGGCGTAGGACAGGATCAGCGTGTCTTGAAACCTGTTGGCCTCCAGCGCCTCGCGCACCGCTTGGATGCGGCCATCCATCATGTCCGACGGGGCCACGATATCGGCGCCGGCGTGGGCGTGGATGAAGGCCTGTTCGGCCAGCCGGTCCAGCGAGGCGTCGTTGGCGATGCGGTCGCCCTCCATCACCCCGTCGTGGCCATGGTCGGTGTAGCAGTCCAGGGCGACGTCGGTCATGACGCCGATCTCGGGCGCGGCGTCTTTGATCGCCTTGATGCAGTCGGGGATCAGGCCGTCGGGATCGGTCGCGCCGGTGCCGACCGCATCCTTGATCGCGCCGTCGACATTGGGGAACAGGGCCACCATCGGAATGCCGAGGTCGCGCGCCTCGACCGCCGCCGCCGCCGCCGCCTTGGGGGAAAGCCGAAACACGCCGGGCATGGAGGCGACCGGGACGCGATCCTCGGCGCCGTCATGGACGATCAACGGCCAGATCAGATCGGCCGGCGTCAGGGTCGTTTCCGCCACCAGCCGCCGCACCCACGGGCTGGACCGCAGGCGGCGCGGACGGGCGAGCGGGAAGGGGGCGGGCTGATAGGGAAGCATGGCGAGACCTTGGAAAATCCAGCGTCGGACTAGCGCCGCAACGACCGCTGCGCAAATCGCGTGATGCGTCGGATCGTTTCGTGCGTGATGACGGCTTGCGCGGATCGGCGAAATGCGAGCCTATCGCGACAAATCGATGGAGACGATGATGATCGGGAAATTGGCGGCGGGTGCAACGGCCCTGGTTCTGGCGGCAGGTCTGTCCGGCTGCATCATCATCGACTCGGACGGCGGCGAGCGGACCGTCGTCGCCCCGGCGGCCGACGCGCAGCCGGCGGGCTATTCCAGTCTCTATGCCGATGCGGTCGCCGATCCCAAGCGTCCGGCCGAAGAGGTCGCGCGTGATCCACTGCGTCACCCGGCCGAAATTCTAGCCTTCGCCCAACTTGAGCCGGGCGACAAGGTCGCCGACATTCGCCCCGGCGCCGGCTATTTCACGCGCCTGTTTTCCGACGTGGTCGGCCCGACCGGCCGGGTCTACGCCTTCGTGCCCGAGCGGACGATGGCGCGCGAGAACGCTGGGGCCGATGCGCTTGTCGCCGCCTATTCGAACGTGACGCGGGTCAACGGCCTGCTGGACGCGATGATTTACGCCGAGCCGCTGGACATGATCTTCATGAGCCAGGAATACCACGACTTCCACATCCCTGGCTTCAATACCGACGTGGCCAAAATGAACGCGGCGGTGTTCGCGGCACTGAAGCCCGGCGGCCGCTACATCCTGATCGACCATGAAGCCGCGCCCGGCACGGGCATCTCGGCGGTTCAGACCCTGCACCGCATCGAAGGCGACTATCTGAAGCGCGAGGTCGAGGCGGCTGGCTTCGTTTATGAGGGCGAGAGCCAGGCCGTCGCCAATCCCGCAGACGACCACAGCCTGAACGTCTTCGACGAGAAGATCCGCGGCAAGACGGACCAGTTCGTCTATCGCTTCCGCAAGCCGGGCTGATCGATCTCGATACTGAGAACTGTTATCAATTAAGGGTTTGGGGCGTTTTGTCCATGCGGCGGACATGGACAAGCCCGCTTCGGGAGAGCAAACAACGCAAAGACATCGCCATAAGCGAAAGAACGCGTAGTTTGTTCGACTATAAGGCCGCCTTTAATAGCTCCGTGGAGCAGGTTCGCAGCGAAGGACGCTATCGCGTCTTCGCCGATCTGAAGCGCGTGCGCGGTCAGTTTCCGCAGGCCGTGCGTCGTCGCGAGGATGGCTCCGAACAGGACGTCGTCATCTGGTGCTCCAACGACTATCTCGGCATGGGCCAACACCCCGTCGTGCTGGACGCCATGCATAGTGAGATCGATGCGGTAGGCGCAGGCGCGGGCGGCACGCGCAACATCTCCGGCACGACCCGCTCCGCCGTTGATCTCGAAGCGGAGCTGGCCCAATGGCACCAGAAGGAAGCGGCCCTGCTGTTCACCTCGGGCTATGTCGGCAACGAGGCGACGCTGTCGACCCTGCAGAAGATCTTGCCGGGCCTGATCACCTTCTCCGATTCGCTGAACCATGCCTCGATGATCGCCGGCATCCGTCACGGCGGCGGCGAGCGTCACGTCTTCATGCACAACGATCTGGAGCATCTGGAGGCCCTGCTGGCGGCGGCGCCGGCCGATGCGCCCAAGCTGATCGCATTTGAGAGCGTCTATTCGATGGACGGCGACATCGCCGATCTGGCCGGCACGATCGCGCTCGCCAGGAAATACGGCGCCCTGACCTATCTGGACGAGGTCCATGCGGTTGGCCTGTATGGCGAAACCGGCGCGGGCGTCGCCGAGCGCGACGGCGTGCTGGACCAGATCGACATCATCGAATGCACCCTGGGCAAGGCGATCGGCGTGATGGGTGGCTATATCGCCGCCGACGCCATGATCATCGATGCGGTGCGCAGCTGGGCCTCGGGCTTCATCTTCACTACTTCGCTGCCGCCGGCCCTGACCGCCGGCGCCCTGGCCTCGGTGCGTCACCTGAAGGCGCATCCCGAACTGCGCGTTCAGCATCAGGAGCGCGCCGCGACCCTGAAAGCCCGCTTCGCCGCCGCCGGCATTCCGGTGATGGAAAGCGAGAGCCATATCGTGCCGGTGCACGTCGGCGATCCGGTCCATTGCAAGATGATCTCGGACATGCTGCTGGACGAGTACGGCGTCTATGTTCAGCCGATCAACTATCCGACCGTTCCCAAGGGGACCGAGCGCCTGCGCTTCACGCCGTCGCCGAACCACACCGACGCCATGATGGATCATCTGGTCCAGGCGATGGACAAGCTGTTCGCCCACTGCAACGTGGCGCGCCGACCCGTGGCCGCATGACGAACGGCGACGACCTCGGAGAGGTCATCGTCGAATTCACCCGCAACGGCCCCTACCTCAAATGCTCGGCCATCCATGTCGCGACAGGCCGGGAAGTCAGCGCCATGGGGCCGGTCAATGAACCCAAGTCCGTCGAACGGGTGGCGATCGCCAAGCTGAGGCGGGCCTTGGCGACATAGCGCGCGTGCTTATCGCCGCTTAGACTATGGCGATGCTTGATACGCCCACCCTACACACCCCGCGCTTCGAAATGCGCAAGTTGGTTCGTCAGGATGCGGCTGCGCTCTTTCCCACCCTGTCTGACGACGCGCAGTGTCTCTACATGTCGCGCGGCGCTTTCCGCAGCGAAGCGGAACTGGCGGATTGGTTGACTGATCCCGCATGGCCCGGTCGGACCTGGATTGCCGTAGACCGAACCACAGGGGCCGTCGCTGGTCGATACGTCGCTTTTCCCGGTCGGGACGACGGGGTGTTTGAAGTCGGCTATGTCACGGTCATCGACCATCAAGGGCGTGGCGCGGCTAAGGAGTGCATGACGGCTCTTATTTCCCACCTCTTCGAACGTGAGGGGCATCGGCGGGTCTATGCAGAAATCGACGCTGAGAACGTCGCATCCATCGCTCTGGCCGAAAGCCTCGGCCTGGTTCGAGAGGGCTGTCTGAGGGAGCACGAAATGACCCACAAGGGTCTGTGTGACATGGTTATCTATGGCGCGCTGCGGCGCGAGTGGCGCGCGCCGCAGGCTTCGACCGCCTAGGCGCCGCAGGCTATCCATTCAACGCCACGCCACAAGATGTTGTGGTCGGGCCCGGCTGGGGATAGATAGGCCAGCTTCTGATTTCCGGGGATTCCAGCGTGACGGCCTTCACCCACGACGCCTATTTCACCAAGACGCTCGCTGACGCCGACCCGGATGTCTTCAAGGGCATTCAGGGCGAGCTGGGCCGTCAGCGCGAACAGATCGAGCTGATCGCTTCCGAGAATATCGTATCTCAGGCGGTGCTGGACGCGCAGGGTTCGGTCCTGACCAACAAATACGCCGAAGGCTATCCCGGTCGTCGCTATTACGGCGGCTGCGAGTTCGTCGACGTGACAGAGGATCTGGCGCGCGAGCGGGCCAAGCAACTGTTCGGCGCCGCCTTCGCCAACGTCCAGCCGCACTCGGGCGCCCAGGCGAACCAGGCGGTCTTCTTCACCCTGCTGCAGCCTGGCGACACCTTCCTGGGCATGGATCTGGCCTGCGGCGGACACCTGACGCACGGTTCACCCGCGAACCAGTCGGGCAAGTGGTTTCGCCCTGTGACCTACAAGGTGCGCGAAGACACCCATCTGATCGACTACGACCACGTCGCCGAAATGGCCGAGCGTGAGAAGCCCAAGCTGATCCTGGCGGGCGCCTCGGCCTACAGCCGCCACATCGACTTCAAGCGCTTCCGCGAGATCGCCGACAGCGTCGGCGCCTATCTGATGGTGGATATGGCCCACTATGCTGGCCTGATCGCCGGCGGCGCCTATCCGGACCCGGTCCCGCACGCCCACGTCGTCACCACGACGACGCACAAGACCTTGCGCGGTCCGCGCGGCGGCATGATCCTCTCGAACGACGTCGATCTGGGCAAGAAGATCAACTCCGCCGTCTTCCCCGGCTTGCAAGGCGGCCCGCTGGAACACGTCATCGCGGCCAAGGCCGTGGCCTTCGGCGAGGCGCTGAAGCCCGAGTTCAAGGGCTATGCCCAACAGGTGGTCAAGAACGCCCAGGCCCTGTCCGGCGTCCTGATCGAGCGCGGCCTGGCCATCGTCTCTGGCGGCACCGACAGTCACCTGGCGCTGGTCGACCTGCGGCCCAAGGGCGTGACCGGCAAGGCGACCGAGCATGAGCTCGAAAAGGCGCTGATGACCTGCAACAAGAACGGCGTGCCGTTCGACACCGCCCCGTTCACCGTCACCTCGGGCGTCCGCTTGGGCACCCCGGCCGGCACCACGCGCGGCTTCGGCGAGGAAGAGTTCAAGCAGATCGGCCACTGGATCGCCGACGTCGTCTCGTCGATGAATGGCGGCGACGAAGCTGATCCGGCCGTGGTCGCGGGCGTCGCGGCCCAGGTGCGAGAGTTGACGCACCGCTTCCCGATCTACGGATAAGCGCCTGATGAAGTGCCCTTTTTGCGGTCATCAGGACACCCAGGTGAAGGACAGTCGGCCGTCGGACGACGGCTCGGCCATTCGACGCCGCCGGTCCTGCCCGAACTGCAACGGGCGCTTTACGACGTTCGAGCGCGTGCAGCTGCGCGAACTGGTCATCCTGAAACGCAATGGACGGCGCACGCCCTTCGATCGCGACAAGCTGGAACGCTCGCTGGGGGTGGCGCTGCGCAAACGCCCGGTCCAGGCCGATCAGGTCGAGCAGATGGTCAACCGGATCGTCCGCCAACTGGAAAGCCTGGGCGAGACCGAAATCCCGTCCAGCACGGTCGGCGACTTCATCATGAAGGCGCTGAAGGGCGTCGATGAGGTGGCCTATGTCCGCTACGCCTCGGTTTACAAGGATTTCCGCCACACCGGCGACTTCGCCAAGTTCTTGGGCGACGAAGGGTTCGACGAACCGTCCGGCAAGGCCTGATGCGGGTCACGCTGAAACTGGCGACCTCCTTGGACGGGCGGATCGCCACGGCCTCGGGCGAGAGCCAGTGGATCACCGGCGAAGCGGCGCGGCTTGAGGGTCACCGTTTGCGCGCCGCCCACGACGCGATCCTGGTCGGCGTCGAGACGGTTCTGCACGACGATCCTGAACTGACCGCCCGCCTGCCGGGACGCAGCGTGGATCAGCCCTTGCGCGTCGTGCTGGACAGCCGGCTGCGCACGCCGCAGGCGGCGAAGGTCGCGGGCGAAAACACCCTTATCCTGACCGCCGCAGAACCGCGCAGTATCGGCGCCGCCAAGGTGGTGCAGGTCGCCGTCGAGGACGGTCGTCCCACCATCCCGGCCGTGCTGAAAGCCTTGGAAGCCGCCGGCGCAACCTCGCTTCTGATCGAAGGTGGCGGTCAGGTCGCGGCGTCTTTCCTGCGCGCCAATGCCGTCGATGTGCTGGAATGGTTCCGCGCCCCGGTCCTGCTGGGCGGGGAGGGGCGGCCCTGCGTCGCCGCCCTGGCTCTTGCAAAGCTGACCGACGCCCCCAAGTTCCGTCGCCTGGGCGCCGAGCCCGTCGGGGACGATCTGTGGGAACGCTACGCCCGTCTCTGACGCCGTCCAATTTAGACGATTAGACGAATTAGACGGTATTTTTCTCCCAAGGGGTCCAGAGTCCAAATGTTCACCGGCATCGTCACCGACATCGGCCGCGTCCGCGAGGTCCGCGAGACCGATCGCGACCGCCGTTACGAGATCGAGACCGCCTGGAACACCGCCGGCATCGACCTGGGCGCCTCCATCAGCCACGCGGGCTGCTGCCTGACGGTGACCGAGAAGGGCGCCGATTGGTTCGCCGTCGAGGTGTCGAACGAGACCCTGTCCAAGACCACCCTGGGCGCCTGGAAGACCGGCGACGGCGTCAATCTGGAGCGGGCCGCCAAGCTGGGCGATGAGATGGGCGGCCACGTCGTATCCGGCCACGTCGATGGTCTTGGGCGGGTGGTTTCGATCACGCCCGAAGGCGGATCGCACCGGATCGAGGTCGAGGCCCCCGCACCCCTGCATCGCTACATCGCCGCAAAGGGGTCGATCACGGTGGACGGCGTGTCTTTGACCGTAAACGCCGTCGAGGGGCAGGTCTTCTCGCTGAACATTATCCCCCACACCTGGGACATGACGACCCTGGGCCGCTTGAAAGTGGGCGATCCCGTCAATCTGGAGATCGACATGCTGGCGCGATACCTCGCGCGGTGGCAGGAGACCGCGTGATGCAAGCCCAGGCCGCGAACATGAACGACAGCCCCATCAGTCCTATCGAGGACATTCTGGAAGACGCCCGCAACGGCCGTCCCTACATCTTGGTGGACGCCGAGGATCGCGAGAACGAGGGGGACATCATCATCCCCGCCCAGTTCGCCACGCCGGACCAGATCAACTTCATGATCCGCCAGGCGCGCGGCCTGGTGTGCCTGGCCCTGACTGCCGAGCGCGCGCAGCAGCTGCGTTTGCCGCCGATGGCCGCCGACAACCGCGAGAGCATGAAGACCGCCTTCACCGTTTCGATCGAGGCCAAGGACGGCGTCACCACCGGCATCTCGGCCGCCGACCGCTCGCGTACCATCCATGTCGCGACCGATGCGTCAAAGGGCATGGACGACATCGTCTCGCCGGGACACATCTTCCCGCTGGTCGCGCGCGACGGCGGCGTTCTGGTCCGCGCCGGCCACACTGAGGCGGCCGTGGACATCAGCCGCATGGCCGGCCTGACCCCCGCCGGGGTGATCTGCGAGATCATCAAGGACGACGGCGAGATGGCGCGGATGCCCGATCTGGTAGCCTTCGCCCAGCTGCATGGGCTGAAGATCGGCACCATCGCCGACCTGATCGCCTATCGTCGCCGCACCGAACGCTTCGTCGAACGGATCATGGATACGCCGTTCGAGAGCGTTCACGGCGGACCGTTCCGCCTGATGTTGTACAAGAACACCATTGAGGGCGCCGAGCATGTGGCCCTGGTCAAGGGGCGCATCGATCCGGCCAAACCGACCTTGGTGCGGATGCACCAGGTGGACTTCGCCTGCGACCTGCTGGGCCACGTCGAGGCGCGCCAGGACTATGTGCCCAGCGCCCTGAAACAGATTACGGAGCATGACGGCCCCGGCGTGGTCGTCTTCCTGCGCGATCCGTCGCTGAACTCGCTGGCCGAACGGCTGGCGGGCGCGGACAAGCCGGCGGCGATGGATCGATCGCTGCGCGCCTATGGCGTGGGGGCCCAGATCCTGCTGGACCTGGGTGTCAGGGATATGATCGTGATGAGTTCGACGCGACCCGAACCGACGGCGCTGGAAGGCTACGGCCTGCGCATTGTCGGCTGGCGCGACATGGATGGAGAAACCAAGGCGTGACCGAAGCCCCCCGTATTCTGATCGTTGAGGCGCGCTTCTACGACGACCTGGCCGACGCCCTGCTGGAAGGGGCCAAGGAGACGCTGAAGGCGCGCGGCGCCGACTTCGACGTCATCACCGTGCCTGGCGCGCTAGAGGTGCCGCCGGCCATCGCCCTGGCCGAGGAGGCCGGCCGCTTCCCGACCGCACCCCGCTATGACGGCTATGTGGCGCTGGGGACGGTCATCCGTGGTGAGACCTACCATTTCGAGATCGTCTCCGATCAGTCGGCGGCCGGCATCATGGCGCTGGGCGTCAAGGGCGTCATCATCGGCAACGGCATCCTGACGACAGAGGACGAAGATCAGGCCTGGTATCGGGCCCGTCTTTCGGAAGGGGATAAGGGCGGCGGCGCGGCCAAGGCGTGCCTGGACCTCATTGCATTGAAGAAGCGGTTGCGTCATGGCGTCGGCGCATGACTGAACCGAACAGCGTCAAAGCCGTCCTCGAACAACTCGCCGAAGCCGCAAAGCAGCGCGCCGAGCCCAATCTGAGCTCCAAACAGCGTCGCGCCCGCACCGTGTCGCGTCTCGCCGCCGTCCAGGCCCTGTATCAGATGGAACTGGCGGGCGAGGGCGTGGAGACGGTGATCACCGAATTCTCCAACTTCCGCTTCGACGCCGACATCGAGGGCGAGGCCCTGGCTGAGGCCGACGAGGCCTATTTCGCCGACATCGTGCGCGGCGTGATCGAAAGCCAGCGCGACATCGACACGGCCATCAAGGCCCGCCTGGCCTCCAACTGGAAGCTGGAGCGGATCGACGCCACCCTGCGCGCCTTGCTGCGGTCGGGCGCCTGGGAGCTGATCAAGCATCCCGAGACCCCGCGCGAGGTCGTGATCGACGAATATGTCGAACTGGCCAAGGCCTTCTTCGACGACGCCGAGGCGCGCTTCGTCAACGCGGCGCTGGACGGCGTGGCCAAAGACACCCGCAAATAATGCCGGCGCTCGACGTCGCGGGCGAGTTCGAGACGATCGAGCGGCTGTTCAAGCCCCTGGCCCATCCTGAGTGGGGCAGGGGGCTGGCCGACGATGTGGCGGCGCTGCCGTCACGCCCCGGCTATGACCTCGTCCTGACCAAGGACGCCATCGTCGAGGGCGTGCATTTCCTGCCTGACGATCCGCTGGACACGGTCGCCAGGAAGCTGCTGCGGGTGAACCTGTCGGACCTTGCCGCCAAGGGCGCTGAGCCGTTCGGCTATCTGCTGGCCTGCTTCTGGTCGGAACGCTGCGGCTGGCCCGAGCGCGAGGCCTTTGCTTCCGGGCTGGCCGAGGATCAGGCTCGGTTCGGCGTTCATCTGCTCGGCGGCGACACGGTCAAGACGCCCGGCCCGCTGTCCTTCTCGCTGACGGCCCTGGGGTGGGCGCCGACGGGCAAGACCGTTTCTCGCGCAGGCGCGCAGATCGGCGACCTCGTCTTCGTCACCGGCGTGATCGGGGACGGGCTATTGGGGCTCAAGGCGGCGCAAGGGCAGCTGGGTCTGGCGCCTGAGCGGATGGAGGCTTTGGTCAGCCACTACCGGATGCCGACGCCACGGACCGACTTCGCCGACATCGTGCGCGAGTTCGCCACCGCATCCGTCGACGTGTCGGACGGCCTAGCCTCCGACCTAGCCCATATCGCGCAGGCCAGCAGGGTCGGTGTGGCGCTTAACCTGAACGTCCTGCCCCTGTCCGCGGCGGCCCAGGCCTGGTTCGACGACCGGGTCGATCCGCAGCTGTCTTTGGAAGATCTCGCCAGTGGCGGCGACGACTACGAGATCGCCTTCACCGCCCATCCGCGCCACGAAGACGCCCTGCGTCGCGAGGCCGAGCGCCGACTGATTCGTCTGACCCGCATCGGCGAGGTCACCGCTGGGCAGGGCCTGACTGTTCTTTACGACGCTCAGCCCGTGCCGATGGCCAGAAGCGGCTGGACCCACGGCTGAGGCGGCAAGGGAATCCTAACGCCCGTCCGGCATGATGTCGTGATGGACCGTAGAACCCTGATCGCCGCCGGAACCGCTGCTCTGACCGGCGCCGCCGCCAGTCGCGCCGCCGCCTCCGGCAGCGAAACCGAGTCTGCGCCTGCGGCCCTGAGCATCGCAGGCCTCGGCCTGCCTGTCATCGAGGGCGGGCGTTTGCGGAACTACGTGTTTGTCGCCCTCAGGCTCGAACTGGGCGCCGGCAAGACCGTCGAGCAGATGAAGCCCAAGGAAGCCTTCTTCCGCGACGCCGTCGTTCGCGCGGCCCACAAGACGCCCTTCACCGTGCCCGGCGACTGGACACGGCTGGACGAGCGGGCCCTGTCCGCCTCGCTGGTGGCGGCGTCTGCAGCGATCTCGGGTCGCGGCTCCGTGCGACGCGTCGAGGTCGTCAGCCAGTCGCCGCGTCGCCGAACGGGCATGCAGACCGCCCGCTGAACAGGCTGAGTGACCGCTGTTGCGTCACTCCGCCTGCCATGACAGGCTCCCTTTGCAAATCCCAAAGAACGCACTGACGCGTTCGCCGCGTGCGGGGGGACCGGAAGGCGGACAGAGGCGATAACGCCCGACCGCGCCAAGGCCTGCGCGCCTGTTTGCAAGGGCATGGAAACGCCAATGACGAACTCACTTACGATGGTCTTCGCGGCCGGTGTGCTGGCGGTGCTGTATGGCGCCGCTCAGACCGCCGTGCTGATGAAGGCGAGCACCGGCAACGACAAGATGCGAGAGATCGCCGCCGCGATCCAGGAAGGCGCCTCGGCTTATCTGAAGCGGCAATATCTGACCATCGGCATCGTCGGGATCGTGATCCTGATCGCCGCCTATTTCCTGATCGGCGCTTACGCCGCCGTCGGCTTCCTGATCGGCGCCGTCCTGTCCGGTGCGGCCGGTTACGCCGGGATGCTGATCTCGGTGCGGGCTAATGTGCGCACGGCTCAGGCGGCGTCCGAAAGCCTGTCCAAAGGGTTGAACCTGGCGTTCCGTTCGGGCGCCATCACGGGCATGTTCGTAGCCGGCGGCGCCCTGATCGGGGTGTCAGGCTACTACATCGTGCTGACCCAGCATCTGGGCTTGGCCTCGACAGGCCGTGAGGTGATCGACGGGCTGGTGGCGCTGGGCTTCGGCGCCTCCCTGATCTCGATCTTCGCACGCCTGGGCGGCGGCATCTTCACCAAGGGCGCCGACGTGGGCGGCGACATGGTGGGTAAGGTCGAGGCCGGCATTCCCGAGGACGATCCTCGCAACGCCGCGACCATCGCCGACAATGTGGGTGACAACGTCGGCGATTGCGCCGGCATGGCGGCCGACCTATTCGAGACCTATGCCGTGACGACTGTCGCGACCATGGTGCTGGCCGCGATCTTCTTCAGGGGCCAGCCCTATGTAGATCTGATGATGGTGCTGCCGCTGGCGATCTGCGCGGTGTGCATCGTCACCTCAATCATCGGCAGCTTCTTCGTGCGGTTAGGCAAGTCGAACAACATCATGGGCGCCCTCTATCAAGGGCTTATCGTCACCGGCGTCCTGTCCATCGGCGCGGTCTGGTGGGTGATCGACCAGATGGTGACGGGGCCGATCGTGACGGCTAGCGGTCTGGAAATCCAGCCGATGGCGCTGTTCTGGTCCGGTATGGTCGGCTTGGCCGTTACGGCGGCGATCGTGGTCGTGACCGAATACTATACCGGATCCGGCTTCCGTCCGGTGCGATCGGTCGCCAACGCGTCGGTGTCCGGGCATGGCACCAACGTCATTCAGGGCTTGGCCGTCTCGCTGGAGGCGACGGCGCTGCCGGCGCTGACGATCATCGTCGGCATCGTGGCCAGCTTCCAGCTGGCCGGCCTGTTCGGCATCGCCATCGCCACCACGACCATGCTGGGTGTGGCGGGAATGATTGTGGCGCTGGACGCCTTTGGACCCGTGACCGACAACGCCGGCGGCATCGCCGAGATGGCGGGTCTGCCCAGCGATGTGCGGCATTCGACGGATGCTCTGGACGCCGTGGGCAACACGACCAAGGCCGTGACCAAGGGCTACGCCATCGGTTCGGCGGGCCTCGGCGCGCTGGTGCTGTTCGCCGCCTATACGTCGGATCTGCAGTATTTCTCGGCCAACCCGGCGGACTATCCCTTCTTTGCCGGGATGGGCGAGATCGCCTTCGATCTGACCAATCCCTACGTCGTCGTCGGCCTGCTGTTCGGGGGACTGCTGCCGTTCCTTTTCGGCGGCATGTCGATGATGGCGGTGGGACGCGCCGCCGAATCGGTCGTCGCGGAAGTGCGGCGCCAGTTCCGGGAGAACCCTGGCATCATGACCTATGAGGTGAAGCCGGAATACGGCCGGGCGGTCGACATCCTGACCAAGGCGGCAATCCGCGAGATGATCGTGCCGTCTCTGCTACCGGTGCTGTCGCCGATCGTCCTGTTCGTCGCGGTGCTGGGCATTTCGGACAAGGCGAACGCTTTTGCCGCTCTCGGCGCCATGCTGATGGGGGTGATCGTCACCGGCCTGTTCGTCGCCATTTCGATGACATCAGGCGGCGGCGCCTGGGACAACGCCAAGAAGGTGATCGAGGAAGGCTTCACCGACAAGAACGGCGTCGTCCACGGCAAGGGCTCAGAAGCCCACAAGGCGGCCGTGACCGGCGATACGGTGGGCGATCCCTACAAGGATACGTCGGGTCCGGCGGTGAACCCGATGATCAAGATCACCAACATCGTCGCCCTGCTGCTGCTGGCGGTGCTGGCGAGCGGGACCATCGGCTAGCCTAAAAGCTCAGCCCTTATGAAACGCCCCGGAGAGCGATCTCCGGGGCATCTTTTCTTTGGAAAGATGAGCCGCCTCAGTCGGGGCGGCGCTGGCCGGGGGTGTCGTCCTCGGTGCGGGGCAGTTGGCCACGGCCGACGTTGCCCAGCAGTTGTTCCAGAACCGTCAGCTCACGACCGCGCGTCGGCGTCTCGTTGCGGTTCATGGCGATCTGCTCGCCGTCCGTGAGGCCAAGAGTCCGCACCGACGCCACTTGATCGCTTTGCGGAACGAAGGTGATTTCGGTCACGGTGCGCGTCGAAACCTTGGGCAGGTTGTAGGTGTATTTCTCGGTCGTCTGGCTGATGTAGTACCAGACCTGATCCGGCTCGAACGTCGAGGTGGTCGAAGGCGAACCCAGCTTCGCGAGGACGGTTTCCTTGGTGTCCGTGCCGGCGACCACGTCTTGCGGCTTGGCGTCGATGGCCTGGAAGCCGTTAGAGCCGATGGTCGGGGCGCAGGCGGCGGACAGGCCGGCCAGCGAAACAGCGACAAAAAGCGGGACGAAACGGGACATGGTCGGGCGCCTGCGAGAGAACAAGGTCTTTGACCTAGACGGACCTGCGTCCTAGTTCAACGGCGCGGCGGAAAAGGGGCCGTTGGAACCCATGCTGAAAAACCTGTTCAAACCCCGGTCCGGCGTCCGTCTCGGCGACGATCTCTACGCGAAGGCCGTCAGCCAGGCCCGCAATCCGGCCTTCTACACGCACCTGGCGGTCGACGACCGCATCGACGCGCGATTCGAGCTCTACACGCTGCATGTGCTGTTGCTGGTGCTGCGGCTGCGCGATGAGAACACGGCTCAGGGCCAGGATGCGGCTCAGGCGGTGTTCGACGTCTATGTCTCGGCGCTGGATCACGTCCTGCGCGAAGAAGGCGTGGGCGACGTCGCCGTCGGCAAGAAGATGCGCAAGCTGGGCGAAGCCCTCTACGGCCGGATGAACGCCTATGAGCAGCCGTTGCGCGCCGGCGATGCGGCGGCTTTGGCGGAGGCGATGGCGAAGAATGTCTATGCGGATCCGCAAGCGCCCCATGCGGACACATTGGCGCGCTATGCGCTGACGACACGCGCGGCCTTGGCGGCGCAGGATTTCAACAAGGTGCTGGCGACGCCGGCCTGGGCGGAAGTTTGAACGAGATGAGCGCGACGCTCCCCTACAGCGAAACGGTGCGGGTCAATCAGATCGGCGCGGGCCTGAGCCGCCGGCTGGAGCCGGATGCAGACACTCGCAAGCGAATCGCCCGCAGCCTCGATCTTCAGGGGCTGGACGATTTCGCCGTCGATCTGGAAATCAAACCGACGCCGTCGACCAGCGAATGGACGATGAAGGGCAGAGTGACCGCGCATGCGGTGCAGACCTGCGGCCTGACGCTGGAGCCATTGCCGGTCGATGTGGATCGCCGGTTTTCCATTCAGCTTGTCGAGGCCAAGCCCGAGGAAACCGATGAGATCGAAGTCACGCTGGATGAAGAAGACGCCGACGTGATCGAGGACGGCAAGATCGACTTGGGCCAGTATGCGGTCGAGCAGTTGGTGCTGTCGCTTGATCCGTTCCCGCGCAAGCCGGGCGCGGAGTTCGTGCAACCGGAGGAGCCGACGGAAATTTCACCGTTCGCGGCCCTGAAGGCGCTCAAGTCCAAAGACGACCAAGGCTGAGGTTGACGTAAGGGCCGGGTGGTTGCATCCCCCGGCTTCGGCGCTATCGTTCAGCGCATCCTGCCAAGCGTCGCGCGACAAGACGACGCGGCCACGAGAGGTCCATTTGCCAGCCCCAGTTACGATCTCGCTTGACGCCATGGGCGGCGATCACGGGCCCTCCGTCGTCGTTCCCGGCATCTGCAGCTATATCCGCACCCATGACGGCGAGGGGGCTCGCTTCCTGCTTCATGGCGACGAGGCCAAGATCGCGCCGGAGCTGGCGCGTTGCGGGCTGGCGGCGGACATCTGCGAAATCCGTCACACCGACAAGGTCGTGGCCATGGATGAAAAGCCGGCCCAGGCCATGCGCCGCGGCAAGGGCTCCAGCCTGTGGAACGCCATCGAGGCGGTGAAGACGGGTCAGGCGGGCGGCGTCGTCTCGGCCGGCAACACCGGCGCCCTGATGGCGATCTCGAAACTGATTCTTCGGATGTCTGCGCCCGGGCTTGAGCGTCCGGCCATCGTCGCCAGTTGGCCCACCTTCAAGGGCCACACGGCGGTTCTGGATGTCGGCGCCAACATCGGCAGCGATGCGGAGCAGCTGATCGAGTTCGCCATCATGGGCGAGGCGTTCCAGTCCGCAGTGCGCGGCATCGCGCGCCCGACCATCGGCCTGTTGAACGTCGGTTCGGAAGACATGAAGGGCAACGAACAGGTCAAGGAGGCGCACGCCATCCTGCGCGATGGGCCGTTCGACCTGAACTATCACGGCTTCGTCGAGGGCGACGATATCGCCAAGGGCACGGTGGACGTGGTGGTGACCGACGGTTTCACAGGCAATATCGCGTTGAAGACCGCCGAAGGCACCGCGCGCTATATTTCGGCCCTGCTGAAAGAGGCCCTGACCTCGAACCTGCAATCCAAGCTGGGCGCCGTCATCGCCATGCCGGCGTTGAAGAAAATGCGCCAGAAGATCGACCCCAGCGCCATCAACGGCGGCCCCCTGTTGGGCCTGAACGGTATAGTGGTGAAGAGCCATGGCGGTGCCGACGCCAAGGGGTTCGGCAATGCGATCCGCATCGCTGTCGATCTGGCCCGCAGCGACTATATGAGCAAGGTGGGGGACAACCTGGGCAAGCTGGACGCGGTGTTTGATCATGCCGCCAAGCCCGCCGCAGCCGTGGGAGAACCCCTCCAGTGACCGTCACCCGCAGCGCCGTGACCGGCGTCGGCTCTTACCTGCCGGATGAGATCGTCACCAATGCCGACCTGGCCAAGTTCGTCGACACATCCGACGAATGGATTCAGGAGCGCACCGGGATCAAGCAGCGTCACAAGGCGCGTGATGACCAGCCGACCAGCGATCTGGCGGTCGAGGCCGCCAGGAAGGCGCTCGCCGACGCGGGCAAGGGGGCGTCAGACGTCGATCTGATTATCGTGGCCACCACCACGCCCGACATGACCTTCCCGGCGGTCGCGTCGATCGTCCAGGCCAAGCTGGGCGCGGGCGTCGGCATCGCTTTCGATGTGCAAGCCGTCTGCTCCGGTTTCGTCTATGCGCTGAGCGTCGCCGACGGCTTCGTGGCGCGCGGTCTGTCGAAATGCGCCCTGGTGATCGGGGCCGAGGAGATGACGCGGCTGATGGACTGGACCGACCGGACCACCTGCGTCCTGTTCGGCGACGGGGCCGGCGCCGTGGTGCTGGAACCGCGCGAAGGGCAGGGGACATCGGACGACCAGGGCATGCTGGGCTTCGCCTTGCGCGCTGACGGATCCAAGACCGATCTGCTCTACGTTGATGGCGGCCCGGCGACGACGGGGACCGTTGGCCATCTGCGCATGGCCGGAAACCAGGTCTTCCGTCATGCCGTCGTGAATATCGCAGAAGGCATCACCGCCGCCTGCGCCGCCGCCAACATCCAGATCGCGGATGTCGACTGGTTCGTGCCGCACCAGGCCAACCAGCGAATCATCAAGGGCGTCGGCGACCGGTTGGGTCTGGATGAGAACAAGGTGGTCTCCACCGTCGCCACCCATGCCAACACCTCGGCCGCCTCGATCCCGCTGGCGCTGGATGCTGCGATCCAGGATGGACGGATCAAGAAGGGCGATATGGTGCTGCTTGAGGCCATGGGCGGCGGCCTGACCTGGGGCGCCTGCGCGCTTCGGCTCTAATCGACATCGAGGCATTGATTTTTCGGGGGCTTTGCGCCCCTATGGATGCGAGCGGATCGCATGACAGCGGGGATAAGATGGCAGGCCAACAGACCGTGACGCGCGCCGACTTGTGCGAAGCCGTGCATGAAGAGGTCGGCCTGTCGCGTCAGGAATGCTCCAGCCTGGTCGAGCGCACCCTGGAACTGATCGTCGAATCGCTGGAACGCGGCGAGACGGTGAAACTGTCCGGCTTCGGCGTCTTCCAGGTGCGTGAGAAGCGCGCCCGCATGGGCCGCAATCCCAAGACGGGCGAACCGGCGGCGATCAATCCGCGCCGGGTCATCAGCTTCCGCGCTTCGCAAATCATGAAAAGCCGGGTTCACGACGCCGTCGTCGAGGCCTGATCGCGGTGGCCAAGAGCGCCGACGCCTTCCGAACCATTTCCGAAGCGGCCGACGAGGTCGGCGCGCCCCAGCATGTGCTGCGGTTCTGGGAAACGAAGTTCGATTTCGTCACACCTGTGAAACGGGCCGGTGGTCGGCGGTTCTATCGGCCTCAGGACATCGCGGTGCTGAAGGCGGTCAAACGCCTCCTACATGATGACGGGCTGACGATTCGCGGCGTCCAGCGTCTGCACAAGGAACAGGGGCTGAAAAAGCTGATCGGGGCGGAGGCCGCCGCACTGATCGACGACGGCGATGTCACGTTCGCTACGGCGACTTCCGATGTCGCGCGGGCCGAAACCTCGAAATTGCATCAGGTTCTAGCCGATCTGGAGCAGGCCAAAGCGCGTCTGGACGCCGTTCTTTCACGGTAGGTGGAAAAGTCGTTTTAGCGTTTGCGGACAGCGATCCCCCCGTCTATAGGGAGCGCCTTCGGAGCGTGGCGCAGCCTGGTAGCGCACTTGACTGGGGGTCAAGGGGTCGCAGGTTCGAATCCTGTCGCTCCGACCATTTAATCTTCTGAATTTTATGGTCTTTTTCAGGGGTCGCCTTCGGGCGGCCCCTTCGAAAATCGGCTTGGGGCACATATGGGGCACAGGCTGATTCGCGGTCACCGCGTTGCGGGACAGTTCATTCTGTCTCCCTGATTTCGACCGACGCATCGTTAGAATCGTGCTTGTGGCGACCTGGAGGTCGATTAGCGGCGGCTAATCCTGACCAGAACGCCGCGCGGCTACTCGAACGACGCGCTTCTTGGAGGGAAAGGAAGGGAGGCGGCGCGCGCTCCATGCGGAGCGGCAAACGGAGTGCGCCGCCATGATATCCCACGCCCAGACACGACCCGAAGCGGACGACTGGCCCGATTCAGCCATCGGCCAATGCGCCCGGCTCGACGACAAAGCCCTCTTGGCCGTCATGCTGGCGCGCAGACAGATGTCGTCGCACTCGCATGGTGTTTCCAGCCAATTGTTTCGGCGCTTCGGGAGCCTGGCCGCCATCGCGGCCGCCGATGATGCTGAACTGGCGCGGGTGGAGGGCGTCGATGCGATCGTAGTGGCGGACCTGAAACTGCTTCGGCTGCTCTGCGAACGCCTTGCCCGCTCCGAGGCCGAAAGCCGTCCCGTGGTGTCATCATGGTCGGCCTTGCTGGCTTACGTTCGGGTCTCTCTTGTCGAAGAGCCCCGCGAACAGTTTCGAGCCCTGTTTCTGGACAAAAGAAATCAGCTTCTACGCGAGGAACTTGTGGGGTTCGGAACCGTGGATCATGCGCCCGTTTACCCGCGCGAAGTAGTGCGCCGCGCTCTCGAGCTCTCTGCATCGGCGATCATTCTGGTGCACAATCATCCCTCCGGCGATCCCCAGCCGTCTCGAGCTGACATCGAGATGACGCGCAAGGTCGTCGAAGCCGCCCGCGTTTTCGACATTCAGGTGCATGACCATCTCATCGTCGGCCGCGACGGCACGGCCAGCTTCCGGTCCCTGGGACTGTTCTGATGAGCCTGCGCGCCATCGTTTCCGCCCTGGGCGGAGATCTTTACCAGAACGGCGCCCGCGCCAACGTGCCGGCGCCGGGCCACAGCGCTGCTGACCGGTCGATCTCGCTGGTCCTGAGCGACGGTCGCGTGGTTGCCCATGGGTTCGGCGCGGCGGACTGGCGGGCGGCCCTGGACGATCTCACACAGCGGGGCCTCATCGACGAACAGCGGCGCCCGCGCGGCGGCGGCTGCGCTGCATCTGTCCCCCATATCGACCTCAGACGGCGCATCGAGGCCGCGGAGTGTCTTTGGGAAGGCGGTCAGGCAGCGACTCCCGCGGGCAGGGCGGCCCTGCATTTGCGGCTCAGGGGCGTGCCCTGGCGTGATGATCTCACGGACCTTCGCGATCATCCTTCGGCTCCCCTCGCCGTGTACGCGATGGGACGACGGACGCGAGGCGCCATGCTCGCGAAGATCAGCGACGTCACGGGCGCGTTGACTGGCGTCGAGATCACCTACCTCGATCCCAACGGCTGCCAGGCGGTCGGAATCGCGGCGCCGCGCAAAACCATTGGCGCGGTCCCCGCCGGATCCGCCGTGCGGCTCATGGCTGTAGCGCGACATTTGTTTCTGGAAATCGGGACACTTGAAGTTGGAGCAAAATGCGGTCGGTCAGGACACATCTGACAGGTCGATTTTGGGGCCGAAGATCGCGGGTAAGTCCGACATCGCCTCCGTCAGCTTCAGCGCGATCTCGTGGGCCTTGTCGGCATGGTCCCCACCTTCAATCGGGAAGCTGACCTCGTGGTAGTGGTGAGCATTCCCAAGGGTCCAAAATTCGAAGAGCTTGGTGCGCAGGTCGTCGCCGAACAGGAAGCGGGACCGATCGATTGCGTTCATGAACTCTCGCTCGGCGTCGCCAGTGGGCTTTTTGCCCTCCTGGGCGAAGCGAATGAGCCAATGCTCGGTCGCGCTATAGACCTTCATTCGCTCTTCGAAGAGGGCCATGCGGGCCTTCAGCTCCTCCAGCCGCAACTGACCGGCCTGGACCTCCACCTGTTTCTCCACGATCTCAGCCTGACGGTTGCCGATGCCTACCTGGCGAAGGCCGATCCAGATCGCGCCGCCCACCGCCGCGCCGCCAGTGATTAGGGTCGCTGCGGCTTCCCACGAAATGCAGGCGAACTCACATGGCATCGTCACGTCCCCTTAGCCGCGCCTGAAGGCTCCGTAATGACACCTTCAGGCGTCGATTACGACGCCTTCCTACGGCCGGTCAGGACGGTGGTGAAGCCGCTGCTCTCATAGTCCTGGGTGTGGACGGCGGTTTCGACGATCCAGGCGCCCGACAGCTCGGCGCGCAGGCCGGTGACCGTAATAGGGGTCTGGGCGACGATGTCGGCCCGGCCGTCCATCGTCAGCTCCACCCCGTTCTCAGCGCCCTTCAGCCGGGTCAGCTCGGCCTCGGCCGCCGCCTTCGCCGCCGCCTCGTTGGGATAGAGGTTGCGCAGGGTCTTCACCGGATCGCCGCTTCCGGCCTCGGCGAACTTGGTGCGGCCCGCGCCTGTATCGCGCCAGCGGGCGCGGACCTTGCCGTGTTCGTCCCGGTCGGCCTGGACGGCGCGCCAGCGGGTCAGATCGGCGCGATCCAGGGTGACGCCCGTCAGGGCCTGGCCCGAGACCGACAGGCCCGTGGCGGTCGGGGCGAAGACCAGCTTGCCATCCTTGGGCGCCGCCACCGCCCCATGCTCGCGACCGAGGCGGGTTAGGAAGTGCAGGTCGCTTTCGTTGGCCTGGTCGCGGTGGGTGACCACACGGCTGGCCAGTTCGGTTGCGACGGCCGGCTGAAGGCCGTTCTCGTCGGCGATGCGGGAGACGATGGCCCCGATGGTGGTGTTGCGGAAGGCGCGGGTGCGCTGGACCTTCAAGCCCTCGCGCATGTCGGCCGCCTTGGCGCGGATGGTGATGATGTCGGGCGGCCCTTCCGGCTCGACCTCGTCCACGGTGAACTTGCCGAGGTAGAACAGGCCGTCGTCGCGATAGCCCATCGACACGGACAGCACCCGGCCGCGCGGCGGGCTTTCGACGGCGTTGTCCCGATCGTCGATGACGATTTCCAGCGTGTCCGATTCCTCGCCGCTGTTGTCGGTCACGGTCAGGGTCTTCAGCCGGTCGCGGACCACGGCCGTCAGATCGTCGTCGCCAAGGGTCAGACGGAAGTCCGGGAGCGACTTCAGGCCCACAGGCGCACCGTGGGCTTGGTCTCGGCCGTGGCCAGGTCGGGCAGGACGACGACGACGCCGGCCGGCAGACGCGGCGGCAGGCCGGCAAGCTGGGGATTGGCGTTCAGCAGCGCCTCGGTGGCCTCGGTGGTGCGGCCATAGACCTGCTTGGCGATCTGATCGACCACATCGCCCTGTCTGGTGGTCATCGTCCTGGTCATGCCGCGTCCTCGCCGTAGGCGCCCAGACGGATGCGGAAGTCCTGGCGCTGGGGGACGCCGTTGGACAGCAGCTCCGACCCGCGCTCGCTCACGCCCTCGATCACGAACAGGCCCCAGACCTTGCCGGTGCCGTCCGTGAGCATCTGGGGCTTCTGGGTGCGCGCGACCTCTCGGAAGCTGTCCACCCGGTCGCGGGCGTGGCGTTGACCGGGATAGCAAACGCCCTCGATGTCGATGGTCTCGTCCAGGCCAAGGGTCTGGCGGGCTGACTGGCGACCGGCGCGGGCGATCTTCGCCGTCATGATCTCCAGTTCGCGGTTCAGCGAGCGATAGGCTCCTTCCGCCACTGAAAAACGGATGTCGCCCAGGGTCATCAGGACTTCGCTCATCCGTTCAATCCGTCATAGAGGCGCGCCCGGAAGCTGTCGGCCGCCGCCCGGCCCGCCATGCCGCCCTGACGAGTCGCATCGGCCCCGGCCGGCATCGTGACCTGAATCAGAACCTGGTCGATATGGACGCCGCCCGACGCCCCGCCACGCGCGCCGGCCGAGGCCGCAGCGGGCGCGGCCGACAGGCTGGCCAGCACAGCCGGCATGGCGCTTCCGGCCGGGCCGGCCGTGGCGCCCGGCATGGCCGCCACCAGGGCGCCGCCGACCGCCGCGACCTGACCGATAGCCGACCGGCCGCCACGCGTCAGGCCCATCGTCAGGCCCTCCATCGTATAGCCGCCGAGGGCCGCGAAGACCCGGCTGGGGGACTTGATGCCCAGGACGCCCTTGAACCGTGCCACCGCCCCGTTGGCCACGCCGATGACGGCGCTGGCGACTTCGCCCAGCATGGCCCTGACACCCGCGACCAGGCCTTGCATGATCATTCGACCGAACCCGTTGAACCGGGCAGCCAAGCCGCCAAAGAAGCCCGCCACGCCCGACCAGGCTTGGCGCAGCGTCTCCATCGGCCGCCAGTTCATGGCGCCCTGGATGAAGCGGAACGCAGTCATGATGCCGCGCGCAAAGATGCCGATCGGCGACAGGTTGAAGGCGAGAACCAGCATCCGGCCGAAGTTGCGCCCAGCGTTCGACGCTCCGTCCAACTGGCCCTTGGTCGCCTGCATGGGCTGCATCAGACGGCCGATCCAGCCGAAGAAGCCGCCCACCGCCCCGGCAACGGCATCCCACAGCGGCTTCAGCGGACGCAGCGCACCGCCGATGGCGGTCAGCGCCGGGCCGAACGCCTCGCCCAGGGCCTGACCGACGCCGCCGAAGAAGGCCTTGATGGGCTGCCAATATTTGCGAACCACGACGGCGATCAGGGCCACGGCCGCGACGGCCGCCACGACGCCCAGGACGACGGGGTTGGCCAGCATGGACAGGTTGAAGGCGATGGCCGCCATGCGCATCCGACCGAACCCGGCGATCACATTACCCATCATGCCTTTCACCGCCGCCCCACCGAGGCCGGACGGCCCCAACAGCGTCTTCATGATGAAAAGCGGGCCGAGGACGCCGACGACGGCGTGACCGACCATCCCCGCTCCGACCGCCAGTCCCGCCATGCCGGCGAAGGCCCAGACAGCGGCCTTCGCCAGCCATGACCCGCTCTCGCTTGCCTTGGTCATCCAGTTTGCGACCTTGCTCAGCAGCATGGCGGCTGTCCCCACGGCCGGCGCCAGGATCGTGCCGGTGGCAATGCCGGCGATGGCGATGCCGGACTTGTAGCGATCGAACGAAGCGGCCGGCCCTTGCAGCGCGCGGTCCAGGTCCGCGAAATAGCCCTTCAGCACATCGCCAGACTGAAGCTCACGGCTCATAGCCTTGAACTCGTCCAGGTTCTGAACCAGCGCCATCAGACCATCCTTGGCCTGCTGATCGCCGAACAGCTCTCCGATCCTGAACTGATCGGCTTTCGTCTGGCGGCCCGTGATTTCAGCTACGGTTTGTAGCGGCGAGACGCCACGCAACACCCCCGCCTTGATCTCCTTTTCCATATCGATGCCGATCTTCGAGAAGTTCCGCAGAACCTCGGCGCTGGCCAGCTTCGACATGAGGTTGGAGATGTTGTTGGCGGCCTGGTCGTTCGACCCGGCAAGGCGCTTCGCCAGTTGGTTTGCGGTCAGCAGATCGGCGAGGCCCTTTTCGTTGGCGAAGTTCAGGCCGACCAGCGCGCCCGTTTGGCTGGGCAAAAACTTGGCCAGGGTGGCGCCGCTGACACCGCCCTGCTGCGCCGACCGATTGACCATGGCGTTCGCCTGATCGAGCTGGTCCGCGCGCAGCTTCAGGCTGGAGCCCATGGCGGCCGAGAACGACCCAGCCTCGGCATCGGAAAGCGGCTCGCCCATGACAGCCTGAAGGCGTTGAAACTTCGCCATGGCGACGCCGGCGCGGGCCAGCTCGCTCTCGGTCTTATAGACGCCTTCTGCGAGAACCGCGCCGAAGGTCGCCTGGACGGTCGATGGCAGGGCGCCGATCTCGTTGGCGGTTGAGAAGATAGTGGCGCGCAGCGGGGCCAGTTTGGCGTCAGTGAGCTGGGCGGTGATGCCGATGCCAGTCATGCCGCGATTGAACTCGGCCGAAGCGACGACACCAGCCTTCAGCGGACGCATCATCGCTTCGCCGGCCCGGCCGAGGCCATCGGTCACCAGCGAGGCGGACGCCAGGCGGTTCAAACGGCTGTCGAGCTGGTCCAGCCCCTTGGACCATTGGGACGAGGCGGCGGCGGCCATCTTCTGTCCCCGCTCGATCATGCCGACCGCGCGCACCGCGCCCCTGGACGGTCCCGACAGGCGGTCCATGAAGCGCAGAGTAAGGGCGGCGACGAGGTTCTTCACGGTCTATCCAATGAGGGGGCAACGGGCGCGGCCCATGAAGTCGATCCGTTCCTTGGCGCGCGCCTGCCAGACTTCCATCTGGTCCAAGGTGAGATCGTCGAGAACGTCAGGGGTCCAACCGTAGGCGAAGGCGATGACTTCCTGCATCGCCTCCACCCGGTCGGCCGTCAGTTTCCCAGAAGACTATCCAGCCAAGCCTCGATCTGGCGAACGTCAACGCCATCCATCTCGTCGAAGACAGCTTCCGGCAGCTCAGAGAGAGTCGCGTAGGCTTTGAAGTAGATGTCGCCCGCTGCCGCGTTAGGGCGACCGGCCGCGTTGCGCATCTCGCGAAGCTCGCGGCCTTTCGGCCGACGAAGACGGACCTGGGAATAGGTCTCGCCCTCATGCTCGAACGGCGCTTTCAGGTCGAAGGTCTTGTTCGGATCAATCATCACGCCCTCCTTAGACGCCCAGGGCCGCGCGACGCGCCGCCAACTGGTCAATGCCGTTGATGCGGCGAATGCCGTTCAACAGGTCGATTTCGTAGATTTCCGCGCTGCCGATGCGCAGGCGGTAGTAGTTGGGCGTCAGGGCCAGCTTGACCTCGCCCTTCTTGGGATCGCCCCACTCGCCGGGATCGGCGCTAGTGACCAGGCCTCGGAACTGGCCGATGACGGGGATGGCGCCGACGCCGCCTTCGCCCTCCATCGACCCGCGCAGGGTGATGGGCGTGTTTCGGCTCAGGACCGTTCCCAGGACGCGTTCGTTCATCTCGGCGAAGGTCAGCTCGGCTTCCAGCTTCTCGATGCCGAATTCCAGCTCATCCTCACCATCCATGCCGCCGTCGCGATAGGCTTCGGTCTTGGCTTTGATCGGGGGCAGCTTGCCGCCCGTGGTCAGGCCGATCATGCCGAAGCCGTCGATGAAGGCGGTATAGCCCTTGATGGACCGGGGTAGTGCTCGCATGGGTCAGGTCTCCTTAAGCGGCTTGCGCGCCAGCGCTGGAGACCAGTTCGGCGTAGTAGCCGGTCTCGCGCTGGAACAGGAAGGTCAGGCGGTCCAGCGGGGCGGGCGCCTCGCCATCCAGGTTCACGTAGAGACGGCCCGACCGGAACGTCGCCTCGGTGTTCAGCTCGGGGTCGATCCAGACGCGGCCGCCGAGCTGGGCGCCGCGCGCCTTAAGGGTGCGCTGATAGGCTTCCAGCTCGCCCGCGATGTCTTCCAGCAGGTTGGCGCTGAAGGGCCGGTCCTGCGCCCAGCGGAACGATCCCTCGATCGCGTCGAAGACCATGTCCATGCAACGACGCTGGGACAGGAACTCGTATTCGCCCTCGTTGGGCGGCGTTCGGTTGCCGACCAGGCGGAAGCCGTCGTCGTTGACGATCACCGCCACCCCGGCCGCGTTCAGGATGTTGGAGCTGGCAGTGGCGTCCGACCGGCTGAACTCGATCGGGCGGCCGATCGAGACCACCCCGTTCAGGGTGCGGTTGGATGGCGACCACCAGAAGCCGCGCTCCTGGTCGGACAGGGCGATGACGCCCGCGACATGGGCCGAGGCCGGACGCTGGACGATGGCGCCGGTTCGCGCCAGGACGCCCACGGTCGGATCGACGGGGTAGATCCGTTCGCCGGCTTCCAGGGCGGCCTTGGACACGGCATGGGCGTCGGTGTCGCTAGGCCCGTCTGTGACGACACAGGCGCGCAGCTTCCCGGCGATGCCCTTCAGCGCCATGACGACGGGGTTCGCCGCGCCGCCAGTCTGCTGGTGGGTGAAGCCCGTGGCGATCAGGATTTTGGGCGTCATGCCCGTCTCGGACTTGCCCGCCAGCAGGGCATAGACGCCCGTCTTGGTGGCGGCGGTCCCGACGACCAGGACTTGTTGATCGGCGGCGTCGGCATCGTCCGCCACCCGCACGACCACGATGGGCGTCCGGGTCTGGTCGTAAATGGCCTGGATGGCGAGCGGCAGGGTGCCTTCCGCGTCCAGGGCAGAGTTCGCCGGCATCGTCTTGGTCAGGCCGGCCGCCTGGGTCGCGCTGGTGACCAGGACGGGGCGATCCAGCGGGAAAGCGACCGGATCGGCGAAGGGCGCGGTGCCGACTAGGCCGATGACGGCGGTGGACGGCGTGGTGATCGAACGGTTCGCGGTCGCCAGCTCGACGACTTCGACACCGTGCAGATAGGCGTCAGTCATTGGGGGTCTTCTCCAGGGGTTTGGGTCTCGGTGGGCAGAACGGGCCAGGCGATGTCGGCCGGAAACCCGGATTGGGCAGGCACGTCGCGAAGCGCCTGGATGTGCAGCAGCACCGCGCGATAGCCCTCGGCCGACAGGGTCGTGGGGGCGTCGAGGGCTTGCTCGTCGCGGTGGCGATCGACCAGCCAGCGCACGGCGATGATCTCAGCGTCGCGGCGACGGCGGGCCAGCACCGCCAGAGTCTCTGGCGGTGGCGCCGGCGCATCGACCGCCACCGGCTGGCCATCTTCGCCCATCTGGACGATCTGGCCCGTGGTGGTGGCTTCCAGCAGCTCGGCATGACGCTCGGGCGTCACCTCGGCGGCGTCTGCCGGCAGAGGCGCGTCCCAGAACGCGTCGTCATAGAAAGCGCCCGTCGATGGGCTGTAGAAAATGGTCATGATGGTTCCCTAAACCTCGATCTGTCCGCCGCCGCCGCCGCCACCGCCGCCGCCAGTTCCGCCGCTCGAATAGGCAGGGTCTGGCGTGCCGCCGCTGACGCGGCCGAGGGCGATCCATTCGAAGCCATCGACGTTGCCGGCCGAGCCGTTGGCGCGGTTGGCGAAGAAGGCGATCCGATCTGCAAAATGGCCGACCACCTGCATGTAGAAGTCGGAGTTGATGTTCCGGCCGGGGTTGCGAGGGTTGGCCAGGGCGATCAGGCAGCCGCCACCGAACGCGACGGGCAATACGGCGTGGGTTTCGCCCTCGGGGATGCTCCCAACGGAGATGCCCCACTGAAGCAGCAGGCCGGTCCCAGGAATGACAGCGTAACCCGGCGAGCCGAGATTGCGGGCGAACGACCACAGTGCGGCCGGGGTGATGAATCGGTCGGCGGCCACACCCGCTGCCGCATCAGCCTGACTGGCGGGGTTCAGGTTTTCAGCTGTCCAGACCCGAAACCCGTTGAACCAGGCTCGTCCAAGATGATCAATCGACCCTACCTCGGAGTAGCCGCTTGCGCCCTTCCAGCCGACAAAGCCGACGCCATAGTTGTCGTCTCCGTAGTATTTCGAGATGAGCGCAGCGTAGGTGCTTCCGCTGCCAGTACCGGCCGCCTTGAGGCGAACCTCTGGCATGGTCAACGGCCCTGTCAGAACGTCTCCAGCCTTGTTGACTTTGGTCGCGGGATTGAATGTCGCAGAGGTCCAGACGACGCCGCCGTTCACGATCAGCGGCGCGGCCGGAAGGTTGTAGTTCGCGCCATCAAAGAACAGGTAGTGGAGCAGATCACCCAGATAGACGACACCCGTGCCGTTCCCCCTGAATGCCCGGACATCGGCGAATGTAACGCTATCGCCGAGGGTGGCCTTGGTTGATGGCGTGAAGTTCCCAGGGTCCCAAACCGGCCCGTTCGTCGACTTGATGATCCCGTTGTAGACCTCGAAGCTGCCGTCTGTGTTGCAGCCGAAATATCGTTCGGCCCCAGCTGCACCAGCTCGAAAGATGAGACGGTCGCCGTCCGCGTAGACCAGCGCGTTCGCCAGGCCGAAAAAGACACGGTCAAACCGGACGGCGGCCCCCAGGCTCGCCTTAGCGTTCAACGCCGCGACCAGGCCGGTGATCTCGCTCATGACGTGGGTGTGCGCAGCCGCCGCCTTGCCAGCCAGAGCTTCCGTCAGGCCGTTGATTTCGCCCATGACGTGGGTGTGCGCAGCAGCCGCCTTTCCGGCGAGCGCCTGGGTTAGGCCGTCGATCGACGACATGGCGTGGGTGTGGATCGACGCCGCCTTGCCGTTCAGCGCATCGACCAAGCCGGTGATGTCGCCCATGACGTGGGTGTGAGCAGCGGCGGCCTTGGCGTTCAGCGCCGCCACCAGCCCGTCGATGTTGGCCATGACGTGGGTGTGACCAACGGCGGCTTTGCCCGCGAGCGCCTGATAGATGGAAGTGATCTGGCCTTGAACCCAGCCACCGAAGTCGTCGATGGCGGCCTTGAGCCCTTTAGGCGTGACGGCGCGGGTCGTGTTGGTCCCGGCCCTTGCCTCGGCCTCGGTCGCCAGCCTGAGGACGCCTTGGACGGTCTCGGACGCCTGAGGGTTCAACCAGCCGCCGCCGCTGAACTCGATGGCGTTGGCCTGGGGCGACGACAGCTTGATCGCGGCTTCCAGCACGGCCATCGCCGGGCCGGCCTTCTCCAGCAGCGGAGCGGCCTGGCTATAGACGGCGAACAGGACGCCGGTGTCGAGATACAGACCGATCGTGCGGACGACATAGGTGTCCTCGGTCTGGTCGGCGGCCGAGACGTAGATCTGATCGTCGGCGACCACCTGGCCCGAGACGCCGGCGATGCGCTTGACCTCGCCAGGGATGACGTTGGTCGCCGCCGTCGCCGCGATCTGGGTCGGGCTGACGCCCAAGCTGGCGATCACGACGTTGGACACGCCCGTGTTCTGGGCGTTGGGCAGGGCGTTCAGGCCGGCCGTGGTGATGATGATCGGGAGGGCTGACATCAGGCGGCTTCGAATTCCATGCGGCGGATCACGACGGGACGAAGCGCGCCCTGGACGGCGATGCCGCCCGCGAGCGACAGGCCCTGGGTGAAGGTGAAGTGGGCGCGCGCCGGCTTGGCGCGGTCGATCTCGGCGACGACCTCTTCCACGAAGCGCGCCGTGACAGGCTCGCCCGACTGACCGTTCAGGGTCAGGACGATGGAGAAGGTGAAGGGCGGTCCCTTGGGGGTGAGCTGCCACCATTCACGGATGGCCAGCGAGCCGCCGAAGGCCTCGACCACATCGCGGACGGACTGGACGGACCCCTTGCGGCGCGCGGTCGGGATCGCGTTCCTGACGACCGATCGGCGGACCATCTCGGGCCAGTCGGCGTTCCAGGTGCGCAGGCCGAAGCTGTAGCCAAGCCAGGGCAGCGAGGCGACCGGGATCACGTCGGCGTTCAACGTGTCCTTGATGGGGACCGGCAGGGCGTCCAGACGGGTCGCCAAGGCCTTCTCAAGGGCGCGCTCAAGCCGGGTTGCGTTGGGCGGCAGCAGGGTCTCAGTCATCGAGACCGCCATGGGTCAGGGCGACGCCCGTGCAGAAGGCGGCCTCGGTCTCGTCGCACACGATGTTGGCGGCCGGCTGGACCAGGTCCACCCGCATGACGCCCGGAACCGTCAGGGCGGCGTAGAGGGCCGATAGGTTGATGTCGCGGCCCAGGCGGTGCGCCTCGGCGACATAGGCCTTCACCGCCTTGTCGGCCGCCGCCATCACCACCAGCGGATCAGGGCCGGAATAGGTGCGGATGGTCGCCTGGATCGCGAACGGCTTGATGGTCGCGGACTGGACCTGGACGAAGTCGGTCAAGGGTCGGACGGTGTCGGCGCTGACGACGCCTTCGACCGTGGCCAGCAGGGCGGGCGCGGCCGTGCCGTCGCCCGTGCGCGCCAGCACCGTGACCACCACCACGCCCGGCGTCGGGCTGACGGCGCTGGCGTCCAGCACCTGGCCCGAGGCCGACAGGGCGTGGAACTCATAGGCCCCGGCCGGGCCGGCGACCGAATAGCCTTCTGGCGCCAGGATGAAGCGCTGACGGAAGGCGTCGTCGCTCTCATAGGTCGGGGCCACGCCCTCGGCCGGGTTGCCCGGATCGATGACCAGGCGCTGGATGCCGACGATCAGGCCCAAGCCGTCCAGGTCCGCGCCGGTGGCCAGGGCGGGCATGACGGCGCGGACGCCGGCATTGATCTCGTTGACCTTCAGCATCAGGCGGAAGGCGAAGGCGCGGCCGGCGCGAACGATCATCTCGCTCTTGAGCGCCAGCGCCGGGGCCGCGTCGGGGGCGACGGCGAGGATGTCGGCGACGATCTCGTCCCACATGGCTTCGAAGTCGAGCGGAGCCAGGGCGTCGGGCAGAGGCAGGCGCGACAGGTCGATGGTGCTGCGACCGGCCATCAGATCACCCCTTCCAGCATGACGACACGGCCCTTGATCTCGACCAGCAGATCAAGGGACAGGCGGCCGGCTGCTGCCGATGCGACCAGGACGCGCTTCAGCACGACGCGGGGTTCCCAGCGGTAGATCGCCTCGGCCGTCGCGGCGACCAGGTCGGCGATGACGGCCGGCCCTATGGGTGCGTCCAGCAGCGCCGGAACCCGCGATCCGAAGTCGCGATCCATGACGCACGACCCGATCAGGGTGGTCAGGATGGTGCGCAAGGACAGGCGCAGGTGATCGTCGCCCGAGACCGTGGCCCCGGTGACAGGATCGACGCCCTTGAAATCTTCCAGCAGGCGCAGGGTCATGCCGCCGTCACCTTGCTCGACCCGGCCGCGATCTTGCCGCTGACCACGGCGTCGCCGACACGGGCGACAGCCGCGCCGCCCGATCCGCCCAGGGCGACGGGGCCGTCCAGGACGATGGGCGATCCCGTCAGGGTGATCGGCTTGCCGGCAGCGGTCAGGGTGATGCCGCCGTCGCGGATATGAATCGAGAGAGGGCCGACATCGAGCGTCAGGGCGCCGCCAGCCGGGATCGAGATGGCGCGGGTCTTGGTCTCTTCGTCGTAAAGGTCGGTCGCGCCATCGGGCCAGCTCGCCAGCACGGTCAGCAGCTCTTCCGACGCCGGTTCGGCGAAGTCGGCGAACGGCAGGCCGCGCAGAGCGATGCCGGCGCCCAGCTCGCCGCCCGGCGAGAAGACCAGCACCTGTTCACCGACGATCGGCGCGGACCAGGACTTCACCCGGCCGGCTGCGATCTGGAACAGCGGCAAGTCGTCGGAGACCCAGCCGTCTTCGAACTCGACGCGCACCGTCGAAGGGGTGGACGCGAGGTCGAACGACGCGACCTGACCAAAGCGGATCAGGCTGGCCAGGCGGTTGGCGTTGTCGGCCTGGGCGAAGCCGTCAGTCATGACCGACCTCGTTGTCGATGGGGCCGCCGACGATCGGTCCGAGGTAGTCGGCCTCATGCGCCGCGCCGACCTTGGGCGCCACGCCGACGTAGAGTTCCTTTAGGAAGCCGGGGGGCGGTTCGGCGTTCGCCTCGCCGTCCAGGGCGACGGGCTGATTGATCTCGATCGACCACAGGGCGCGGCCGGCCGCGAGGGTTTCACCGCTGAACAAGTTCTGGGCGCCGCCCGGTTGCGCCGGCAGGGCGAAGGCCAGGCCCCAGCGCGCACCGATGGCCAGGCGCAGGATGCGTTCCACCGCCGCTAGGGCCGCCGTGTCGCGGGTCAGCTTGCCCACGCCGTCCTTGGTGACGACGTAGATGCCCAGGACAGCGGTTGCATCCAGGTCTTCGCCCGTCAGACCGGCAGCAGCGGGATCGCGCAGACCCAGCACCGCGACGCGGACGGCCGGGGCGAAGGTCAGGAAGGTCTTCAGGTCGGCCGCGCTGAACCGGCCCAGGTGGCCCTCGACGCCGAAGGTCGGCAGCGCCGCCTTGATGGCGTCCACGACAGCATCGCGCAGTTGAATGAGCTGGCTCATGCCGTCAGCCCCTCGATCCAGTCGCCCATGGCGTCCTCGATCTCGACGACGTTGGCGTCCGACAGGCCCAGGTGTTGGCGGGCCGGGATGGCGGCCGGCCCCGGCGCCATGTTGTCGGTCCCACCGAAGTTGAGGATAGCGGCCTGGACCATGTTCGACCCGACGCGCAGCGCGTCGCCGGTCAAGTCCCAGGCATAGCTATCGCGATAGGCACCGGTGGCGACCAGAAGGGTTTGACCCTTCTTGCGGGTCGCGGCGTAGGATTCGGACCAGGGCGCCCAGGCCTCGCCATCCGGCGACGGGCCGCCCTCGGTGATCCGATCCTTGGTCTGGTTCTCGATCAGGCCGCCGATGTTGGCCAGGCCCTGCGCCAGCCGGCGCGGCTGACCCAGCCCGTTCAGCATGGCGAGGATCGGCTGAAGGCCGTCCAGCTCGGTCGTGACGTGGACCGCCATTAGAACCCCCTCAGGCGGTCGCGCGTGAACAGTTTGCCGCCTGTCGAGGCGACGATGGGTTGGGGCCGCTCGCCCTGGTGGACGCTCGGCAGGCCGAGGTTCATCTGACCTTCGGAGATGGCGCGCAGATCGGCGCGGGCTTGTTTCTCGCGGTGCTTCAGATCGTCGGTGAGCTGGGCCGCGTCGGCCGAGGCCAGACGCGCCATCGCCAGATCACAGGCGATGGCGGTCAGGATCATCGGCACGGCCGGCAGCGGCAGGCTGAACCGCACGGACAAGGCCGCATCGATCAGCCCGTCCGCATAGGTCAGCGCGCGCGTCACCGCCTCCGATCCATCCTCGTCGCCGGGACGGATCGAAAGACGATCGACGTTGTCGGAGCCGAAGGCCTCGACCATGTCCGCGCGCGCCGCATACATCAGGCCGCGCCCTCGGTCTGGGCGGCCTTGTCGGCCTTGGCCTGATCAGCCGCAGCCTTGGCGGCCTTCTTGGCCTCGGCCTCGGCCGCCTTTTCGGCCGCCGCCTGGGCCTTCTCGGCCGCTTCGACGCGGTCCAGCAGCTCGGCGACGATGGCGTCGAACTGACCGACCTTTTCCGGCTCTTCATCGGTCACGCCGATCAGGTCACGCGGCACGTCGGCGAAGACGCCCGTCACCGGATCGACCAGGCGGAAGCTGATCGCCACGTCATCCACCAGGCGCAGGATGCGCGTGGCGTCGAGCGAGCCTTGCTCGACCAGGACGGCTTCGCGGTTGGATGCGAAGTCGATGCCGGCGCGGGTATAGGGCGCCCGCGACGACATCAGGCCGATCATCAGCCGGGTTTTGAGGTTGGCGGTGTCCCTCATAATCAGCCCACCCACGGGGCTTCGACGATCTCAACATCCTTGTAGAGGGTGTTGGTGTCGCCGCCGCCGACCAGCATGGTGTCGAACAGCTTCTTGGCGCGGGCGCGGTTGCCCGGACCCACGACGATGATGGTCGGACGCACGTTCAGGACGCCGCCTTCCTCGTTGCGCTGCGAGGTCATGGCTTCGAAGGCCGCCTCGTAGTTCTCGGCGGTCAGCTCGGCCCTGGAACCGAAGGCGAGTTGCCAGAAGCCGAAGCCGGCGTTGCAGCGGGTGTCCACGCCGTAGCGGAACTCCTTGGCGGTGAAGACGACCTCGTCGGTCAAGGCCGTCATGGCCACAAACTCGGGCTTTTTGCGCTGCTGGAAGATCAGCGGCTTCAGCGGACGACGGGTGTCCAGCAGATACCAGCCCTCGCCGACGCCGGCCTGCATGTTGGAGACCTTCGTGTCTCCGACCGGGTGTTCGTCGTCGAAGAAGTTCTGACCGTCATAGCAGGGCGTGGTGAAGCCGTTCTTCAGCAGGCCGAAGACCAGGGTGTCGGGATGCTCGGCCGCGACCTGGGCCATGCTGGCCATCATCGGGCCGTAGATGCCGAACTCGTCGTCCTCGATCGCATTGCGGGGGACGCCCACCGTGCTTTCGTAATCCTTGTTCGTGATCTGGTAGCTGCTTTCCGACAGCGACTTGACCACCCGATCGCCGATCCACTCGCGCAGGCCGGGCCAGGCGCCCAGCCAGCCATAGGTGTTCGAAGAGCGGCTGGACGGAACAAGGGTGGCGACCTTGTCCCAGACCGGCTTGATGCCGGTCAGGCCCTCGTTGAAGTTGTTCTTGAACCCGGTGTTCAGGGCCGCGATTGCGGCTGCGGTTACGATCATGTCGTCAGCTCCTAGCGACCGGCGCCGACACGGACCCAAACGCCCGTGTCTTCGAGGTCATCGACGATCCCGGCTCGCGCTCGGGTGTTGTTGGGGGAGGTCTTGGCCACCGTCTCGTCGTCGACGAGGAAGCAGGCCTTGCCGATGTCCGCGCGGGTCACGGCGTCGGTGGACAGGTTGTCGAACAGGAAGCACCCCGCCCGCGTCCTGACCCGCACGTCGCCGTTAGCGGGGCCACCAGTGGCGGCTTCCTCGGCGACGCCCACGACCTGAAGGGTGGCGGCGTCGGCGGCCTTGGCGGCATTGTCTGCGCCAGCGCCGGTGCGACCGGGGGCGGCCCAGCCGGCAGCGAGTACGACCAGCGCCCCCGCATGAATGACGGCATTGGCGGCGACGGGGTGACCGTGCTGCTTGCCGCCGCGTTCCTGGACCTTGCGGCCTTGGGTGAGCGCCATGGTCAGTTGGCCTTCTTCTGGGTGGACTTGAAGGTCGCCTCGTCCTGACCGAGCGCGCGGCAGACCGCCCGCTCTTCATCGGTCAAGCCCGAGCCGGTGTCGGCGTTCTCGGCCTTGTTCGAGGCGCGGCTTTCGGCGGCCCCGGCGATGACCGGCATGGTCTTCACCAGGTTGGTGAACCGCTCCAGCCCACCCTCGACGCTGCACATGGCGCGGTAGTCATCCACCGAGGCGGGGATGATCTTGCCCGCGTCCTGGGCGGCGGCGAGGGCGGCGTCGATGGCCTTGGCGTGATCTTCGTCGGCCTTGGCCTTCAGATCGGCCTCGGCCTTTTCGGCCCGGTTGATCGCCGTCGTCAGCTCGCTACGCGGCGCATAGTTGGTCAGGTCCACCGATCGGTTGGCGGCTTTCGCCTCCGTCACGGCGTTGACGATCTGGTCGTCAGTGGCGCCGGCTGACAGTCCGAGGACTGCCGCCAGTTGGGTTGCGATGCTCAAGGGTTTCTCCTGCTCGCGGGTGATGTCCGTCGCGCCTTCGCGGTTGAGGGCAGTCAGGACGAGGTTCGGGGTGTTGGTCAGGCCCACGCTGATCAGGCGGCGGATCACGCCGGTGATCTGGTCGTAGGAAAAGACAGGGCTGACGAAGCGGTATTCGGGGGGTTTGCCCTCAACCATCGTCCGCCCGCGCAGGGTCCAGTCCACCCGGCCCCAGATCGAGCCGCCCTCGCGCACGGCGACTTCCTCGATCCAGCCAGCGGCCGGGGCGTCGAGGCCCTGGGGGGCGCGCGTTTCGGTGGCGTGTTCCCAATCCAGGGGCAGCGGCAGAGACCGGCCGGCGGTGGCGGTGACAACGCCTTGTGGATCGGGGTTGATCCAGGCGCGGCCGTCACGGCCCTGGACGTCGAAGCCGGCCGGGATCAGTTCGATCCACTCGGGGGCCGCGCCCGCCTCATTAAGGGCGATGGACTGGATCGGCGTTGCGATCGTCGCGCCGGTCTGTTTGTTTGTTGTTGCCGAAGCCGTGTTCATGACGCCATGATCGGGGCGCGGACGGCGTCACCACACCCCGAAGGTTTTCGGGGTCACGTCGATTTCAGCAGGATGGCAGGGTCAGGGTTCTCGGCGAAGACGCCCAACGGGAAACCCGGAGGCCCCCCATGATCTAATCCGCTCGACTCTTCCATGGAAATCTCTTGAATGTGCGCCCGTCCCGCTGATCAGCAGGACGGGCTTTTTCGTCCCGTCCCTGGAGATCGCCATGTCTGTCGCCGCTTCTGGAGCTAGCCCGGCCGACGCCAGCGCCCTGCTTGTCGCGGGCATCGGCCTTGCCGGCGTCCTGGTGGGCGGATTGATGCAGATCGGCGGCGGTGAACTGGCGGCCTGGCGGCTGCGACGGGTGCAGCGCAAAGCCGAGACACGCGATCGCGGGCTTTCCGCACTAGCCCTGGCTGAACACCTGGAGCGGTATGTTTTGGCGTGTCGCGATGTCGTGGCCAACTTCTCCGACACGGTTTGGGTCACGCCGGTGCAGCCTGAGAACCCGTTCGGCGAAGGGGTTCTGACGGGAGAGCCGATTGGAGCTTGGCCCGATCTGGTCGATTGGAAGCTTCTAGGTTTGGAAATGGCGGTCCAGGCCACGCAGTTTCGGCGCAGAACAGAGCTGCTTTACGACGGCCTGAAGTTCGATTTCATGGTCCTGGAAGGGGACGAGTATCACGCCATCGCAGCCGACACGGCGGCTCAACTTTCAATCGATGCGTGGGCGCTCGCGGTGAAAGTTCGCGAGCTGAACAATCTCAGCGCCTTCGACATCGTCGAATGGCCTGTGCTCGATCTGGTTACCCGTCACCTTGAGCGAAGAGCCGCGATCAAAGCCGAGAACCTGAAGCTGGGTGCGGAGATGATGGCCGGCCCACCGTCTAAGGGCGTTTAAGGCCTCTAATGACGCCCTTGGGGCCGGTTCAGGCGCGCTTGGACCGGCCCCATCCGTTTCGACGCTCCTGACGCGTTTTCTATGATGGGGTGACTTCGCCGGCCGAAACCCCCATATTCGACCCAGATCGGGCGAGCCATTCCGTTTCCGGGCGCCTGCGCCGCGAGGATGTAACGACCCTCCGTCCGATCTGCCCTCCCTATTTTTTCAGCCCCAACCGCCGCACCTTTCGCGCGCCGATCGGGAACAGCGACGCGAGGATCAGCTCGCCCTTCGCCGAGGTCTTGACCACGGCCTGATACCAGCCGCCGTCCATCTCCATCGCATAGACCGCGTTCGCGCCGGTGCGCTCGACCAGTTGGCCATCATCGAGGATCGCCTGGAGCCGGCCGAGGTCCGCCGCCTTCAGCCCGCGCTCGCCGTCGCCGTGCTTTTCCAGCTTGGTCTTCAGCGTGTCGCTGGACACCATCACCAGCAGGGCCTCGGTCCCGAGTTCTTTCTGAAGCCGCGCCGGGGCGATGGCAGCCGGGGCGAAGGTGCGGGCCGGCAGATGGGTGAAGGCCTCGGGCGTCGAGCCTTTCCAGAAGTCCGTCATCAGGGCGCGCGCGGCCGATTCGCCAGAGGCGATCAGCCGGTCGGCCATGTTGGTCATCAAGGTCTTGGCCCGGTTCAGGCCGGGGTTGGTCTGCCAGCCTGGGTCGATGCCCTGGGGAACCGTGACGCGCTCGGTCGATCCATCGTCCAGGGCGCGGCTGAAGGTGCGATTAGGCACGTCGAACGGCGGCGTCACGCCGCGCCTGGTCGCCTCGGCCTTAGTGATCTGGCGCAGCCAGCATTTGCAGCCCCAGCCGTTGGGCGGGAACCAGGCCGTCCAGAAGGGATCGTCAACGGGCCTGACCACTCCTTCCTTGGCGACGTGTTCGGGCCGGTGGCGTTCGCTGGGGCCGAGCTGGTAGAGGTAGAAGGGCAGCACGGCCTTGGTCCGCTGGCCCCGCTCCCACTGACCGGCCGCCCGCGCGCTGCGCAGATTGGCGTCATAGATGATCCGCAGCCGGCGCGGCGTCCCCAGCTCGCGCGGCTTAACCTCGCCGGTCGCGGGGTCGGCCATCTCGACGGCTTCACCCCACCAGCCCTTGGCCTGAAGCAATGGCTTCAGGTCGCGCGCCCACTGGTCATAGGGGACGCCCTTGTCGATTGCAGTCTGAAGGCTTTCGCGGATCGCGCCCAGCACGTCGGCCGACGTGGCCTTGGCGACGGTGAAGGCATAGGCGTGTTCCTCGCCCCAGACCTCAGACCAACGGAAGGCCGGCCGGTCTCCCTTCTGACGGAAGTAGGCGCTGACCTCAGACGGCGGTTCAGCGCTGAAGGAAAAGCCCGCCACCCTGATCAGTCCTCGGGATCGTCATGCACATCGCCATGGGCGCGGGCTTTGAAGAAGGCAGCGCCCAGGGTGCGCGCCAGGACCGAGGCGTCCATGCCGGCGACGGCGTCGGCGATGCCGGCTTCGAACTCAGCATAGCTGTTCGCCGTCTTCGCCAGCCGTTCGAACGGCTCGATCATCGGATCCAGGTCTTCGGTCCAGCCGGCCATGGCCTCGGCCGCCAGCTCTTCCATCCGGTCGGCCGGCTTGCCGTCGTCGTCCTGGGCGCGGTTCGCCGCGTGGGCCTGACGCCGGTTCTGGGCCTTGTCGTCCGACACGGCCGCCTCGACGGGGGTCGTGGTGGTCGCCTTGGTCGGCGGGCCAAGAACCTCGTCATCGCCTTCAGGCGTCTCCAGGCCGAACTTCTCGCGGAGCTGACTGGACTTCACCTTCAGGCCGCGATCGATCATCGGCGCCAGGGCTTCCGACAGCGCCTTCAGGTCTTCGGTCTCGGGTGTTTCCAGGCGCAGGCCGGGGATGGCCGCGTCTGGGCCGTAGTTGAACAGGACGAAGGGTTCGATCACGTCGCGGCGGATCGTGCGAGCGAGCTGCTTGGCGTCGGTCTCGCAGATGTCGCCCCTGACCCCGTCCAGAACCTTGGCCTGGGCGTAGCCGCCGCCCGACTGCATCGATGACGTGCCGTCTTGACCGACGACGGCCTTGGACACCTGCTTGTCTAGGAACTCAGCGAACTTCTGATAGAGGTCGGCGCCTGATCCGGTGCCGCCCTCGGCCTTCACGAACTGGATCTCCATGGCCTTGGGGATCACGGCGGCGCAGTCGGTGCCGATCATGGAGACGGCGTTGAACAGGATGTCCACGTCCTTTGGCGTGGCGCTGGCGTCGTATTTGCCCAGGCGAAGCGGCTGGCCATAGCTCTCGGCGAAGGTGGCCCAATCCTTCACGCCGTAGAACTTGAACAGGAAGGCCCAAGCCGCCAGGCGCGCCAGGCCGCCGCGCACGGGCAGACCCATCTTCAGGTTGGGACGGTGGACCGCGAACTTGAAGGGGCGCAGCTCGACGCCGTTGGCCATGTCGGCCGTGTCCAGCATCCTCAGGGAATGCCCGGTCTCGCGGTCCCACTGGAACCAGCGCGGATCGCGCCAGGCGTATTGGTTCGGAACCCAGCGCTTGCCGGTGGACCAGCCGATTTCGACGACGGCATAGCCTTTGCCCAGGGCATCGAGCGCGCCGGCGCACAGGTCTTCGAAGGCCTCGTCTTCAATGATCTCGGTCCTGACGGCCTCGGCGATCTCGATGTCGCGAGGGTCGTCTGAGGCCGCCTTGACGTTGCGGTCCAGGCCCATGACCGCCAGCTTCCGCTTGCCCAGCTCGGACGCATAGTGCCAGTCGCGTTCCTCCATCTCCTCGGCGAGGGTCAGATAGTCGTGGGCGTCGCCATCGGCCGCGCGCTGAAGCATCGACGCCAGCCGTCCAGGCGTCAGGCCGGCCGCGACCGTGGTGTTGTTCCAGGCCTGGCGGACGCCGGTCGTCGTCGGCCGGGCCACCACCTCGGCGATCTCGGCCTTCGTCGCTGCCGAGGCGACGTTCAGAGGGCGGCCATAGAGGTCGATCAGGCCAGACTTCGAAAGGCCAGGTTGGACGAGGTCGGTCATCAGTGAATCCTTCGGCCGCCGTAACGCGAGCGGCTGACATGGTCGGACTGGCGGTCGCCGGGGCGCGGCCCGGATCGGCTGGCGCCGCGATAGTCGTAAGGCTGGTAAGGCGTGTCGGCGGCGCGGCAGGCCAGGGCCGTGGCCCAGAACTCGTCGGCGTGGACATCGCCGTCATCGACGATCCGAACTGCGCCGCCGACGCCGCCTTCCTTCTTGATCGCCCGATAGTCGGTGCGCAGATCGACCAGCGAGGGGATGCGGATGGCGCAGTTTTCGACGCGATCCTTGAAGGCGCTCGCGAGGTCCAGGCGGTTGGGGCCGGTCAGCAACTGACCGACGATGCGGGTCTCGCCGTATTTAAGCTGAAGGTCTTCGACGACCTTTTCCCCCATGCCGGTCTGATCAATCCAGGCCGAGGCGATGCGGCGCGTCTTCCAGATCGCGTCGAAGGCGTCGTCCTGGGCGCGGAAGGTGGCGGCCCGCGCGACCCAGCGATCACGCATCCACAGCACGTCGCCCACCAGCTCGAAGGCATGGATGACGGACAGGTCGCGGCGGCGCGCCACGTCGCGGCCCAGATAGACCAGGCCGCCCGTGTAGAGTTCAGGCTTGCCAGCGTCGGCGTGTTCGCAGGTCGAGAGCTTGACCGGGTCGAGCCACGACCCCGAACCAGCGGCCGGGATACAGTCCAGTTCCTCGGCCGCGTCGTCGCCATAGGTGTCGCGGATGTCGGCGATCCACTCTTCCTTCGACCCGATCTGGCGGCCCTTGATCTCGGCCGACAGGCGAACGCGCTCATAGAGGCCGTCCGCAATCGCATCGTCGAACGTGATCGTCTGGACCGCACCCTTGCGCTTCTTGGCGCGGATGTCGTCCAGCAGCAGGTTGAACGGGTTCGCCGATCCGTCGTGGGTCGAGACCACCACCACCTGACCGCCCCACATCAACAGGGCGACGGCGGCTTTCAGGACTTCAGCCAGGTCTTTGTGGAAGGCGGCCTCGTCGATGATGACCAGGCCCTGTTTACCGCGCAGGGCGCGCGGCACGGACGGCAGCGCCACGATCTTGAAGCCCGAGGCGAACTTCAGGCGAAAGGCTTGGACCTTCTCGCCGTCGCCTTCCAGGATTTCCTCGTCGGCGTCCTCGGCCGCGATGCCGAATGCCCGCGCCCACATGACGCACACGTCGATGAACTCGCGCGCCATCTCCTGATCATAGCCCATATACCAGGCGTTCATCCCTCCGGCCGAACCCTGGGCGGCGGCCTTCAGCACGGCATAGGCCGCCAGCGCCCAGGTCAGGCCGATGCGCCGGCTCTTCTCGATCGCGACCAGCGAGACGCCGGTCATCAGCAGCTCCAGCGCCGACGCCTGGTAGCGCAGCAGCAGGTCGCCCTTGGGCAGGCGCGCGAACGCAGCCTCGGCGGCTTCGCGCTCCCAGGCCTTTTGATCGGCGTCGGGCTTGGGTGTCGGCCGGATGACCATCAGGCGATGCCGAGGACCGCGTGTTTGATCGCGTCCATGGTTTCCTTGGTCAGGCCCTTGGCCTTGCCCACGGTTTCGACGGCCTTGGCGGCCTCCTTGGCGACCTCGACCCGCACCTTCAGCAGCCGGTCGGTGTCGATCTTCTGGGCGCTGGCCAGCGATTGCAGCGACCGGGCAAGGAACATGGTGTCCTCGGGTCCGAAGGTCACAGGCCCGCCCGGTTCACCGTCCTGACCTTCGGCCGTCGCGGTGATCGCCTGCATGACCAGGCCGTGCATCAGTTCGATGTTGAGGCGGGCGACGCGGTTGTCAGGGTCTTCGCCGAAGCGCGAGACCAGGGCGACGGCGATTTCGCGCGATCGGCGCAACTGCTCGCCGACTTCCGCCAGGCCCTTGATGTGACGGCCCAGCGCCGAACGTGACACGTCCGCGCCCAGCTCGTGCAGCTTGGCCAGGATGTCGTCGATCGTCACGCCCTGTTCGCGCAACTGACCGATCAGCTCGCGGACCTCGGTCGGCAGCTTGTCGATCGAGGACGGGATACGCCTGGGGGAGCGCGCCATGGTTCAGCCGCCCGGCGTGGGCTGGGTCACGCCGTCCACTGTGATGAAGCCCTTAGACACCTTGGCGCCGCGCTCGGTGATCGAGGCGACCATGACCGTGTCGCGGAACAGGTCGATGGTGACGCAGCCCGCCGTTTCCAGGAACTTCATCTGCTCGCGCACATAGGCGCGATCGACGCCGACGCGGTGGCCCAGGCTAGTCAGCCCGGTTTCCAGCACCCGCTCGTTGCCCATGCCGCCATCCTGCATCAGCAGTTCCAGGATCGACAGACGGCGGTCGGCGGTGACCTGTTCCTTGTAGCTCATTTCGTGCCTCGCATCAGAAGTTGCTCGATGCGGATCACGCCCGCATCCGTGTTTTTGACCAGTTGTTCCAGGCCGTTCACCTCAGCCGTCAGCCGGGCCACGTCGGCCTTGGTGGCGACGTTTTCGAAGCGGGCCTTGAACCCGGTGATGTCGTTCTCGACCTGGGTCAGGCGCGCCAGGATCGCCTTAGCGTCCTCGCTCTCGCGCCATTGCCCGGCCCGGTGATAGGTCTTCAGCAGGACGACAGCGTTGAGGGCTGACAGCCCTACCGCCACCAGCGTCATGACTTCGGCGAAGGTCACGGGCGGACCTCCCCGGCGCAGCCGTCCAAGGCGGCTTGCAACACAGCCTCGCGCGCCTGGCGCTGCGCCCGACCGGCCGCGCGCAGCTTCATGGCGTCGAAGATGTCGGCCGCCTGGCGCAGGGCGTCGGCGGAATCGGCATAGGTCGGCGCGGGGCCGACCGACACGCGGCAAGGGGTGGCGATGGGAACCGCGACCTCGACCGTCCTGACGACGGGTTCAGGCGGTGGCGCCGAGGCGCAGGCGGCGACCAGGCAGCACAAGAGAAGCGACGCTCGACGGATCATTCAACGGTCTCTTGATGCAGGCGGAAAGCAGCCTCGCACCGGCCTTCGCCGTCGCGGGGTTGGGACTGAAGGACAGCTTGGGAGCGGCGCTCGGCGGCGCTGGCCTGAAGCTGGGCGGCGTGGACCAGGCGGTCAGCGCGGGCGGCGTCAGCGGCGGCGGCCTGGCGCAGCTTTTCGACGGCCGTGTTCTGGAGCCGCAGCGAACCTTCAGTTCCTGACAGGGAGGCTTTGCAGGTCGCCAGCCGGGCGATGTAGCCGGTGGTCGGGGCGGTGATAGCGAGATGGTAGGCGTCGGCCGTCTTCTGGGCCGCCACACGCCCATGCTCGGCGACGCCAGCCGTCCAGCTCGCCCACATGGCCAGAGGGATGAAGACGATGCACCCGATCACCGCCGCGACCGTAAGGCGCGAAGGCATTAGGTCAGGCAGGCGGCCCAGGTTCACGACAGCACCCACATCGCCAGACGGACGATCAGGCCCACGACACCGCCGACGACCAGGGCGATCCCGCCGCCGATCGCCACGTCAGCGCCGCCGTTCATGCCGAGCTGACCGCCCAGCCAGGCCAGACCGAAGGCGGCGACGGCGAAGACGATGATGCCCCACGCCACGCCCAGGAAGACGACAGCAAGGAACGGGATCGCCGCGACCACGATCGCCAGAAGACTGACGACGATCCAGCCCAAGGCCGCCCCGCGCTTCACGACAGGGTCTTTCGTTGGCGGGCGAACCGCGACCAGATGACAACGATGCAGCCCGCCAGCGACAGCAGCACGATCAAGGTCTGGATCGCCGGGTGCATGCCGGAGGCGGGGGCCAGTTGATCGCGGGCCTTGCCCAAGGTGTCCACGACCTCGGCGCTGGACACGGCGACCAGAGGCGCGGCGGCGAGGATGCCCTGGATTTCGCCCGTCTTCAGCAGCGGGCGCGGCTTCACGTCGGCGATGCCGGCGAGCCGCAGCCCCTCGTCGATCACTCCGGCCGGATAGGCATAGCCGGCGTTCTCATGGGCGATGATGGCCACGACCAGCGGGCGCATGACGGCGATGCTGTCGATGTCCAGTCGTTCGTCGGCGTTGATGGTGCGGCCGAGGCTACGGCCGATGTCGCGGCAGACGGCGTCGATATAGGCCGCCGTGTTGTTCTCGACCGGAGGCGCCCACCGATTGATGATGCCGCGAACGCTCGCGAGCCTGTGCTGCTTGAAGTAGGTCAGCAGCGTTCGGACCAGGGCGCGGATACCCATCTCGGCCGAGATGAAGGTAACGAAGCGGGAGTCGGTCTGCTCTTTCGCAGCGCCCTGCCAGTTGGTCCCTTTGACCCGGTCGATGTTGCCCGGATTGTTGTTGCGAACGCCACGCGTCGGGCGGCGGGTCGTCTGGCCCTGTGTCATGTGAAAAGCTGAAGCCCTGCTGACGCGCCGCCCTGCGCGGACGCAAGGCAACAAGGGCCAGATCGGCAGGTCTCAACCCACCCCGAAAGGTTTCGGGGTCAGCGGTCGAAAAGGTCGGGGGTGTCGTCCTCGCGGGCGGTCAGGCCGCGCTCGCGATCGCGCTGGTGGCGAACTTCCACAGTCCGTAGGTGGATGCCAAGCGTTTTCGCAATGGCAGCGTTGGTGGCGCCTTCCGACTTCATGCGTCGGATAGCAGCCGCACGGCGTTTCGGCGAGGATGTCGGCCCCATAGGCACGATCAGTTTTCCGACCCGCAAGGCGTCCGCCAGTTGGCGAGCCGAGGCCAGACCCAGCGAAATCGCCAGATGGTGGCCCTCGTCGATCGACTGCGCCGTGGGGATGTAGATCTCGCGCCCGCCATAGGTTCGGGCCAGGCGCAGGGCGACGCCGGCTCCGCAGCATTCCGCCACCTGCTGAAGCAGCTCGGGCCAGTCGGACCAGGTCGGTTCGGCCATGGTCATGCCCCGGCCTCACGGCGGGCGGCGGTCAGCGCCAGCTCGGCGCTTAGGGTCTCGGCGACGGCGGCCTTCAGATCGGCCTCACGCTGGCGTTTGACGCCATGAGGGGCGAACAGCGCGCGGCGCTGGGCTTGGGCCTGTCGCGCATGGGCATGGGCGACGGCGGCCAGGGCCGTCCGCACCGCTTCCCATTCGAACAGGCCGGTCGCCATCACTCGGCGGCTCGCGTGTCGATCGCGGCCTGAAGCCGGGCCTTCAGCACGGCGACATGCTGCGCAGCCGGGATCAGCGACAGGTCTTGCGACCAGCCGGCGCGATCGGCCATCGCCTTCAGCGCCTCGATCAGGCGATAGGCCTGGCCTTCGTCGGCCCAGACCAGCTTATCGACGCCGAGCTGGCGACGGCCGAAGGCTTCCAGGGCGCTCTCGCGGGGATCGCGAACCGCGCCGAGCTGGTGAAGGGAAATCCACATGGCCCGCGCCTTGCGCGCCATGGGCGATTGCGCCGGCTGGGCCTTGGCGCGCGGACCCTCCCGGCCGCCTTGGACGACACGGGGCTTCCAACCCTTGGCCTTCATCTCGTCCAGGACGAGGCCGAGCTGGGCCTCGTTGCAATGCGCGGCCGACGACCGGCCCGTGATCCGGGTCAGCATGGCGCGATAGGTGTCGTCGTCCAGGCACAGTTCCTTGGCGGCGATCTTCACCTTGGCGATGGCGGCGCGCTGGCTCATGCGGCCTTCGCCTTCATCACGAAGCGAGCGGCCATGTTCTCGTCTAGGACCGCCAGCGTTGAACGATCGATGCGGACGGTGGCGCGCACGGGCATTCCGTCACCGTTGGTGAAGTCGGCGACGAAGCTGATCGTCCGCGATCCTGAACGGATCAGAACATTGGACGGTGGGGTCAGGCCGGCCGCCGTGCCGAGGCGGAAGATTTCAGGATAGGGATCGGCCCACGGAACGCGACGGCATTGGACGCGAGGGGTCGCCTTCCGGCGCTTGCGGGTAGTCATTTGACCGCCTCGAAGGTCAGGCCCCAGTCGATAAGAACGCCACGAAACACGGGGCTGTCGGGATGGGTCATGCGCCACCAGCGGGTCATGTATTCCCACGGCGGCATCTCGCTCAACGAGGCCAAGCGTTCAGGAACTCGGAAGCCGTCGCGAACAGCAAAGGCGTTCAGCGCCTCGTCACCTTCGATGACTTCGAAGTCGTCAAGGGTGACCCTATCTGCGTCGAAGTCGAGGCGAACATCCCGATTGGCGACACAGGTTGCCGACCCTATCCGCACTGGCGCCATGCGCGGCCCTGTGAAGAACTGAAGTGCGTCGAGGCGTCGGGCGTGGCGCTTCCGTGGCAGCCGTATCGTCTGGCATTTCAGGCCCGATTGGATGTCGGGGATGAAGCCCGACTTGAATGAGTAGGCGACCATCAGATGCGTCCTGTTTGTGAATGATCTTCGCGCCAAGCCATGGCTCGGCGTCCGGCCTCGGCGCACCAAGCGCGCGGCGCCCTGACGGCGATGGACATCAGCTCCATCGAAAGGCCGATCTTCAGGGCCTCGCGCACCAAGGCGTAGCGTTCCTCGATGACAGCGTTGGGCGCAAAAGCCGCCTCGCCGGTGCGCATGGCATCGGTCCATTCCGCTTCCGGCCGGCCCGACTGCGACACGATGACAAGCATCGGATGCCGGTTCGCGCGCCGCTCGCGCGCCCAGGCCAGTTCGATGCTGTCCAGGGGATGATCGGCGCTCAGCTTCATGGCCGCACCGCCCACAACACGCGACCCAGCACCGTCTCGATGTCGCGGCCCCAGGACTGGCGCACCCGGTCCAGGGCGAACCGCGTCCGGGCCTCGACGCGGGCGCCGGGGAACGACACGGTGATGACCAGGGGCGCGATGTAGGACGCCCAGGCGGCGTCGCCGATCCGGCCATGCAGGGCCGCCAACGGGTGATCAGGGCTTGGTCCCGTCGCCGGGGCCGAGACCAGAGCATCCGTCGCCCATTCCTCGAAACGCTCTTGGGCCAGCCAGGTGCGGGCGTGGGGCGTGAACTTGGGGTCGAAGCCCTGGGACTTCACATGCGCCGCGAAGGTGCCGGCCGCACGGACCAGCGCCTCCGCATCTGCACCGCCCGCCACCAGGTCGGCGAAGACCTTCAGGGCGGGCTTCTTGGGGTTGTCCGCGCGCGGCGGATAGGCCGCCCAGAAGCGGTCGAACGCCGCCTGGACGGATGCCGGCACGGGCTGAACCTTCGCGCGGGTCATGCCGCCAGCCCCGCGTCGGTCAGGTCTTGGCGCGGCGCATGGATCATGGCCGCCATTGCATCCTCGATCACGCGACGTTCGTCGTCGGTCAGGACGCCATGGCCATAGACGACGCGGTCGTGGGCCTCGCGCACGGTGTCGGCTTCGAAGTCGGCGAGGACTTCGCGCCGGGTGTGCATCAGGGCGTTGGTCCTGATCAGCAGCAGGGTATCGGCCGTCAGGGGCATGCCAGCGTCTCCACGGCTTGGGCGCGGTCCAGGCGTTCGATCTCGGCGATGGCCAGGGCCGCAGAGCGGACCAGGTCGCGCCGGGCGTCGGCAGGCTGCCAGGTGTGACCGGGCCAGGGCCAATACAGCGATCCGGCTGTCTGGGCCGCCGCGTTGAGGGCGTAGGCCCCCGACGCGCGCGCCAGCTCCCTGTCGATATAGCCGTCGTCCAAGGTCAGCGAATGACCCTGAGCGACCTGGTTCTGCCGCTCGGCCGCGACCTCGGCGAGAACCTTCCAGACCACGCCGTCATGCGGCTCTGCGACGACCGGATGATCCAACTGCGCCGGACTCATGCCGCCACCGCGTCGATGATCGAAGCCGAGGCCACATCGATCGTCACCGGCGACCAGGCCGCGCGGGCGTGGGGGCGGCGGTAGAAGCGCACGTATTCCTTCGTGCCTTCGACCCGGATGCTTTCCTTGATCGCCTTCATGGCCCGCTGCCAGCGGTCGTCGGCGATCTCCAGACGCAGCAGGCCGAACAGCTCGGCGCGGTTCACCAGGCCTTCTTTGTCGGTGTTGAAGGCCCGCTGGACGATGGCCTGAAGCTCGGGCCGGCTGTCGATCGACCATTCGACCAGGCATTCATCGACCAGCGACTTCGCGGACTGAAGTTCGGGGCCGAACGTGATCTGGTCGGCGATGGCCAGCACCACCTTCAATGTCTTGTCGAATGTAGTCAGGCTGACGTTGCCTTTGCTCCCGCCGCGCTTGACGCCATATTCCTGATCGAACAGCGCCAGCAGGCCCGCGAAGTCGTCCAGGGTGTGGCGTTTGAAGCGCGCGATCTGGTCGTGCAGCTCGCCCGCATGGCCCATCACGCGGCGCACCGTCTCGTCCATCAGCAGATCGGTCGGCTTGACCGTCTCGATGGGCGTCAGGGCGCCCTTGGCGTCGGGGATGAAGGTCTTGCCGTTGACCTCCTGGGCGTTGGGCGGGGCATAGGCGTTTGAGGCTTGGTTGGCCATCACAGGCTCCTTTGGTGGGTGTCAGGGGTATCGCAACGGCCTCCGTCGAAAACGGTCAGACCGCCGTAGCGGCGGCCCGCCGTGTTCTCGCCGAGGCGGCCGGGATCGGGTGTCAGGCTGTCGCGGGCGCGGGCCACGCGATCGCGGATCGACTTGGTGATGGTGTCGAACCAATCGCGGGTCAGCGAACCGTCATCGAGCGTCCGCGCCAGCACATCGAGGCGGTCACGGATGCGTCCGTCTTGGTCGATGTCGGCATGAACGACGGCCTGACGGATGCGCTCGATGCGGGTGTTGCACTCGGTTTCGTCCATCGAGCCGTGACGGCCCCGGCGAACCAGGGTGCCGATCTCGGCAAGCACGGCGTCGAGGGGATGCAGGCCTTGCACGACCATCGCCCCGGCCCTCACGCGGCCATGTCCGGGGCGCGCTGCGCCCAGGCTTCACGGATGACGGCGGGCGACATCGGCGTGTCGGTCATCGACGCCATGCGACGCGCCAGCAGCAGCGTCTTGGTGACGCCGCGCAGGGCGCCAGGCTTCTGCGCCATGTCCCGCAGCAGCTTGATCGACGGACCGTCCGTCACGCCGTGGGCGATGGCCAGGATTTCGGCGTCGTCGGCATAGGGCCGCGACTGGCGGTGGCGAATGCCGATCCGGGAATGGAACTGCGCAAAGGCGGCTTTCCGCGTCCCGTCGAACAGTTGGAACACGCTCTCGTCGCCCGAGAAGACGAGGCCGACGCCGGTGCGGTCATGGATCGACCGGAACTCGTCCACCGCCTGTTGCGACAGGTGCTGGGCTTCGTCGATCACGATCAGGCCGCCCGGCCCAGCCTTCTTCTGAACCCGGCGCGACAGAGCCTGGGGCGTTCCCTTGGCCTCGTCTTCGCCCATGGCTTCAAGCATGGCGACCAGGGCGTTGGGGACGCCCCGGCTGCTGGGCGACATTGCGGCCGTCCAGACACGCGGACGCGTCGCCTTGAACTGCGCGATGGTGTGGGTCTTGCCGAGGCCCGGCCCCATGCCGAGGACGCCCATGTCGCCGAACACCTGGCAATGCTCCAGGACGGTCAGGATTTTGACGGCCGTCTTGGTCTGCTGCCACGACGGGGCTTCCGGCACGGTGGCCACCAGGCGGGCTTGTTCTTCACGGCTGACGATCAGGCGGTGGACCTTCGCCGCGACCGTGTCGTTGTTCCCGGCATACTGACCGTTCAGCCAGGGGCCGAACGTGCCTTCAGCCACATCAGCGTCGGCGGCGAACTGGCGCTTGGTCATGCCGTTGCGCTCGATATAGGCCGCAACGTCCTGACGCAGCTTCGTCATCTCAGCGTCGGTGAAGGTGGTTTTGCCTAGATTGGGTGACATGATAGGGTTCCTCAGTTCTCTCGGGTTTTTTGGTTCTCGGGGTTCAGGCCCGGCCGGGGTTGCAGCCCCGCCGGGCCGTCTTCATTCGATCAGCCGCAGATGATCCGGGCGCTGTCGCGCCAGGGCTTCCGCATACCGATCCATGATCTGGGCCGACGCCTCGACCGGGGCCGCCACCGGCGCCGCAGCCAGGCCGCCGAGCATCCGCACGACGCGGGTCGGCTCGGGCGTGAAGTCCTCGTCCTCGGCGACATCGGGCAACAGGTTCGCCACATCAGCCGCCGACAGCCGGCGCTCCAGCGCTAGCATGTCCTTTTGCGAGCGCAGCCAGGCCGCCTTGACCCGACCGTGTTCACGCGCGGCTGTCGCGTCGGAGAAGCCTGACGCCTCCTGCATTTCCGCCGCGCCTAGGTAGTTGCCGCCCATCGAATAGACGTGCGCCGGCTCTTGATGCAGGCGGTCGGGATCGAAGCGGACCACGACCTTTTCGCCGCGATGCTCGCTCAGGAACTCGGACCAGTAGCGATTGCCGAACAGGTTGACCGCGCCGGTCAGGCGGTCGGCCGTCACGCTCTCATGCGCCAGCAGGCACATGCGGAGCTGGGCCTCGGTGGGGCGGGTGATGACCGCCGTCGCGATCGACGCCTGATAGGCCTGGTCGAACGACAGGACGCCCCGGCAGACGCGCGTCCGACGACCGACGCGGGCGTTGTGGCGGCGGATCACGTCGTTGACCACGGCCGTGAACACGTCCAGCGGCACGGCGCGGCTGGCATAGTCCTCGGGCTTCGCCATGGGGCTGTTGCCGGTGTAGGCACCCTGGAACTCGGGGTGCTTGGCGCCGTGTTCGCAAAGGTCGCGGAAGGCCCGTTCGATGGGCTTCGAACGACCCGAATAGGGTCGTGTGAAGCGCACGTCGCAGCCCGCCGCCGTCAGGACGCCGACCGGATCGGAAGGCTTCACCTTGAACCGGAACCGGGTGCGGGTGCCGCCAGTGATCCACTTCGAAGCAAAGCCCCGGCCGTTGTCCAGCCAGACCAGATCGGGGACGCCGTGGTCGCGGAACAGGTCGCCGAAGGCCAGACTGACCGTGTCCGCGCCCTCGTTTTCGGCGATGCGCCAGGCGAGGATTTTGCCCGAATAGAGGTCTTGGATCGCCAGCATGAGCGGGCGCATCGGCTTCGGTTTGTCTGGGAAGGAAACAAACACGTCCCAGCGGTGACCGTCGGCGTTGACGGCCTGAAGAGCGTGGAACTCGCTGCGATCCCGGATGATCGGCGGGAACATGCGCTCCAGCTTTTCAAGGCCGTCGCGGGCCAGCACCCGCACCGGCTCGGGGATTTCCTTTTCCAGTCGGCGCGCCAGGGTCTTCGGCGACGGGATCGACCAGCCGTTCATCGCCGCCGTGTCCGACAGCCGCTCCATGCAGCTCTCGAAGGTCGGGGCTGACAGGCGCAGGTAGTCGCCTTTCAGGAACTCCCAGGCGTTCGGATCGCAGTCCGCCGTCGCCGTGCGGCCTTGGTGGCGTGGGGCCAGCGCGGGCAACCAGTCGCCCTTGGCCAGACCGCGCACGGCCTTCTTCCAGTTGGCCACCGTGGCGGCGCTGAAGTCGTGTTGCGCACCTTCGCCGGCTCTGGCCTTCGCCTTGTGCAGCGCAACGACATGGGCGACGGCGCCCGTCGCCGAGGCGCCCGCCGTCCGCAGCGCTTCGATCTCCCGCAGCACGTCCAGGCGGAACCGCGCCTTGGCCTTCTTGTCGTCAGGCAGGGCATCGAACGCCGCCCAGGCTTCGGAGGCCGGAACGACGACGGCCTGCGCGCCCTGATTCATCACCAGGCCCCGCGCCGCCAGCGCCGCCACGGCCGGAACCGGCAAGACGGTATAGTGATATTCCAGGCCGCCGCCGCGTCCCTTGCGGGGACGGGCCAGCCGAACGCCGGTCGCGTTGGTCCGCTCGGCCCAACCCTGCTGCGCCGCCATCTCGTTGATCTTGCGCTTGGTCGAAGGCAGGCCCGGAAGGGTCTGCATCGCCAGTTCCTGCGCCGTCCACCACACCGCGTTCATGCCGTGCGCCCTTCGAAGGGTTGGGCCTTGCCGACCAGGTCGCGCTCGATCGCGCGCAGGCGCCGCATCTCGGCTTGGACGTGTCCGAGCTGGGCCAGCACGAACTCTTCGCCTTCCAGCACCCGACAGCCGATGCGGGTGACCAGGGCGTCCAGAGCGTCCGAGCGTTTGGTGGCGACGATCAGCGCCAGGAACCGCGCCACCGATATGTTGTGGCTGGTCTTCGCCGGGGCGGCATAGGCGTAGAGCATATCGACCGAGACATCGTCGCCCAGCACCGCCGAGATTGCGGCGGCGACTTCGGCCTGCGAGCGGGCGTCGTCCTGGACGATCCGCGAAACCAGACCGGCGACGTAGATGTCCAGGCCGGCCAGCAGCCCTTCGGTCGGCGTCACGCGGGGCGGAGCATCGAACGAGAGGGCCATCTGGCGCGGGTCTTCGCGGTGGCGTTTGCGTTGGTGCTTAGGCATGTCGCCCGTTCCAGACTTCAGCGGTCATGCGGCCGGCCTCGGTCAGCATGCCGTTCTCGTCGATCAGGCCGATCTCACGCATGGTGGTGATGGCCCGCGCGCGCTCGGTGAAGGCGTCCTGCGCCTCGGGCGACTGCGCCGGATGGCCGGCTTCCCAGCCATGCCAGGCCGAGCGCTGGGCCAGCAGGTTGTTCAGCACGGCGATACCGCCGCGCGGGATCGAGATGGCGTCGGTCAAAGCAGGCGCTCCTTGCCCGTCAGGCGCAGGATGATCGTGTGGAAGATGGCGAGGATCATTCGGGCCATTCCTCGCGCAGCAGCTCGACGCTGGCGTCGAGGCTGTCGTTCAGGCCGTCGAGGCGCGAGATCATGCTTTCGACCTCGCCCACCATCCCCTCGTCGATGTCGGCCCAGATGCCGATCACCTCGACCAGGGAGGCCTTGGCCTTTTTGATCCGGCTGACGCTGCCACGGCGCATCTGCGCAGGCTTCACGCCCAAGCTATGGGCGCGGGTGGGTGCGGCGCTCATTGGCCCTTCTCCACAGTCCAGCCCTTCGGCAGGTCGGCAGCGGCGAGGAAGGCCAGAAACTCCCCGCGCTCCTTGGCGCCCATGCGCCCCCATTGGTCGATCAGCTTCGACACCTTCAGCTCAGCGGCCGGCTTCACGACCTTGCCGTCCAGGCGGTCAAAGGCGGCATTGACCGAGGGGGCCGGGTTCTCGGCCGCGAACAACTGGTCCAGCGCCGCCAACTGCCGCTCGTGCGGTTGCTTCGCCAGGGCCTCTAGGGCGGCCTGGTTCGACGCCAGTGGCGTGTCACGGAGGCGGGTAATGGCAGCGGGGGAAAGGTTCTCGATCAGCGCCACGGCGCGTCTGACTGTGCGGTCAGACATGCCGGTCTTTTCCGCGATGTCGGCGCTGAAAGACCAAACGGCCATGTTGGCCACTTGATCAGAACGACGATCACCACCGTGTTTTGAGGCCGGGTTGAGGGCTTCATAGAGGCGCTTCCGTTCCGACAGGAACCGCGCCCGATCCAACGCTGTCAGCTCGTGGCGGATCAGGTTTTCGTCGATCTCGCGCAGCCGCAGACCCGCGTCGGTCAGCGTCACGATCTCGGCGTCGATCTCTTCCCAGCCGTTGATCTGGTGGGCGCGAAGACGGTGCGCGCCATAGACCAGCCGATAGCCATCGCCTCGCTGGACCAGTTCGACGGCCTGAAGCTGGCGACGACCACCGGCCTTCTCATGCTCAAGCATGGATGCGGCGATCACTTGGGCGTGGGCTTCGCTGATCTCTCGCAGGCGCTCACTGGCGTCGATCTGGGCGATCTTGACCCGAACCACCGAACGAACGGCTGGCGGGTCGATCATCACGGCGGCCTGGGCCGTCGTGGGCGTTTCGTCACCGCGCGCCATGTCTAGCGCGCCTCCGCAGTTAGACGGTGCGATCTACGCTGTAGCGGACTATTGTCCGCTTTCAGGGACGAATCATTGAAGCCGTAGTGCTTCGGGAAGACCTTATGGATCGGCAAATTCAGAGCGGCGGCGATCGCAGCTTCAGCACGGGAGGAACGGCGGCCTCGCAAGGTATCGCTGACAAGCCCGCGCGGAAGATCGACGCGCTCCGAGAAGGAGGCGAGCGATCCATATCGCTTTCGGAGTTCAGACTTGATGTCTTCGCAATGCATTAGCGAAATCCGTTACGTCGTAGGTATCTACGTTTTAACGGACAGTAATCCGGTATTTGGAGTCGGTCAACGTGGTTGATGACGATATTGCAGGGCCGTATTCCGATTTCGCGGATCGGCTCCGCTCGGCTATGGGTGCAGTGCCTCAGACGCTGGTGGCCAAGCGCGCGGACATGTCTCTGAGCGGGTTCAATCAGTTGCTGAAGGGCCGAAGCGAACCAGGCGCATTCAAGCTTGCGCGGATCGCGAAGGTGCTAGGCGTGAGCTTGGAATGGTTGACGACCGGAGACGGCAAGCCAAACTCGGGGCCGTTCGGCTATGTTGATATTCCGCTGCTCGACGTTCGTCTGGCGGCTGGGGCAGGCTCGATCACAGACCTGGCAAAGCAGATCGGCGTCGTTCCGATGACGCGGGAGATGCTTCAGATCATGGGCATGGCGAATGCCGAAGGCCTGCGATTCGTCATGGCCGAAGGTGACAGTATGGAGCCGCTGATTTCTGACGAAAGCAGCGTCCTCGTCGATATTCGGGATACCCGCCTTCGCGAGGGCGTCTTCGCGTTCCGGCTTGGCGACGAACTGCGCATCAAACGTCTGCGCCGCCTGGGCGTTGACGGCGTCGAGGTCATCTCGGAAAACCCGCGCTATGAACCCGAGGTTTTACAGGGCCACGACCTAGAACAGTTCGCCATCCTCGGCCGCGCCCTTGGCGGCTTCAACATCTATTAGAGACACGCCATGCGCGCGACGATCGCATCCATCATGTTTGCCTTTGCCATGGTTGGGTGCGGCCCCGCCGAGACGCCGACGCAATCGGCTGCGGAGGCGTCGTCGGCCGCGCCTCCAGTTGCTTACCGGACCCTCGCGGACGATGGACGCCTGGTGATCGACTTCGAATGTCCGAACGCCTCACCTGACTGCGCAGCGTCCACCATCGCCAAGGCTGAAGCCGATGCGATCGGTAGCGGGAAGTCGGGGGAAATGCTGGTGAACGTCAAAGGCCCAGACCTCGCAAACTATCAACTCGCTGGGGTCATAGCTCCATCCGGGCAGCCCGTGCTTTATCGCTATCAGTGGAACGGTGGCGGCGTCACAGGCCGCTCGGCGGTCGCGACCTGGTGTTTGGCCCATGACCCCGACGCGCCTCTGTGCAACAGCCTTGCTGCTGATGCCTCTGTCTGCACGGCATTGGTCGAGGGCGACCTGAAACGGTTCTGCGAGACGCGATGACGTTCGTCCGCTTCACCCAGCCCGAAACAGGTCTGCCGATCCACATCCGCGCGGCGCGGGTTCAGGCCTTCGCCGCGACCGAGGAAGGCACGACCCGCATCTTCATAAGCGGCTCCCTCAGTTGCCTGGTCACAGAAGACGAAGCGGCGGTTCTGGCGGCGCTGTCGCCGGCCTCCAACGACGCCTGAAAACTGGTCCCACTTCCGGCCCCTGCCGGACGAACGGTTGTGGCGCTCTTATCCAGCAGCGGCGGGCCTGACCCGGTTTTTGATAAACTGGGACCGCTTGGTCCCACTTCGCCGAGCACGAATGCGACCCGACGACACCGCATCGCCGCGTTGCGCGGCGTCATCGCCGGCACGTCTCTGATCCCTAATGATCGCGCCCGCCCCGCCACGCCGGGCTTAAGGGGCCTCTGACGCCCCTCACGCTTTCGTCTAAGGACGCTTTGAGGGCTTCAAAGCCGCCGCGACCGCCGACGAATTTTTTCTAGGATCAAGTGGTCGAGCGGTGTCTAAATCAACCATCATGTTAGACACCGCTCGCCGCCGACCGCCGACGAATTTTTTTGGTCTGAACCCTTATGGGGCTTGGGTTCATCCCAGGCAGTCCCGGCAAATCCCGCCGTATCCCGCCCTTCTAGTTTCTAATGTCCCCTAACAATGGCGACCAGCTCCCGGATGGTGGTGGGGGAGGGGGTGATCACCACCCTTTCAGCCATCCGACGCTTCGGACGACCTGGATGGGCGCTGCTATCCGCCGGCAATCTGTCGAGGTGGTCGCCGCCGCCGGGCGTGCGGGACGTCCTGATCGCGGCGGACAACGGAGTTGCGGGCGAACGGGCCGCGATCCGCCTGCGGGCCCGGCTCCTGAGCCTGGAACTCGACGCCATGATCGCCCGGCCGCCCAGCACCTTCGGGGACTGGAACGAAGCGGACCAGGCCAGCGCAAAAG
>NZ_WJWX01000039.1:0-14985 GCF_009661015.1 Brevundimonas sp. SPF441 | reverse complement strand
CCGGGGTTTCAGGGGCGGGGCTATGCGGCCGAGGCCCTGACGGCGGCCCTGGATTGGACCGACCGGAGGCTGGAGGGGCGAACCGTCTGCATGATCTCGCCCGAGAACCTGGCCTCGCTGAAGCTGGCGGCGCGGGTCGGTTATCGTCCCTATGCGCGCGCGACCTACAAGGATCATCCGGTGCAGTTGTTCGAACGGCAGCGCCGCACGCCGTAGGTCGGCATTAAGGATTATCGCGCAAACTGGCGTCCAACGAAGTGTGAGTGCCCGTCATGCCCATGTCCGTGGAAACGCTGCGCCAGCATCTGGTCGAAGCCTTCGCCGACGCCGAGATCGAGATCGAGGATCTGGCGGGCGACGGCGACCACTATCGCGCGCGGATCGTGTCGAGCGCCTTCGCCGGCCTGCCGCGCGTGCGTCAGCACCAGATGGTCTATGCCGCGCTGAAGGGTCAGATGGGCGGAGAACTGCACGCCCTGGCGCTGGAGACCTCCGCGCCGGTCAAGGAGGGCTGAAGGCCATGCGCTATCGCCCCTTCGGCGTCTCCGGCTCCGCCATCTCCAACCTGACGCTGAGTTTCGGCGCCGATGTGCTGAAGCGCGGGCGCGAGGCCGGGCTGGACCTGCTGTATTCGGCGCTGGAGGCCGGGGTGAACAGCTATCGGCTGGAGACCGCCGACCCGGTGGCGGCCGAGGTGCTGGGCGAGGCGCTGTCGCATGTGGATCGCAAGCTGGTCTATGTCAGCCTGACCCTGGGCGCCGGCGACGGTCGCGACCAGCAGCGCGACTTTTCGGCCCAGGGGATGACGGCGGCCATTGATCGGGTGCTGCACTTCTCGGGCCTGGGATGGATCGATGTGGCGGTGCTGCACGAGCCGGGCGAGACCGAACTGGCGCAATCGTCGCTCAGCGCGCTGAAGGCCATGCGCGCCACCGGACGGATCAAGCTTTTGGGCATCGCCGGCGGCGGCGACGTGATGGACGCCTATGTCTCGACCGGGGCGTTCGACGCCCTGCTGACGCCATTCGACATCAACGCCGACTGGAAGATCCGCAATCGCATCCGTTCGGCGCGCGAGCAGGACATGGCGGTCTTCGCCTATGACTTCTACGCCGACCGGCGCGCGCGGGCGCCCGATGCCCCGATCTTCAAAAAGGGTCTGTTCGGCTTCGGCAAGGAAAAGCGTCCCGTCGATACGCCCAAGAAGGACGCCTTCGGCTTCCTGTACCGCACCCATAACTGGACGGCCGAGGCGATCTGCCTGTCCTACGTGCTGACCGACCCGTCGGTCTCCAGCGTGATCGTCAATCCGACCGACACCGATCGGTTGGCGACACTGGCCGCTGCGCCCGAGCGGGACATGCCGCCGGGCCTGGCCGCGCAGATCGAGATGGCGCGCGTCGTGGCCAATCAGGCGGCCTGACCGGCCTAAGCGGTTGTGCAGAACGTCGCGGACGCCTTGACCGCGACCGTGCGGCTCCCTAGCTGACGGGCTTCACGAAAGGCCCGTATCCGTGACCGACACCGCCCAAGCCGCCGATCCCGTCCACGCCTTCATCGGCGAAACCGTCGCCCAGAATGATGTGGTTCTGTTCATGAAGGGCACGCCGGACCAGCCGCGCTGCGGCTTCTCCTCCCTGGCGGTGCAGATCCTGGATCATGTCGGCGCCGGCTTCGTGGGCGTGGACGTGCTGCAGGACGAAGCCCTGCGCGAAGGCATCAAGAGCTTCACCGACTGGCCCACCATTCCGCAGCTCTATGTGAAGGGCGAGTTCGTGGGCGGATCGGACATTATCCGCGAGATGTTCCAGGCCGGCGAACTTCAGGCCCTGATGGTCGAGAAGGGCGTGCCGCTCGGCGAGGCCTGATGGCCAGGAAGACCCTCACGCCGCGCGAGGACCGCGAGGTCTTCGTCGTGCCGCTGGACGTGCGGCCCGAGCACATCGACGCCAACGGCCACGTCAACAACGTCGTCTATGTCGGCTGGCTGCAGGACGCGGGCACGGCCCACTGGAACGCGCGCTTCGACGAGGCGACGCGGGCGAAATGGTCGTGGGTCGCGACCCGGCATGAGATCGACTATCTGCGCGGCATCGCGCCGGGCGCCGAGGGCGTGGTCGCACGCACCTGGGTCGGCGATCCGCAGGGACCGCGCTTCACACGCTATGTCCGCATCGAGGACGCCCAGGGTCGCGTCTGCGCCCAAGGCGTCACCGAATGGGTGCTGGTGGACGCTGCGACCCTGAGGCCGCAGCGCATTCCGCCAGACATGCTGGTCGTGTTCGAGACGCCTACTTCAGCGGATTGAGGATGCGGGCCGCCGTGCCGGGCTCCAGGCCCAGGTCGGCATAGGTCCAGCGCAGCTCGACGCCGTCCGGGACCAGGGCCTTGCACAGGTCCTGTTTGGTGCGACGAAGCGTGATCTCAACCGGCGAGCCGTCCGATACCGACACTTCGAAATCCGACGCCTGGGTGCAGCCGTTGGAATCGACGCGCGCGACCAGGGCGCCGTCGGCGAACCGGGCTTCGCGGATGGCCTCGGCCGGCGGAGCGTCGTCGCGGCGCAGGTTCACCGAGACGTTTTCGCCCGCGTCGCTGTCATAGATGACGCAGGCCGACAGCAGCGGCGCGACCAGGGCCGCGACCGCCAGACCTTTGACAAGGCTGCGCATCACTGGCCCGAGGCCGGCGCGGTGATGACGCGCGTGGTCGGCTTTTCGGTCGAGACGATGATGCAGCCCGACAGCAGCGGGGCGGCGATGGCGATGGCGAGAGCGAGACGAAGCATTGGTGTGTTCCCCAGTTGAAGCTTGACCCTTTTGTGCCGCGCGGGCCGGGCGTGCACACGTGAATAATCGGAAAGCTGGGTGAACAATCGGAAAGGATCGGGGTTGAACGTGACCGCAACCGCCATAGCTACAGTCCCCCCTCTCCTGCCCCACGGATCGTCCTTCATGAGCCAGCTGTTCTCACCCCGCGCCGTCGGCCCCCTGACGCTGAAGAACCGCGTGGCCATCGCCCCGATGTGCCAGTACTCGGCCGTCGACGGCGTGCCGCAGCCCTGGCACGTGCAGCATCTGGGACGACTGGCGATCTCCGGCGCGGGACTGGTCATCGTCGAGGCGACGGGGGTCGAGGCGGCGGGACGGATCACGCCGGACGACACCGGCCTGTGGAACGACGCCCAGGAAGAGGCCTTCGCCCGGATCATCCGCGACATCCGCACCTACAGCGACACACCCATCGGCATCCAACTGGCCCACGCCGGACGCAAGGCCTCGACCAGCGCGCCGTGGAAGGGCGGCGGTGCCCTGAAGGCCGAAGACGGCGCGTGGGAAACCTTCAGCGCCTCGGCCGAACCGTTCAAGGATGACTGGCACACGCCGACCGCCATGACCCCGGCCGACATGGACCGCGTGGTCGCTACGTTCGAAGACGCCGCGCGGCGGGCGGATCGGGCCGGGTTCGACCTGGTCGAACTGCACGCCGCCCACGGCTATCTGCTGACCCAGTTCCTGTCGCCGGCATCCAACCACCGCACAGACGACTTCGGCGGATCGTACGAGAACCGGGCGCGCTTCCCGCTGCGGGTCGCCCAGGCCCTGCGCGACGCCTGGCCCCGGACCAAGGCGTTGGGCGTGCGCTTCAACGGCTCGGACTGGGTCGAGGGCGGCATCGCCCTGGACGAGGTGACGGCCTTTGGTCAGGCGCTGCACGACATGGGCTATGACTATCTGCACCTGACGTCGGGCGGGAACGTCGCCCAAGCGAAGATTCCGGGCGGTGAGCCGGGCTATCAGTTGCGGTTCGCCCAGGCCGTGAAGGCGGCGACGCCTGAGGCCAATGTGATGGCCGTCGGCATGATCTTCGATCCCGAGCAGGCCGAGGAGATCGTCCGTTCGGGTCAGGCCGACTTCATCGCCATCGCACGCGCGGCGCTGGACGATCCGCACTGGGCGCACCATGCTGCCGTCGCCCTGGGAGAGGAGGAAGGCCTGCCGCCGCAATACGAGCGGGCCGGCAAGGGGGTTTGGCCGGGATACGGCAAGGCCGCCACCTAAGGCCTGATCAGGCGGCCTTTTCCATCGACGGATCGACGGCCCACAGAACGCGTGCGGCGGCTTGAACCTCGGCGTCGGCCGTCTTTTGCGGGCGGCCGAGCAGATAGCCCTGAACCTCGTCACAGCCCTGGTCGCGCAGGAAGGCCAACTGCTCCAGCGTCTCAACGCCCTCGGCCAGGACGGGGATGTGCAGGCTCTCGCCCAGGGCCAGGACGGCGCGAATGATGGCGGCCGACTGAGGTCCGCCGTCCAGTTCGGACATGAAGGAGCGATCCAGCTTGATCTTGTCGAACGGGAAGGCGCGCAGGGTCGACAGCGACGAATAGCCGGTGCCGAAGTCGTCCATGGCGATGGAGACGCCCAGCAGCTTCAGCTGACGCAGGACGTGGGTCGTGCGCTCCATGTCGGTGATCATGGCCGTCTCGGTGATCTCCAGCTCCAGCCGCGACGGCGACAGGCCAGTCTCGACCAAGACCTGATGCACCAGGCGCGGCAGGTCGACGTGACCCAGCTGCACCGGCGACAGGTTGACGGCGATCTTGTGCGGTTCGGTCCAGCTGGCGGCCTCGGCGCAGGCGGTGCGCAGCACCCACTCGCCGATCGGCAGGATCAGGCCGTTCTCTTCGGCCAGAGGAATGAAATCGGCCGGCGAGATGAAGGTCCCGTCCGGCTGGATCCAGCGCAGCAGCACCTCATAGCCGGTGATGTCGCCGGTATCGACGGCGGCCTGCAGCTGCCAGTTCAGGCTGAACTGGCCCTGATCCAGGGCCTCGCGCATCTGCTGGGCCATGCGACGGCGATTGCGCACCGCCTCGTCCATCTCTTCTTCGTAGAAGCAGACGTCGGTCCCCAGCGAGGCCTTGGCCCGGTACATGGCCAGGTCCGCGTCATTGATCAGGGCGGACGGGTCGTGGGCGTCGTCGGGCCAGATCGCGATGCCGGTGCTGAGGCCGCAGGCGACCTCGGCATGGTCCAGCACGACCGGGGCGGTGACGGCGTCGCGCAGGCGCGCGACCAGATCCAGGGCATCGTCCTTGTGCTGGATCGGCACGACGGCGACAAACTCGTCCCCGCCCAGACGGGCGATGAACTCGTCGTGGCGCAGGCAGGCGCGCATCCGTTCGGCGATCTGGATCAGCAGCTGGTCGCCGGCGGCATGGCCGTGAACGTCGTTGACCTCCTTGAACCGGTCCAGGTCCATGGCCAAGAGGGCCACCTTGTTCGGAACGGTCAGGTCGGCGGTCTGGCGCGTCAGCCATTCCAGGAAGGACGAACGGTTGGGCAGGCCGGTCAGGCCGTCGTTGCGCGCCAGATGGGCGATGCGACGCTCCTGCGCCTGACGCATGCGCAGATCGCGCACGGCGTAGATCAGGATATGGTCGCGGCCGCAGTCGCGGCGCACGGCGATCTCGACGGGGATGTCCGCCCCGCCTTCGGCGACAAGTTTGGACTGGCTCAGGCCGTTGACCGCCAGATCGGCGACGCCGGCGATCCAGCGCGACAGCGGTTCGCCGATCAGGGCGTGGTGGGGGACGGCCGCCAAATCCGCGAAGGCGGCGTTGGCGGCCAGGATGACGCCGTCCTGTTCGACCACCATGCCATCGACGCTGCCCTCGATCAGGTGATCCAGGCGCGCCTTGGCCTGAAGCCGGGACTGGACGTCCAGGGCGTGGCTGGCGACGCCGGTGCCCAGCATCATCAATCCGACGGCGGAGACGGCGAAGGCCAGGACCAGATTGGTCGATCCGACAGCGCCCATATCGACCAGCGCGCCGACCGGCACGATCGTCATGGCGGCCATGCCGGTGAAGTGCAGGGCCACGATGCCCAGGACCATCAGCACCACAGGGACGACCTTGCCGGACTGCCGGGCGCGATTGAACGCCAGGGCGCCCAAGACGACCGCCCCCGCCACGGAGGCGGCGACATAGGCGGCCGACCAGTGGATGACGGCGTCGGTCGCAAAGGCCGCCATGCCGGTATAGTGCATGGCCACCACGGTCAGGCCGAACAGCACGCCGCCGATCTCGGCCGAGGCCGGCATCCGGCGCGAGGCCACCCAGAGCGCCAGCGCGCTGCCGGCGATGGCGACGCCCAGGGACAGGCCGGTCAGCACGGGGCCATAGGTGATGGTGACGCCGGGCTCATAGGCGATCATCGCCACGAAATGGGTGCACCAGATCGTCGCCCCGGTCGCCACCGCGCCCATGAAGGCCCAGGCCAGACGCGTGCCCTTTTCGGCGGCGCGCAGGCGGCGATACAGGCGGAAGGTGATGATCGAACCGATCAGGCACAGGCCGGCGGCCAACGCGACGAGCCAGAGATTATGGTCGTCGGTCAGGCAGGTGAAGAAGCGCATGAAGCTACAGACCTTGGGGGGACGGTCTGTCGTCGTAACGGACGTTGCTTAATCAGACGCGCTCGAACAGGCTTAACGAAACGCTACAGCCGTTTTCAGGAGCGGGGCATCTGATAGGGGTTGTTGACGCTGACGGGCGAGCCAGGCGTCAGGCCCAGTTCCTCGAACGACCACTTCAGCTCGACGCCCTGGACCAGGTCCTGCTTGCACTTGTCCTCGTCGATGCGGCGCAGGGTGATGACGGCGCTGCCGCCCTGCAGGCTGACGATCGGGATCAGGTCTTCCTTGGCCGTGCAACCGTTCGAACTGACCCAGAAGACGGCCTGGTCCTTGGTGAAGGCGGCGGCGTGGATCGGCTCCAGCGCGCCGGGCATGCCCGCGGTGGAGACGGTGGGCTCGCCGCGGCTGGCGCAGGCGGCCAGGCCCGCCGATACGGCGGCGATCAAAGCCAAGCGTTTCATGATGGAGTCGCGCAACTGACGACCTCCCCTGCCTCAAAGCCTGAACCGGCCGAGAATGCGCCTGTTCGCCCTTGGAGGGAACAGGATAAAAACGAAAGGCCCCGGACGAATCCGAGGCCCTCCAAACTCAAATCCAGAAGCGGCTCAAGTAGGCCGAAGGCCGATAGCCGCTCTGAAGAAAACTCCGCTTACGAAGCGTAGTATTCGACGACCAGGTTCGGTTCCATCTTCACGGCGTACGGCACGTCCGACAGTTCCGGCACGCGGACGTAGCGAACCGAGAACGAGCGGTCCGACAGTTCCAGGTAATCCGGCACGTCGCGTTCTGACGACTGCTGGGCTTCGAGCACCAGAGCCATGTTGCGCGACTTTTCCTTCACGGTGACGACGTCTTCCGGCTTCACGCGGTAGGAGGCGATGTCGACCTTCTTGCCGTTGACCAGGACGTGGCCGTGGCTGACGAACTGGCGGGCGGCCCAGACGGTCGGGACGAACTTGGCGCGGTAGACGACGGCGTCCAAGCGCGATTCCAGCAGACCGATCAGGTTTTCCGAGGTGTTGCCCTTGCGACGCGCAGCCTCGTCATAGGTCTTGGCGAACTGCTTCTCGGTGATGTTGCCGTAGTAGCCCTTCAGCTTCTGCTTGGCCTTCAGTTGCAGACCGAAGTCCGACACCTTGGACTTGCGACGCTGGCCGTGCTGGCCGGGACCGTAAGAACGCTTGTTGACCGGCGACTTGGCGCGGCCCCACAGGTTCTCACCCATGGCCCGGTCGATCTTGTACTTGGCGCTGTGGCGCTTGGACATTCTATTCTCTTTTCGACGATACGGCCCGGCATCCCCTGGATTGGGAATGCGATCTCAACGGCGGTCCACGCATCTTCCGTCATTCATCCCGGCCCCGCCGAAGCCGACCCGTGGAAGGCGGCGCTTATGGCCAGCGGGGGCGGCGGAGTCAAGCACGGCGGGCCGTTAAGCACGATGGAATGGAACGATCCCGTCGCCCCACCCTTCCCTTGACGCAACCGAACCACGCATGAGGACAAGGAGGAGTGGAATGCAGACCGAACCCAACAGCTTTCAGACCGGCCTGTCCGACAAGGCCATGCAAACGCTGAAGACGCAGCTGGTCGATCTGGTCGAGCCTTTGAGCGATCATCAACTGCTCGATCTCGCCGACGGCATCCACGAGATGCTGCGCCAGCGTCGCATGGTTCGCCAGCACCATGCCGAGCGCATGAACGAGCGCACCCGGCACGGCGTGGATCTTCGCATCTAGTCCTTCGCGGCCTAATCCTTCGCGGACTGGGCTTCGGAGATGAACATCGCCCGGCCTTCGCGGGTCGCGACCTTGCCCAGGCCCGGGAATGGGAAGTGATAGGCGTAGATGTGGGCGCCGGAGTTGCGCAGCGCCGTCACCTCGTTCAGCCGCGCCTTCAGGCCTGCCGCCTGATCGTCGTCATAGCCGACATTCCAGTCCGGATGTTCGACCGACAGGATCCAGTGATGCATCAGGTCGCCGGTGTAGAGCAGCTGGTTCTGGCCGTCGGCGATCAGATAGGCGACGTGGCCCGGCGTATGGCCGGCCGTGTCCTGGGATTGGACGCCCGGCGCGACCTCGCCGCCCGGCTCGAAGGCCTGGACCTTGGGCATGATGATCCGCACCAGATCGGCCAGTTCGGGATTGGCGCGGATGGACGCCCATTCCGCCTGCGACATCCGGATCGCCGCATTGGGGAAGGCCAGGCCGCCGTTGCGGATCAGGCCGCCGACATGGTCAGGGTGGCCGTGCGAGATCAGCACGTCGGTAATCGAGGCCGGATCGACGCCCGCCTTTTGCAAGCTGTCCATCAACTGGCCCTTGCCCTCGCCCAGGCCCGTGTCGAACAGCATCGTGCGGGCGCCGTTCCTGACCAGAAGCGGATGGATTTCCAGCATGATCGGATCGGCTGGCTGTCCGGCGGCGGTGAGCGGCGCGGCGACCGCCTGCGGCGTCAGGCCGACGCCGAAGGTCTGGTTGTCGTTCTTGACCGGGTTCTCGCCGTCGAACAGGGCGATGGCGTCCAGCGCGCCGATCTTGAAGCGATAGACCGGCTTCTCGGCTGGCGCGGCGACGGTCTGGGTGGGATTGGGCGGCGCGGGATCGCCGGGCTTCTGTGCGTTTGCGTTGGGGTTACAGGCCGCCAACATCAGGGCCGCGAAAGCAGCCCCCGTCATCATCATCCGCATCGCTTCGATCTCCGTTTGCGATGACGCAATCGAAAACGCCCGCCGGAGGTTCCGGCGGGCGTCGTCATCTCTCGATCGCTGGGCTGTACCGGCCTTATTTGGCGGCGGCGTAGAGTTCGTTGACCTTGTTCCAGTTCACCACCGTCCAGAACGACTTCAGATAGTCGGCGCGGCGGTTCTGGTATTTCAGATAATAGGCGTGCTCCCAGACGTCGGCGCCCAGGATGACCTCGCCGCGCTCGTCCACGACGTCCATCAGCGGATTGTCCTGGTTCGGGGTCGAGGTGATCTTCAGCTTGCCGTTCTGCACGATCAGCCAGGCCCAGCCCGAACCGAACTGCGCGGCGCCGGCGGCGTTGAAGTCTTCCTTGAACTTGTCCATGCCGCCCAGATCGGCGTCGATGGCGGCCTTCAGCTCGGCCGAGGGCTCACCCGCCTGATCGGCCGGGGCCAGCAGTTCCCAGAACAGGCTGTGGTTCCAGTGGCCGCCGCCGTTGTTGCGCACGGCCTTGGGCGCGGTGGAGATGCTGGTGAAGATTTCCTCCAGCGACTTGCCCTGCAGGCTCTCATCGGCGTCGACGGCCTTGTTCAGGTTGTCGACATAGGTCTGATGGTGCTTGTCGTGGTGGAAGGTCATCGTCTCCTTGTCGATGGCCGGCTCCAGCGCGTCATAGGCGTAGGGCAGCGGGGGCAGGGTGAAGGCCATGTCAGTCTCCTGAAGACGGGTTTATTCCTGAACCCCATTTAGGGGCTATGGCGTCTGACCCAAGCGATTTCATCGCGTTTTTGTTCAGCTTGGCCATTTGCATTGGCCCATAACGCGCGCGATTGTCTACCCGTCAATCGGAGGCTGTCATGTCGCGTATCGGTTTTATCGCCCTGCTGGCGCTGGCCATTTCAGGAAGCGGTTGCGCTGGTTTCAAGGCGCTGGACAAGGCGGCGGCGGATATGGCGAGTCAAACGCCGACCTGCACCCAAGACCCCGCAATCGGCGCGGACAGGTATGGCGGTAAGACCTGCCGCGTCAGTCATACTGTTTGGTCTTCGACGACGACGACCGTCGAGGAGACTGGCAAGGCGCCTGTCACCATCCGCATCGTCACGACGCCCTCGGGAACCACGACCGAGATTGTTCCGACGCCCTGACAAGATCAGGTTAGGCGGCTGGCAAGTTCGCCTTCAGGCAATCGCGAACGGCCCGCTTCACATCGCCCGGCGCATTGGGTTCATCCACGCCCTCGGCCGCGAAGACGGCGCGCACGGCGGCGTCCAGCCCCTTGGGGAGGGCCTCGATCACCCGCTTCTGCCCCTTGGCGTGCAGGCAATAGCCCACCTCGCGGCACAAGGCGGAAAACATGGGTTCGTAGGGATCGGGAGCGCTCATAGCGGCCGCTTAGCACCGATGACGGCTCGGGTCTTCAAGCGTTCGGCGTGGAAGGTGATGTGGTCGGCGATGAAGCTGGCCATGAAGAAGTAGGAGTGGTCGTAGCCGGGCTGCATCCGCAGCGTGATTGTCTGGCCGGCGGCGTCGGCGGCGGCTTTGAGAAGTTCCGGCTTCAGCTGGTCGGTCAGGAAGCTGTCGGCGTCACCCTGGTCGATCAGGATGTCATCGAAGACGCCTTTCGCCGCGCCGGCTGCTATGCGCTTGGCGGCGTCGTGGCGGTCCCACGTCGCACGGTCGTCGCCCAGATAGGCGGTGAAGGCCTTTTCGCCCCAGGCGCACCGGGTGGGCGAGCAGATCGGCGCGAAGGCGGAGACCGAACGGAACAGGTCGGGGTGGTTCAACGCCAAGGTCAGGGCCCCGTGGCCGCCCATCGAATGGCCGCTGATCGAGCGGACGCCCGTGGTCGCGAACTCGGCGTCGATCAGGGCGATCAGTTCCTCGGTGACATAGGTCTCCATGCGGAAATGCGGCGCCCAGGGCGCCTGCGTCGCATCCAGATAGAAGCCCGCGCCCTGACCCAGGTCATAGGCGGGATCGTCGGCGACGCCTTCACCGCGCGGGCTGGTGTCGGGCGCCACGATTATGACGCCGTGTTCGGCGGCGGCCTGGTAGGCTCCCGCCTTGGTGGTGAAATTATCCTCGGTGCAGGTCAGGCCCGACAACCAGATCAGCACCGGGAAAGGCCCCTCCCCGCCCGGAACGAAGACCGACAGCGTCATCGGCGTGCCGGTCGCCGTGCTGTCGTGCTTCAGATAGCGCAAGGTTCCGCCGTGGACGGCGTGGGTCTTGGTGGTTTCCACTCAGTCGGTCTTTCGATGCATGGCGCAGATCTTGTTACCCGAAGGGTCGCGCAGATAGGCTAGGATCATGGGGCCGAAGGGGCCCTTGCGTTCGCCGGGCGGATCCTCGATGGCGCGACCGCCGGCCGCGACGCCTGCGTCATGGAAGGCCTGGACCATCTCGGCCGTCTTGGCGTGAAAGCCGATGGTGCCGCCGTTGGCGTGGCAGGCCGGCTCGCCGTCAATCGGCGCGCCGATCGCAAAGGCGCCCATGCGGGTGCGCCACCAGTAGCGGCCCTTGAGGTCCGGCCCCTGGCCCGGCTCGACGCCAAGCGCGCCTAGCGCGGCGTCGTAGAATTGGCGCGACGCCTCGATGTCGTTGGCGCCGACGGTGACGTGGGTGAACATGGTCAGACCTCCCTCCTTCAGTCCGTTTTCTTAAACAACGAACCCAGCAGCGCGCAAGGCGTCAGAACACCACGACCGAGCGGATGCTCTTGCCCTCGTGCATCAGGTCGAAGGCCTTGTTGATGTCGTCCAGGGCGAAGGTGTGGGTGATCATCGGGTCGATCTCGATCTTGCCGTCCATGTACCAGTCGACGATCTTGGGCGTGTCGGTGCGGCCGCGCGCACCGCCGAAGGCCGAACCGCGCCAGACACGGCCGGTCACCAGCTGGAACGGGCGGGTGGCGATCTCCTTGCCGGATTCGGCGACGCCGATGACGACGCTCTCGCCCCAGCCGCGGTGGCAGGCCTCAAGCGCCTGGCGCATGACGACGGTGTTGCCGGTGCAGTCGAAGGTGTAGTCCGCGCCGCCGTCGGTCAGCTGGACCAGATGGGCGACCACGTCGGAAACTTCCTTGGGATTGACGAAATGGGTCATGCCGAAGCGGCGGCCCCATTCTTCCTTGTCGCCGTTGATGTCCACGCCGACGATCATGTCGGCGCCGACCATCTTCAGCCCCTGGATGACGTTCAGGCCGATGCCGCCCAGGCCGAAGACGACGCAGTTGGCGCCGGGCTCGACCTTGGCCGTGTTGACCACGGCGCCGACGCCGGTGGTCACGCCGCAGCCGACGTAGCAGGCCTTGTCGAAGGGCGCGTCCTTGCGGATCTTGGCCACCGCGATCTCGGGCAGGACGGTGAAGTTCGAGAAGGTCGAGCAGCCCATATAGTGGGCGATCGCCTGCCCCTTGTAGCTGAAGCGGCTGGTGCCGTCGGGCATGACGCCCTTGCCCTGGGTGCCGCGAATGGCGGTGCACAGGTTGGTCTTGCGCGACAGGCACGACTTACACTGGCGGCATTCCGGCGTGTACAGCGGGATGACGTGATCGCCGACCGCGACCGAGGTCACGCCCGGCCCCACCTCGACCACCACGCCTGCGCCCTCGTGCCCCAGGATCGAGGGAAAGACGCCCTCGGAATCCAGGCCGTCCAGCGTATAGGCGTCGGTATGGCAGATGCCGGTGGCCTTGATCTCGATCAGCACCTCGCCGGCGCGCGGCCCCTCCAGATCGACCTCGACGATCTCCAACGGACGTTTGGCCTCGAAAGCGACGGCGGCGCGGGTTTTCATGGCGGGGGCTCCTGAACGATTCCCTCCTCTTCTAGGGCAGGCGCAGGATGGTATGAAGCCGTCATGTCACACACAAACCTCGTCGTCCTGACCGGAGCCGGCATATCGGCCGAAAGCGGCGTGCCGACCTTTCGGGCGTCGGACGGGCTGTGGTGCGGGCATCGGGTGGAGGACGTGGCGACGCCGGAGGGTTATGCGGCCGATCCGGCGCTGGTGCAGGACTTCTACAACCAGCGGCGGCGGCAGTTGGCCGAGGTCCAGCCTAATACGGCGCACCGGGCGCTGGCGGCGTTGGCGGCGCGGTGGCGGGGCGACTTCCTGCTGGTGACGCAGAACGTCGATGATTTGCACGACCGAGCGCATGAAGAGACGCCGCCGGCCGCCGGGTTCGAGCTGATCCATATGCACGGCGAACTGCTGAAAGGCCGCTGCACCCGGTCGGGCGTGGTGATGGGCTGGGCCGGAGACATGGCGGCGGATCAGGCCTCGCCGCATCACCCCGAGGGCGTCATGCGGCCGCACATCGTCTGGTTCGGGGAGATGCCGCTTCAAATGGAGCGGATCGAGCGGGCGCTGGAGGCCTGCGACCTGTTCGTGTCCATCGGCACGTCTGGCGCGGTCTATCCGGCGGCGGGGTTCGTGCAGGCGGCGCGGTATGCCGGAGCGCGGACGGTGGAGATCAATCTGGAGCCGACGTCGGGGGCGCGCCTGTTTGACGAAGGCGTTTACGGGCCGGCGACGCAGGCCGTGCCGGCCTTCTTCGACACGCTGTAGAGACGAAAACGGCGGCCGCTGCGAAGGCGGCCGCCGTTCCGGTGTTCGAGGTCGAGGCGGCTTAGGCCAGGACGACGATGGTCACGCGGCGGTTCTGCGAACGGCCCTCGGGCGTGTCGTTCGAGGCCACCGGCTGTTCCTGGCCATAGGAGATGGTGGCCATGCGGTTCAGGGCGACGCCCTGGCGGTTCAGGAAGCGACGCACGGCCTCGGCGCGTTGCTCGCCCAGCTGGTCGTTATGCTCGGGCGTGCCGGTCGAGTCGGTGTAGCCCTGGATTTCCAGATAGACGTTCTTGTTCTCGCCCTGCAGACGCTGGGCGAACTGGGCCAGGCGCTGCTCGGCCTCGGGCGACAGGGCCGCCGCGTCGGTGGGGAATTTCACGGAATCGTCCGACAGCACGACCTGATAGAGGAACTTGCCCTCCGCCAGCTTGTGCGCGTCGTTGGCGCGTTGCAGGGCCTGGCCTGCGGTGCCTTCGACGGTGGTCACGCGGTTGTCGACGACTTCGACCTGATCACGCACGAAACGATGGCTGGCGCAGCCGCTGGCCGCAAAGCCGAGGGCGATGAGGGCGCCGCCGACGACCGCCGTCCTGAGTTTCGATCTGCTCAAGTTCTGTCTCCTTCTTGCCGGGAGCGCCACACCCAGTTCATGCGCAAGATGAAAATGGCGTATGAGACAAGGCGGAGTAATGACGCGCTTTGGGCGGCATCATGTCAGCTTGACCATAAGAAGATCGAATATTCGCGTTATTCTTGCACGAGGATGGAACCATCGCCTCAGTGCAGACGTTGCGCCGCCGACGGCCGATGCCGGAGGGCGGACACGCTCATCTATTACCGCTCTGCGCCGTCGCGCGGTTGTATTCACGACGACGCCACTTTCCTGACGCGACCGAATGTTTTCAACGGGGCTTGGCGGTTTTTTACAGGCGTTTTGTCCCCATGACCATGCGGCGGCGTGTTCAACTCCCATCACGGATCGGCGATTGAGCGCGGCGCGCACACGGCGCTGGGCGCTGGCGGCGACGCCGATCCTGGCCGCGCATCTGGGGCTGGCGCTGCTGATGCACGGCCAGGCGGAGCCGATCGTCGAGGCGCCGCAGACGCCGCCGATGATGGTCGAACTGGTCGAGCCGCCCCCGCCGCCTCCGCCGCCGCCCGCGCGTGTGATCGCGCCCGATCCCTCGCCAAAGCCCGACGCGCCGGCCGCCGCCGCCCAGGCGGCCGCGCCGCCCAAGCCCGCGCCCCAGCGGCGACCGCCGGCCGTGGCGGCGGTCGCCGCTGGGGCGCGGGCTTGGGC
>NZ_WJWX01000038.1:0-15405 GCF_009661015.1 Brevundimonas sp. SPF441 | reverse complement strand
TCCTGTGCGTCCATGACCGCCCCCCAATCCCCTTCCGAAGGTCCCCCGCGCATCTTCGACGCTGTGCGACGTCAGGCGCGGCTTGTGCGGTCCGCCGCCCGTTTCCCCCAGGCCGACTTCCTGCACGCCCGCGCCGCCGCCAACGCCGCCGAGAGCCTGGAAGCCATACTGCGCGATTTTCCCGTTTCGGTCGATCTGTCCGCTCATCCAGGCGTGTTCGATGCGGCGGTTCGGTCCAGCGACGCCGCCGGCCGCGTCGGTCTCATCCAGACGCCCGTCTCCCTGGCCCAGCGCGCAGCGCCGGGTGCGGACGCGCTGCCGCTGGCCGACGCCTCGACCGATCTGATCGTCTCCCTTTTGACCCTTCACTGGGCCAATGACCTGCCTGGCGCCTTGGCCCAGATCCAGCGCGCGTTGAAACCGGACGGCCTGTTCATCGGCACGCTGTTCGGCGCGGGCACGCTGAAAGAGCTTCGCGCCGTCCTGACCGAGGTCGAGCTGGAGGAGCGCGGCGGCGCCCAGGCGCGGGTTTCGCCCTTCGCTGACGGCTATGACGGGGCGGCCCTCTTGCAGCGTGTCGGGTTCGCCCTGCCGGTCTCGGATGTGGATCGGTTCACCGTCCGCTACGCCGACCTGTTCGCCCTGATCCGCGACCTGCGCGCCATGGGCGAGACCAATGTCCTGCACGGACCTGTTCGGCCGTTGAGCCGCCGTATCGTGGCGCGCGCCGCCGCCCTCTATGCTGAACGATACGGTTTCGACGACGGCCGTATCCCGGCGACGTTCGAGATCATCCATCTGGCCGGCTGGAAACCCCACGACAGCCAGCAGAAGCCCCTGCCGCGCGGCTCGGCCAAGACGCGGCTGGCCGATGCGCTGGGCGTCAAGGAAATGACGGGCGAAGAGCCGGACTAGCTGATTGCGGCCTGTATGGCGGCGCTCAGCTTGTTCACCGTCGCGGCCAGGCCGCCGTTCTGGCTGTTCGCCAAGGCGCTGATCGAGGTCACGATCGCCAGGAAGATCAGGGCGCAGAGCAGCCCGTATTCGATGGCTGTGGCCCCGCCCTCATTGCGCAGGAACCGGCCGATAAGACGTCGCATGGCCGGCCTCCCTGGTCGGCGGTGGTCAGAGCAGGTCGCGCAACCAGGCGACCAGAGGTTCGTCCGCCGGGGGCATGGGATAGTCCGAAAGCTTGCTCGGCTTCACCCAGGCGAGGCCGTCGTGTTCACGCGCCGTGACCACGCCGTCCCACCGTCGGCACAGATACAATGGCATCAACAGGTGAAACGAATCGTAAGCGTGACTGGCGAAAACGAACGGCGAGAGACAGTTTTCGCTGACGTCGATGCCCAGCTCTTCCTTTAGTTCGCGGATCAGGGCCTGTTCCGGCCGCTCTCCGGGCTCGACCTTGCCGCCCGGAAACTCCCACAGCCCCGCCAGCTTCTTGCCTTCCGGACGCTTGGCGATCAGAACCCGCCCATCCACGTCGATCAGGGCGACGGCGACGACCAGGACGGTGGGAAGGGGCGCAGCGGTCACGAGCGATAGTCGCCGTTGATCTCGATGTAGCCCTTGGTCAGATCGCAGGTCCACACGGTCGCCGACGCCCGGCCCGAACCCACATCGACGGTGATGTCGATCTCGGGGTTCTTCATATAGGCGGTCATCTTGGCCTCGTCGTAGGTCGGGGAAGGTGCGCCGTCGATGGCGGCCAGATGCGGACCGAACTTGATGGCCAGGCGGTCGCGATCGACCGGCTCCTCGGTCTTGCCCACCGCCATGACGACCCGGCCCCAGTTGGCGTCCTGACCGGCGATGGCGGTCTTGACCAGGGGGCTGTCGGCGATGGACTTGGCCAGCTTGCGGGCCGAGGCGGGCGAGGCGGCCCCGTCCACCGTCACCTTGACGAACTTGGTCGCGCCTTCGCCGTCGCGCACCAGCTGGTGCGCCAGGTCCAGCATCACCTTGTCCAGGGCGGCCGAGAAACTCTTCAGCCGGCGATCGCCGACCCGCCCGATGCGCGGCGCGCCCGAGGTTCCGGTGGCGAACAGCAGGGCCGTGTCGTTGGTCGAGGTGTCGCCATCCACCGTCACGCTGTTGAAGGTGGTGCGGACGTGCAGGCCCAGCAGCGCCTGCAGCACGTTCGGATGGATGTCCGCATCGGTGACGATGAAGGCCAGCATGGTCGCCATGTCCGGCGCGATCATCCCTGATCCCTTGGCGATGCCGGCGATCCGGACCTTGTAACCCTCGATCTCGGCCTCGGCGTAAGAGCCCTTGGGGAAGGTGTCGGTGGTCATGATGCCGCGACCGGCCCGGGCCCAGGCGTCCGCCTCCAGCCCGGTCCCGATCTCGGGCAGTTTGGCGACGATCTTCTTGTCGTCCAGCACCACCCCGATCACGCCGGTCGAGGCCAGCATGACGTCGCGCTGACGACAGCCGAACCGTTTGGCGACCTCCGAGGCCGTGCGCCGCGCCGCGTCTGCGCCGGCCTTGCCGGTGAAGGCGTTGGCGCATCCGGCGTTGATCACCAAGGCGCGCACATCCTTGCCGCCCTCGGCGCCGGCCAGATGCTTTTTGCACCAATCGACGGGCGCCGAGCCGATCTTGTGGCGGGTGAAGACCCCGGCGCAGCTAGTCCCCCGCGCGAACCGGAACACTACCAGGTCGTCGCGCTCGTGCTTGTAGAAACCAGCGCGGGCGGTGGCGATCTCGACCCCGCCGATCGGCGGAATGGTCGGGAACGGCACGGCCAGGGGCGAGATGGCCAGACCCGGCTTGCCGGCGGCGGCCGGCGCAGGCGAGGCGGCTAGCGCCGCATCCGATCCCGGCGTGCGGGTGGCGCGCTTCAGCGCCGTGGCGAACGGGTCCAGCGCCTTTTCGAACGCATGCTCGATCTTCTGGCCGGTCGTGGAGGGAGGCTTGGTCATGTCAGGCGCCCGGAGGAGCGGAAGGAGCAGGCGATGCGGGCGGCGTCTGCGCGGGCAGGCGCACATCGACCTTGGCCTTGCCGCGCAACTGTTCCAGCAACTGTCGCACGCCCTCATAGGTCAGATAGCGCACGATCTGCGGTCGGGCCTGTTCCAGCGTCGGCGGGTTTTCCTTGCGCCGGTCCTCGACCCTCAGAACCGCCCAGCCGCCCTCGGTCTGGAAGGGCCCGACGGTCGCACCGGCCGGCTTGTCGCGCAGGGCGTCGGCATAGGCTTGGGGCATCACATCCAGCGTCGAATAGCCCAGATCCCCGCCGGAAAACCGCGTCGCCTCGTCGATCGACCGCTCCGCCGCCACCGCCTCGAAGCCGGCGCCCTGGCCCAGAATGCCGATCACGGCGTCCGCCTCGGGCTTGGTGCGCGACAGGATCAGCCGCACGCGGATCTCTTCCGAGGTCTTCGCCAGCCGCAGCTGCTCATTATACAGGGTCTGCACCGCCTGGTCCGAGACGGCCTTGTTGACCACGCTCTCGACCAGCATGTCGCCCAGGATGCGTTCGCGCGTCGCTTCCAGACGCCGCTGCGCCAGGGGCGAGGAGTCCAGTCGCCGCCGCTGCGCCTCTCCGGCCAGCAGCTTTTGGTCGATCACCTCGTCCAGCACCCGGCGGAAGAGATCCGACGTCGTATCCAGCGCCTCGTCCTCGCCGATCAAACCTTGGGCCACCGCCTCGCGCTTCACGTCCGAGGCCCAGATGGTCTCGTCCTGGACCGTGGCCACGGCCTGGTCACCCTGTTCGGGCGGCCGGTTGTCGCCGCCGCGCGAACAGGCGGCGGTTGAAAGCGTCGCCGTCAGCAAGGCCGCCGTCAGAATGCGTGAAGATCGCCGGAAGGGGGTCAAGGGGGCGCTCCGTCGAAGGCGGCCGAAAGCCCCTCGCGTTGACAGGGGTTAGGCCGGTGCTTAAGTCCCGCCTGCGCCCAAGTCGAGGGGTTTTGATCGTCTGCGCGGCCCTTCGCGCGCGCCTGATGCGGCGCTCCGGGGCTGGGGTCGGTCAGGGCCTCTCTCACGGCGTCCGTATCGCCGCCCCTCACGGGATTTCAGAGCCGCTCAGCTCGCAGACGCTCGACCGCTTACCGGATCCAATATGCTCGGCTTCGCCAAGAAACTTTTCGGCTCTTCCAACGACCGCAAGGTCAAGGCCTTCCAGGACCACGCCCAGCGCATCAATGCGCTGGAGCCCAAGTTCGCCGCCCTGTCCGACGACGAACTGCGGATGATGACCGACGCCTTCCGCGATCGGCTGGCGAACGGCGAGACCCTGGACAAGATCCTGCCCGAAGCCTTCGCCGTCGTGCGCGAAGCCTCCAAGCGCGTGCTGGGCCAGCGTCAGTACGACGTTCAGCTGGCCGGCGGCATGATCCTGCATGAAGGCGGCATCGCCGAGATGCGGACCGGCGAAGGCAAGACCCTGGTCGCCGTGGCGCCGGTCTATCTGAACGCCCTGCCCGGCAAGGGCGTGCACGTCATCACCGTCAACGACTACCTGGCCCGCCGCGACGCCGAGACGATGGGCAAGGTCTATCGCTTCCTGGGCCTTGAGGTCGGCGTCATCGTCAACGGCCTCAGCCAGGGTCAGCGCCAGCAGGCCTACAACGCCGACGTCACCTACGGCACCAACAACGAGTTCGGCTTCGACTATCTGCGCGACAACCTGGTCTATGACCGGCGCGAGATGGTGCAGCGTCCGCACAACTTCGCCATCGTCGACGAGGTCGACTCCATCCTGATCGACGAGGCGCGCACGCCTCTGATCATCTCGGGCCCGACCGAGGACCGTTCGGATCTCTACAAGATCCTCGACGGCCTGATCAAAGACCTGATCAAGGACAAGGACACCTTCGAGCTCGACGAGAAGCAGAAGCAGGTCCTGCTGACCGAGCTGGGATCCGAGCGGATGGAAGAGGCCCTCGAGGCCGGCGGTCACTTCGCGGCCGACACCACCGGCCTGTACGACGCCGCCAACATCAGCCTGGTTCACCACGCCAACCAGGCCCTGCGCGCCAACACCCTGTATCAGCGCGACAAGGACTATATCATCAAGGGCGGCGAGATCGTCCTGATCGACGAGTTCACCGGCCGCATGATGACCGGCCGTCGCCTGTCCGAAGGTCTGCACCAGGCCATCGAGGCCAAGGAAGACGTCAAGATCCAGCCCGAGAACCAGACCCTGGCCTCGGTGACGATCCAGAACTATTTCCGCCTGTACGAAAAGCTGTCGGGCATGACCGGCACGGCGGCGACCGAGGCCCAGGAATTCGGCGACATCTACAAGATGGACGTGCTGGAAGTGCCGACCAACCGGCCGATCCAGCGCAAGGACTACGACGACGAGGTCTATCGGACCCACGCCGAGAAGAACCAAGCCATCGCGCGCCAGATCGCCGAATGCCACCTCGCCGGCCAGCCGATCCTGGTCGGCACCGTGTCGATCGAGCGTTCGGAACAGCTGTCGGACCTGCTGAGCCGCTTCGAATACAAGGTCGAGACCTCGCGGACGCTGAAGCCGGAATATGCGGGCAAGGCCAAGGAAGCCGAGAAGATCGGCGACGCCGCCTATGACATCACCTACGAGACCAAGCTGCGCGGCATTCCGCACAGCGTCCTGAACGCGCGCCAGCACGAGCAGGAAGCCTACATCGTCGCCGACGCCGGCCTGCCGGGCGTGGTGACCATCGCCACCAACATGGCGGGCCGCGGCACCGACATTCAGCTCGGGGGCAACCTCGAGATGAAGATGCAGAAGTGGCTGCTGGAACAGCGCAACATGGCCGTCGAGGTCACGCCGGAAATGGAAACGGCCAAGGAGGCCGAGTTCAAGGCCGAGATCGCCGTCCAGAAGAAGATCGCGCTGGAGGCGGGCGGCCTGTTCGTCCTGGGCACCGAGCGCCACGAGAGCCGCCGCATCGACAACCAGCTGCGCGGCCGCACCGGCCGTCAGGGCGACCCCGGCACCTCGAAATTCTATCTGTCGTGCGAGGACGACCTGCTGCGCATCTTCGCCGGCGACCGCCTCGACTCGATCATGAAGACCTTCGGCGTGGCTGAGGGCGAGGCCATCACCCACCCCTGGCTGAACCGCGCCATCGAGACCGCCCAGAAGCGCGTCGAGACCCGCAACTACGACATCCGCAAGAACCTGCTGAAATACGACGATGTCGTGAACGACCAGCGCAAGGCCGTGTTCGAACAGCGTCAGGAGTTCATGGACTCCGAGGATCTGTCGGAACTGGTCGGCGACTTCCGCCGCGACGTCGTGTCGGACCTGGTCGAACGCTATATGCCGCCCAAGGCCTATGCCGAACAGTGGGACATCGACGGCCTGGACGAAAAGGTCCGCTCGACCCTGGGGCTTGAACTGCCGCTGCACGACTGGGCCGCCGAGGAAGGCGTGTCGAACGAGGAGATCGAGGAGCGGCTGCTGGCCGCCGCCGACGCTCGCGCCGCCGAACGTCTGGAACAGATCGGCGCCGACCAGACTCGCGGTCTGGAAAAGCAGTTCATGTTGCAGATGATCGACATGCAGTGGCGCGAGCACCTGGTTCATCTGGACCACCTGCGCGGCGTCATCGGCCTGCGCGGCTATGGGCAGCGCGACCCTCTGAACGAATACAAGACCGAAGCCTTCTCGCTGTTCGAGAACCTGCTCTACGACCTGCGCCACAACGTCACCCGCTGGCTGATGACGGTCGAGTTCCGCTTCCAGGCCCCGCCCGAACTGCCCGAGTTCCAGGAAATCCACCTGAACCCCGGCACCGGCGAGAACGAGATGGCCAATCCGTCGGCCCAGAACCCCGAAGGCACGCTGATCGGCGACGACCGCTCCAAACTGCCGATCGAGGCCCTGCCGCCCGGCTGGGAAATGACCGGCCGCAACTCCCCCTGCCCCTGCGGCTCGGGCCGCAAGTTCAAACACTGCCACGGGGCTCTCGTTTAAGAGGCGCGTTACGCGGGGCGCTATCGCTCGCCGCGTGGCGGCTCGCTGCTTGAGCGCTGGGTGAGATGTCCTAAAGAAGAGGGATGACCTACAAGTCCCTCTTCTCTCGCGCCCTGTCAGCGGCGCCCGGTCGGCTGCATTTCGCCGCGCACAGCCATCACCTGTGGCCCGACGCCAGTTTCGAGGCGCAGCAGCAGACCTGGCTCGACGCCAATCTGCATGCCGACCACAAGTGGGATCTCGTCTTCGGTCAGGTGATCCCCGAGGCCCAGGCCCATGTCGCGGCCGAGCTGGCACTGCCCTCGCCCGACAGCATCGTCTTTTCGTCCAACACCCACGACTTCCTGCTGCGCCTGTTTTCGGGCGTGGAGACCAAGCCGGTCCGCATTCTGGCGACCGACGGCGAATTTCACTCCTTCCGTCGTCAGGCCGAACGGTGGGAAGAGGTCGGGGCGGCGGTGGTCACGCGCGTTCCGCTTTCGCCCTTCGACACCTTCGCCGATCGCTTCGTCGCCGAGGCGTCCAAGGGTGGTTACGACTGGATCGTGGTCAGCCAGGTGTTCTTCCGCACCGGGGGCCTGTTCGACCGGATCGAGGAGCTTGCCGCCCTGGCGAGACCCGAAGGGCCTTGGGTGCTGATCGACGGCTATCACGGCTTCATGGCGACCCCGACCGACCTGTCGGCGGTGGCGGACCGGGTCTTCTATGTCTCCGGCGGCTACAAATACGCCATGTCGGGCGAGGGCGTCTGCTTCCTGCACGCCCCGCCCGGCTTCTGCCCGCGTCCTGTCGTCACCGGCTGGTTCGCGGAATTCGGCGACCTGTCGGGTCCGCCCGGCGGCGTCCAATACCGCAGCGACGGCGGTCGCTTCTGGGGCGCGACCTTCGACTGCACGCCGCTGTATCGCTTCAACGCCGTGCGTCGAATGCTGGATCAGCAGGGGCTCGACACCGCCGCCGTCGCCGCCCATGCGCGCGATCTGGCGACCACGTTCCAGCAGGCCGTTCAGGATGGACAGGCCGGGGTGTTGTCGCAGGCCGAAATCCTCAATCCGGTCGAGGGCGACGCGCCGCGCGCCCGTTTCCTCGCCCTGAGCCATCCCGACGCCCAGGCCTGGTGCGCGGGTCTGCGGGCGGCGAACATCGTCACCGATGTGCGTGACGACGTCATCCGCTTCGGCTTCGGCCTGTATCAGGACGCCGAGGACGTCGATCGCCTGATCGCGGCCTGCCATTCCCTCTGATCGCCGATCCCTCTGATCAGTAGAAGGTCGTGTCGTCCTGCTTGCTGGGCGCCGGGGCCTTGCGCGGCGGCGTCGTCGGACGGTTTGATGCGGGCGGGGTCGCCGGGCGGGCTTCAGGCGAGGGCGGCGTCGGCGTGGTCCCGCCCCCCGGCGCATTGACCGGAGGGATCGCCGGCAGGTCCGGATAGGGCATGGCCGAGGGGCGGGCATCCTGCGCCGGCGCCGCTTCATCGGGCGCGATCGGTCCCGCATCGGACTGGCCCAACCGGTCGGGCGCGCCGACATCGTCGCGGATGAAGGCCCAGGCCTGTCGGTCCGAGCAGCCGCAGGCCTTCAGGAAGCCCTGCTTATCCCGCCACAGGATCAGCGGATAGCTGATATCCACGCCGGACTCCTTGAGCAGCTGGCTCAGCCGTTCGTTGAAGCGGCGGCCGGCCTCGACCACGGCGGTGCGCGCCAGATTGCCGTCCGCCTGCGGCACGCCGGCAGCGGTCCAGCTGTTCGCCGGCGTCGCCATCCAGCGTTGATACAGCGGCCAGTCCCGCGTCAGCCACAGCTCCGCGACCGTCGCTCGCTCCGCCGCCGTCGATTGCGCCGCACCCTCCAGATCGGGGCGGGCGAACAGGATGTAGCGCGTCTCGATCCCCGCCGCCTTCAGCTTGGGCGCCTCGTCGCGCGCGTAACGCAGGGCCGAGGCGCTGTCGCGATAGGTGACGATATACAGGGCCTGTCCCCCGCTGCCGTCCGACACCCAGGACGCCTCGTCCAGCAGTTGTTGCACCTCGGCCTGATTGCGGCTGATCGTGACCGGCTGGAACCGCGAATAGAAGTTCCAATAGGCCCAGTATCCGGCGCCGGCGAGCAGCAGGCCGACCACGGCCGCCACGATCGAACCCATCAAAAAGCGACGCATGTAATCGGGTGCTCCAGCTTCACCGTTGACCCATCCTAACGCATAGCAGCGGAATCCGTTGTCGCCCGCATTCGCCGACGTCTTCATCGCCGCTCAGAGGCGCCAAAATGTCGCGAAAGATTCCGGCCGATCCGCTCTTGAACGGCGCAGGGGGCTTCCCATTTCCGATTTCGACGCTGCGGGACACTCCCCCTCCGAACCGCAGCGAAGCGAAGCCGGCGCCCTCCCCTCCCCTCCAGGCGCCGCTCGCGCAGGCCGCCGGACTCCCCCAGTCCGGCGGCTTTCTGCTTTGTGGCGCTGCACAATAATTCCAACCTGATCACTGATCATTACAATGAACGGTCGCCAGGGGCTTCCCGAGCGACCGGACCTGGCCTAGTCAGCGGGGGTGGCGCCCCGTCGAGCCGCATCCCTTGCGGCCCTGCCGCGTCGTTCGAGACTGCTCGTCCATGACCGCCCACGATCTGCGCCAACCCGTTCAGCCGATCACCAAGGCCGCGCTGGAGGCGGCCTTCGCCAAGATCGTGGGGACCGGGCCCGGCGCAGTCGAACAGACCTATCTGACGCAAGCGCACGAAGACTATTCCGCCGATGAGACGCCTGAGCTGAGCGGCGAGGATTTGGCCGCCCTGCTCGCCGCCTCCTGGACCGCCGCCAAGTCCTATCCGACCGACGCGGCCGCTCCCGCCATCACCGTCGGCCCGCTGCACGGCGCATCGGACAAGGTGCTGGATTACGATCTGGTGCGCATCGTCCAGTCCGACGCCCCCTTCCTGGTCGACAGCGTCATGGGCGCCCTGGCCGAGGCCGCCGTGTCCGTGCGCGCCCTGTTCCACCCGGTGGTCGAGCTGGACGGCCGCCGCCTGTCGATCATCATGCTGGTCATCGACAGCGTGCCTCAGGAGCGCCGCGACGCCCTGGGCGAAGGCCTGGCCCAGAGCCTGTCGGACGTTCACGCCGCCGTCGCCGATCATGACGCCATGACGTCTCTGATGCGCCAGGCCGTGCAGCGTCTGGAAGAGACCCCGCCCCCGGTCGATCCCGCCGTCCTGGCCGAGAACATCGCCTTCCTGAAATGGCTGAAGAGCGACCACTTCGTCTTCCTGGGCGCGCGCGACTACGACTATCCGCTGAACGCCGACGGCGACTATGAGGCGGAGGCCCCGCTGGGCCTGTCTACCGACGGCCTGGGCATTCTGGCCGATCCCGAGCGCACCGTGCTGCGTCGCGCATCGGAACCCGCCGTCCTGACGCGCCAGATGCGCCGCCAGCTGGATCTCAGCGAACCGGTGACGGTGGCCAAGGCCAACGCCCGCTCGCGCGTCCACCGCCGCGCCTACATGGACTATGTCGGGGTCAAGCGTTACGGCCCGGACGGCAAGGCGACCGGCGAGACCCGCTTTGTCGGTCTGTTCACGTCGGAAGCCTACGACCAGCTGGCGACCGAGGTGCCTCTGCTGCGTCGCAAGGTGGCCAACGCCCTGGCCCGCGCCGACAAGGCGCCCGGCAGCCACAACGAAAAACGCCTCAAGAACATCCTTGAGAATTATCCGCGCGACGAGCTGTTCCAGGTCAGCGAGGACGAGCTGCTGTCCATCGCCCTGGGCATTCTTCACCTCTACGACCGGCCGCGCATCCGCCTGTTCTCGCGCCAGGATCCATTCGACCGCTTCGTCTCGGTCCTGTGCTTCATCCCGCGCGAGAAGTTCGATTCTGCCGTGCGCGAACGCATCGGCCAGATCGTCGCCCGCGCCTGGGGCGGCCGCATCTCGGCCTGGTATCCGCAACTGTCCGACGCGCCCCTGGTGCGCATCCACTACATCATCGGCGTGGAGCCCGGCGCCCACCCGATCCCGGACGCCGCCCAGTTGGAGGCCGACGTCGCCGAGGCAGGCCGCGGCTGGGTCGATCGTTTCGAAGGCGCCCTGCGTCGTTCGGGCGTCGAGGAAGTCGCCGTGGGGCCGCTGAGCGCCCAATGGGCCCGCGCCTTCGGCGCCGCCTATCGCGATCGCTATGACGCCGACGAGGCCGCGACCGACCTGCAATATGTGAACCGGCTGAACGAGACCGGTCTGCCCGGCGAGGGTAAGGCCGTCGCCGTGCGCGCCTTCCGCACGCCGGACGACAGCCGTCTGCAGTTCCGCTTCAAGCTTTACCGTCGCGGCCCGGCCGTGCCTCTGTCCGACGTCCTGCCGATCCTGGCCGATATGGGTCTGAAGACGCTGGAGGAATACGGCTATCCGATCCGTCCGATGGGCGAGGAAGAGATCCACGTCCATGAGTTCCTGATGGAGGATCCGCGCGGCGAGGCGCTGGTCTTCGACGATGTGAAGGGCCCGTTCGAGGACGCCTTCGCCGCCGTCTGGACCGGCCGCAACGAAAGCGACGGCTTCAACCGTCTGGTGATCGAACTGGGCGTGGAATGGCGCGACGCCGCCCTGATCCGCACCCTGGCCCACTATCGCCAGCAGACGGGTCTCGACCCCTCCCAGACGGTGCAGGAAGAGGCCCTGCGCGAATATCCCGACGTGGCGCGCGCCCTGCTGTCGCTGTTCAAGGCCAAGTTCGCCCCTGAAGGCGGCTCCGCCGATGCACGCGCGCCGGCCGTTGCCGAGCTGGACGCCAAGATCGTCACCCTGCTGCAGGACGTGAAGAGTCTGGATCACGACCGGGCCCTGCGCCGCATCGCCGCCCTGATCGGCGCGATCAAGCGCACCAACTATTTCCAGCTGGACGCCGACGGACAGCCCAAGCCGCACATCTCGATCAAGATCGCCTCGCGCGAGCTGGACGACCTGCCCCTGCCCAAACCCTACCGCGAAATCTTCGTCTGGGCGCCGCACGTCGAGGGCGTGCACCTGCGCTTTGGTCCCGTCGCGCGCGGTGGTCTGCGCTGGTCGGACCGTCGTGACGATTTCCGCACCGAGGTCCTGGGCCTGGTCAAGGCGCAGCAGGTCAAGAACGCGGTCATCGTGCCGGTCGGCTCCAAGGGCGGCTTCTATCCCAAGCAGCTGCCCCGCACGACGGACCGCGAGGCCATCCAGGGCGAGGCCATCCGCGCCTATCGCACCTTCCTGTCCGGCCTTCTGGACATCACCGACAACATCGCCGCCGACGGGTCGGTGACCCATCCGGCCAATGTCATCGCCTGGGAAGGCGACGACCCCTATCTGGTCGTGGCCGCCGACAAGGGCACGGCGACCTTCTCCGACATCGCCAACGGCGTCTCGGCCTCCTACGGCTTCTGGCTGGGCGACGCCTTCGCCTCGGGCGGCTCCATCGGCTATGATCACAAGGCCATGGGCATCACCGCCCGCGGCGCGTGGGAGGCGGTCAAGCGCCACTTCCGCGAAATGGGCAAGGACATCCAGACCCAGCCCTTCACCATGGTCGGCGTCGGCGACATGTCCGGCGACGTCTTCGGCAACGGCGTCCTTCTGTCCAAGGCGACGCGTCTGGTCGCCGCCTTCGATCACCGCGACATATTCATTGATCCGAACCCGGATCATGTCTCGAGCTGGATCGAACGCAAGCGTCTGTTCGACCTGCCGCGCTCGTCCTGGCAGGACTATGACAAGGCGCTGATCTCGGAGGGCGGCGGTGTCTTCTCGCGCTCGGCCAAGTCGATCCAGCTGACGCCCCAGATCAAGGCGGCCCTGGACATCGCCGAAGACGAGCTGGACCCGGTCAGCCTGATCCGCGCCATCCTGAAGGCGCCGGTCGAACTGCTCTATCTGGGCGGCATCGGCACCTATGTGAAATCTGCGGCCGAAACCGACGCCCAGGTCGGGGACAAGGGCACCGACGCCCTGCGCATCAACGCCGACGAACTGCGGGTCAAGGTGGTGGGCGAGGGCGCAAACCTCGGCTTCACCCAGGCGGGACGCATCGCCTTCGGTCAGGCCGGCGGCCGCATCAACACCGACGCCATCGACAACTCTGCCGGGGTCGACACCTCCGACCACGAGGTCAACATCAAGATCCTGGTCGGCTCGGCCGTGACCAACGGCGTCCTGCCGGCCGAGGAGCGCACGCCGCTTCTGGCCTCCATGACCGACGAGGTCGGCCTCAAGGTGCTGGCCCACAACTACGACCAGACCCTGGCCCTGACCCTGCAACAGGCCGAGGGTGTCGGCGCCCTGGACGCCCAGCAGCGGTTCATGCAGAGCCTGTCGGCGCGCGGAAAGCTCGACCGCAAGGTCGAGGGCCTGCCCAACGACGCCCGCGTCAAGGAGCTGATGACGGCGGGCATCCCGCTGGCCCGGCCCGAGCTGGCCGTCCTGATGGCCTACGCCAAGCTGGAGCTGTCGGACGACATCGTCGCCTCGCAGGCGCCGGAGGACCCCTTCTTCGAACAGATTCTGGTTCGCTACTTCCCCGAAGCACTGGCCCGGTTCGAACCGGAGATGAAGAGCCACCGTCTGCGGCGCGAGATCATCGCCACCGTCATGGCCAACGAAGTCGTCAACATGTGCGGCCCGACCTTCCCCGACCGCCTGCGCGGTTCGGCGGAATGCGACACCACCGCTCTGATCATCGCCTTCGAGGCCGCGCGCCGCGTCTTCCGCCTGGACCAGGCCTGGGACGCCGTTTCGGCCCTGGACCTGAAGATCTCGGCCGAGGCCCAGACGGCTCTGTATCAAGAGATCGCCGTCGTCCTGCGTCGCCAGACCTTCTGGCTGGCCCGCCGCGCCAAGGGCGGTCTGTCGGTCCAGGCCCTGATCGACCGCTATCGTCCGATCGCCGACGCCTTGCAGGCCGAGGGTGCGCCGGTCCTGTCGCGCTTCGAACAGGGGCGTCTGGATGCGCGCGTCAAACGCTTCGCCGACCACGGCGCGCCTGAGGACCTGACCCGCAGTATCGCCATCATGCGCCCCCTCGTCGCCGCCTCCGACATCGGGGACCTGGCGCAGGAGGCGACCTGGCCCGTCGCGGCCATGGCGCGCCTGTATCACCAGGTCGGGGCGGCCTTCGACTTCGACCGTCTGCGCGCCGCCGCCGGCTCCATTCCGTCTGCGGATCATTTCGATCGTCTCGCCGTCCGTCGTCTGATCAAAGACCTGATGAACGAGCAGGCGGCGCTGACCCGCGCCGTCGCCCGCGCCTCCGATCCGTCGGTCGGCGTCAGCGAGGACGCGGCCGAGGCCGCGGTGGACGCCTGGATCGGCTCCAAACAGGCGACGGTCGAGGGCGTGCGCGCTTCGGTGGACGAGATCGAACAGTCGGGCTCGGGCTGGACCTTCGCCAAACTGACCATCGCCAACGCGACGATCCGCGATCTGGCGACGGCGGCGGTGAATTCCTGAGGTGTGCTATCGGCCTTTCGGCCTACTTGAGCACGCTATGTGAACGCTCTGCTTGACGAAGCCCTCGTCGCACGGCCTCTTCAGCCGCTGATCAGGCTGGGGAGGCCGCAATGCCGAGAAAGTTCCTCGTCGTCGTCGACGACAGTCCGGAGTTCGAGGCCGCCCTGCGATTCGCCTCGCGCCGGGCGAAATCGACGGGCGGGCGCGTGGTCATGCTGCGCGTCCTGCCGACCGACAGCGACGCCCACTGGTCGGGCGCCCGAGAGGAAATCGCGCGTCAGCAGCGCGAGGAGGCCGAGGTGCTGCTGAACCGGTTGGGCGAAGAGGCTCAGGCCCGATCCGGCGCTGCGCCAATGTTCCTGATCGAACAGGGCGAGGCCCAGGCCGCGATCAAGAAGGTCGTCGCCGCCGATCCCGACATCAAGATCCTGGTTCTGGCGGCGGGAACGGGCTCGCGCGGTCCCGGCCCTCTCGTCTCGGCCATAATCAAACAGGGCGCCCAGATCGGCGGCCGAAAACTGCCCGTCACCATCGTCCCCGGCGAACTGACCGAAGAAGAGATCGAAGACCTGGCCTAGCCCTCGGCCGGCGGCTGGGCGGCCCGCAGCTTGTCGCGCAGCGCCCCCAGGCCTTGGCGCAGGTCGGTCAAGGCTTCGGGCGTCATCTCGGTGGCGTCAAGCACCGACTGCGGCAGGCAGGCGGCTTCGACAGCCAACGCCCGTCCTGCGTCGGTCAGGCTGACGCGCACCACCCGCTCATCCGCCCTGTCGCGCGCCCGCGTCACCAGCCCGGCCGCCTCCAGTCGTTTGATCAGCGGGGTCAGGGTGTTGGATTCCAGAAACAGCTGCTCGCCCAGCCGGCCGACCGTCTGTTCGTCCTCACGCCAGAGCAGGGCCATGGCCAGGAACTGCGGATAGGTCAGGCCCATCCGGTCCAGCAGCGGCTTGTAGAACCGGTTGAACGCCAGGTTCGCCGAATAGGCGGCGAAACACAGCATGTCATCGACGGCCATGGCCTGTC
>NZ_WJWX01000037.1:0-21768 GCF_009661015.1 Brevundimonas sp. SPF441 | reverse complement strand
GTCCGCCGACGGGCGGACGCCGCTGATGGACGCGCTGGCGGACGAGGTCGCGGCGCTAAATCCTGAGGGCGGGGCGCGGTTCTATCCGGGGTCGCCGTTGCTGATCGCGGACGCGCTGACGCCTGGCGGTCGGTATGTCGGGTTCGAGCTGAACCCGCCGGTGCGGGCCATGCTGGCCGAGGCGCTGACGGGGCGCGCGAACGCCGAGGCGCGCGAGGGCGACGGCTATGCGGCGGTGGGGGCGGAGGCGGCGACGGTGCGCGGGCCGCTGGTGCTGATCGACCCGCCGTTCGAAAAGCCCGACGACTATATCCGCTCGGCCGAGACCGCGATTTCGGTGGTGAGGCGTGATCCAACGGCGACAGTGGCGATCTGGACGCCGCTGAAGGATCTGGAGACCTTCGACGGCTTCATCCGGCGGCTGCAGGGCAAGGCGGGCCCGACCCTGGTCGCCGAGGCGCGGCTGAGGCCGCTGACCAATCCGATGAAGATGAACGGCTGCGCCATGGTGGTGGTCAATCCGCCGGCGGGCGCGGAAGCTGCCGCGACCGAGATCTGCGGCTGGGTCGCGGGGGCGCTGGGCGAAGCGGGCGGACGGGCCGAGGTCTGGACCTTCTGACCGCAGTCACTAGGTTGATCGCATGACGCGCATCGCCATTCTGGAAACCGGACACCCGCCGGAGCATCTGAAGGACGATTTCGATGACTATCCGGCGCGGTTCCGGGCCCTGCTGGGCGAGGGCGTGCCGACGACGCGGTTCGACGTGCCGTCGGGGCAACTGCCCGAGGATCCGTCGGTCTTCCAGGGGGCCATCGTCACGGGGTCGGCGGCGGGGGTCTATGACGACCTGCCGTGGATCCCGCAGCTGATCGACTGGCTGAGGGCGGCGCGGGGGCGGACGCGGCTGGTCGGCATCTGTTTCGGGCATCAGGCGCTGGCCCATGCGTTCGGCGGGGTGGTGGAGAAATCGCACAAGGGCTGGGGCGTCGGGCTGCACCGCTATGACGTGCGCGAGGATGCGCCGTGGATGCATCCGCGGGCGCGCACGATCGCCATTCCCGTGTCGCACCAGGATCAGGTTGTCTCGGTTTCGGACGATGCGCGGGTGATCGCGTCCAGCGCGTTCACGCCCTACGCCGGCCTGGCCTGGGGCGACGATGCGATCTCGTTCCAGTGCCACCCGGAGTTCCAGCCGGACTATGCGGCGGCCCTGATCGAGGGACGGCGCGGGGCGCGCATCCCGCATGAGGTGGCGGATCAGGCGATCGACAGTCTGAAGCGGCCCAACGATCGGGCCGTGCTGACGGCCTGGATCCGCGCCTTCCTGCTGCTGACCCCGCCGCCGGTCGAGGATTACGGCAGCGGGATCTAGAGACCCAGCAGCCGGATCAGCGCCAGCGCCAGCACGACCAATGCGCCCAGCGACAGGATGACGGCGGCGACGATGCGGCCGCCGGCCTGGGCGACGGCGCGGATGTCGGTCTGGAGACCCAGGGCGGCCATGGCGACGACGGTCAGCAGGCCCGAGGCGGCGGCCATGGGCGCCAGCGCGGCCTGCGGGATCAGGTCAAACGAACGCAGGCCGATCATGACCAGGAAGCCGATGATGAACCAAGGGAGCAGGCGCGACAGGCCGGGCTTTGCGGCGCCGGGCGCGCGGTCGCGGAAGATTAGCGACAGGGCGAGGATGACAGGACCGAGCATCAGCACCCGCACCAGCTTGACCACCGTGCCGGTTTGAGTGGCCACCGCGCCGAAGGGCGCAGCGGCGGCCAGAACCTGCGGCACCGCATAGACGGTCAGACCGGCCAGGGCGCCGTATTGCAGGTTGTTCAGATGGATCAGGCCGCCCAGCAGGGGCAGGGCCAGAACCACGATGACGCCGAGCACCGCGGTGAAGGCGATGGAGGCGGCGACCTCCTTCCCGTCGGCGTCGATGACGGGGGCGACGGCGGCGATGGCCGAGTTGCCGCAGATGGCGTTGCCGCAGGCGACCAGCAGGGCCATGCGTGGGTTCAGGCCCAAGGCGCGACCGACGCCGAAACCGACGACGATGGCGAGCGCGACCAGGGCGAAGATACCCAGGACGAAGCTGACGCCCAGCGATGACAGGGTGGCGGCGCTGACCGAGGCGCCGAGCAGCACCACCGCGACCTCCAGCAAGGTCTTGGCTGAGAAGTCGATCCCGGCCTTGAACCGCGTATCAGGCGTCCAGGCGGTGCGGACGGCGGCGCCCAGCAGGATGGCCAGCACCAGCGGCTCCAGCCAGACATGGCCGATCACGTCGCGCTCGATGCTGGTCAGACCGATGGCGGCCAGAGTGACCAGCAGGCACAGCATGACGCCTGGCCGGATCGTGCGTCCGAACGCCGTCAACGACGCCAAAATGGGCGTTTGGAAGGGGGCGGGCAGGGCGGCGGACTTCATCGTCAAGCGTGATGCGCCTGCCCTCGACGGCGGTCCAACGGATAGTTATGGTCGTTTCAATCCGATTTGGAGATCAATCGTGACCTTGGAACGCCTGCGTATCTTCGTCGCCGTCGCCGAGCGCGACCATGTGACGGCGGCGTCAAGGGCGCTGAACCTGACACAGTCGGCCGTGTCGAACGCCATCGCCGCTCTGGAGGCTGAGCATGACGTGCGGCTGTTCGACCGGGTCGGGCGGGGCGTGGTGCTGAACGAGACCGGCCGCGCCTTTCTGCCTGAGGCCAAGGCGGTGCTGGCGCGGGCGGCGGCGGCCGAGGCGGCGCTGGCGGACATGAGCGCCCTGCGGCGCGGGCGTCTGGCGGTGTTCGCGAGCCAGACCATCGCCAGCTACTGGCTGCCGCGCCGATTGGTGGATTTCCACACGGCCTATCCCGGCGTCGAACTGGCCGTCGAGATCGGAAACACGCGCGAGGCGGCGCAGGCGGTGCTGAGCGGCGCCGCCGAGATCGGCCTGGTCGAGGGGACGGTGGACGAACCGGCCCTGTCGCAGGTTCAGGTGGGGTCGGATCGGCTGGCCGTGCTGGTGACGCCGGACCATCCATGGGCGACGCGACGTCGGCTGGAGGCGAAGGATCTGGCGGGCCAGCCGTGGGTGTTGCGCGAAGTCGGATCCGGCACACGATCGACGCTGGAGGCGGCGGTGCGGGACATGGGGGTCGATCCCGCGACCCTGTCGGTATCGATGACCCTGCCGTCGAACGAAGCCGTACTGGCGGCGGCCGAGGCGGGGGCGGGAGCCACGGCCCTGTCGGAAAGCGTGGCCTATGCGTCGGTGGCCGCCGGACGGCTGGTGACGGCGCCCTTCACCCTGCCGGAGCGGCCGTTCCGCCTGTTACGACACCGCGAACGGTATCGCAGCCGGGCCGGCGACGTGTTTGTCGAGGCGATGGGCTAGGGCCACTTCACCACCGGCGGCATGGACGACAGGATCGAGTCGACGTTGCCGCCCGTCTTCAGTCCGAACATGGTGCCGCGGTCGTAGAGCAGGTTGAACTCGACGTAGCGGCCCCGGCGGATCAGCTGTTCCTCGCGCTCCTCGGCCGTCCAGGGCTCGGCCATGCGGCCGGCGACGATGCGGGGATAGACGTCCAGGAAGGCCAGGCCGATGTCGCGGGTGAAGGCGAAGTCGCGGTCATAGTCACCGCTGTCGTGATGGTCGTAGAAGACGCCGCCGGTGCCGCGCGGCTCCTTGCGGTGGGGCAGATAGAAATACTCGTCGCACCACGCCTTGTATTTGGCGTGCCAGGTCGGGTCGTGGGCGTCGCAAGCGGCCTGCATGGCGGCGTGGAAGGCGACGGTGTCGGGGTGATCCTGACGGCGATCCGCCATCAGCACGGGCGTCAGGTCGCCGCCGCCGCCGAACCAGCTTTTTGTCGTGGCGATGAAGCGCGTGTTCATATGCACGGCCGGAATGCGCGGGCTGACGGGGTGGCAGATCAGGCTGATCCCCGTCGCGAAGAAGCGCGGATCGACGTCGGCGCCGGGCACGTTTTTGGCGTAGTCGGGGGGAAAGGCGCCATGCACCGTCGAGACGTGGACGCCGACCTTTTCGAACAGGCGACCGTGCATCATGCCCATGACGCCGCCGCCGCCCTCGGGCCGTTCCCATGCGGTGCGGGCGAAGCGACCGGGCTCGCCGGGGAACAGGTCGGCGGGGGCGGCATCCTCCAGCGTTTCGAAGGCGGCATGGATGCGGTCGCGCAGATGTTCGAACCAGGCGCGGGTCTCGACCTTCTTCAGGTCGAGCGGATCGGAGAAGACGGCGTCGCTCATGGCGCGCTTGAACCACGTCGCGGCGGCGGCGTCATCCGGACAGGTTGTCATAAGCAGAATCGCGGGCGCTAATGGCCGTCTGCCGTTTTCAGGAAGCCCGCCCATGATCCGCCGTCTCGTTTCCGTCGCCGTCGTATCGCTCGCGCTGGGAGGGGTGGCGCACGCTCAGGACGCCGATGAGGCGCGTGTGATGGAGATTTTGAAGACCACGCCCCTGATCGACGGGCACAACGACCTGCCGTGGGCGTTGCGACAGCAGTACGGAAATGACGTTTACGCCGTTGATCTGACGAAGAATCTGGTGGCGTCGACCAAACTGCATACCGATATCGCGCGCCTGCGGGCCGGGGGCGTCGGAGGGCAGTTCTGGTCCGTCTATGTGCCTGCCAGCCTGACGCCGCTGGAGGCGGTTGAGGAAACCTTTGAGCAGATCGATACGGCCAAACGCATCATCGCCGCCCATCCCGACACCTTTGGCCTGGCGACCACGGCGGACGAGGTGGATGCGGTGTTCAAGTCGGGCCGTATCGCCAGCTTGATCGGGATGGAGGGCGGCTATTCGATCGACGATTCCCTGGCCCTGCTGCGCGAGTTCTACCGGGCCGGCGCGCGCTACATGACGCTGACCCACTCCAAGACCACGACCTGGGCCGACAGCGCGACGGACGCGCCGAAATGGGGCGGCCTCAGCCCGTTTGGCGAGGCGGTGGTCAAGGAGATGAACCGGCTGGGCATGATGGTCGACCTGAGCCACGTCTCCGAGGAGACGATGCTGGACGCCATGCGCGTGTCCGATGCGCCGGTGATCTTCTCCCATTCGTCGGCGCGGGCGGTCACGGATCATCCGCGCAATGTGCCGGATCGGGTGCTGCGGATGATGCCGCAGGACGGCGGCATCGTGATGATCAACCTGGCCCCCGGTTTCGTGTCCGAGGCGGTGCGGGCCTGGAACGGGGCCAAGGCGGGCGAGGAAGCGCGGCTGAAGACCCTGAACCCCGGCGATCCCGGCGCGGTCGAGGCCGGGCTGACGGCCTGGACCGCCGCCAATCCGACGCCTCAGGCGACTCTGGCCGACGTGGTGGCGCATATTCAGCACGTGCGCGAGGTGGCGGGCATCGATCACGTCGGCCTGGGCGCCGACTTCGACGGCATCGGCAGCCTGCCGGAAGGCATGGGCGGGGTGGACGCCTATCCACGCATCCTGGCGGCCCTGATGGCGGCGGGCTGGACTGAGGCCGACATCCGCAAGATCGCCGGCGAGAACCTGCTGCGGGTGATGCGGTCGGTCGAGGCCGTGGCGGCGTCAAAGTCCGGCGACCGCCCGTCGATGGCGCGGCAGGAGCCCGCTTCGGCTCAGAACTGACCGACGGCGCCCGTCTGGCGCAGGCCTTCCCACAGGGCGATTCCGGCGGTGACCGACAGGTTCAGCGAGCGGGCGTCGGGCCTAAGCGGCACGACGACACGCGCATCGGCGGCGGCGTGGACATAGTCGGGGGCGCCGGCGCTTTCCTTGCCGAACAGCAGGGTGTCGTCAGGCTGGAAGACGAAATCGGGCAGGGGAGTCGCGCCCTTGGTCGTAAGCAGCACCAGCCGCCCGGCCGGACGATCCGCCTGGAAGGCCTGCCAGTTGGCGTGGCGGGTCATGTGGGACAGCGGGCCGTAGTCGAGGGCGGCGCGCTTCATGGCGCGGTCGTCAAAACGGAAGCCCGTGGGCTCGATCACATGCAGATCGACGCCGAAACAGGCCGACAATCGGATGCAGGCTCCGACGTTCTGAGGAATGTCCGGTTGAAAAAGGGCGAGACGCATTCTAAGGCCTGACATACGCGCGGCGAGGGGGTTTGTCGCGGTCTGTTTGCGAGCGTTTCGCAAGAAACGTCAGCAGCTTGCGTCCACGCGGCGCAAGTCACGGGCCGTCGGGGATTCCCGGCGTCTTTTGTTGGTTCGTGCCGTGGCTGGGGACGCCCTTGGGGGTCTTCTGCGGCGTTCGAGAGGTGGAAACGTGGCCGAATCGGTCGTGCATACGGAAGACGGTCATAGCCCTGAGGGCGGTGATCCCAATCGTCGGGACTTTATTTACATCGCGGCGGGCGCCGCAGCGGTCGGCGCGGGCGCCATGATCGCATGGCCGCTGATCAACCAGATGAATCCGGCGGCCGATACGCTGGCGCTGGCGTCGATCGAGTTCGACCTGACCAAGGTTCAGGAAGGCCAGCAGGTCGTCATCAAATGGCAGGGCAAGCCGGTGTTCGTGCGTTACCGTACCCCGGCCGAGCTGCAGAAGGTCATCGCGGACGATCACGCTCCGGACCTGAAACAGCCCCAGACCGACGCCGAGCGCACCAAGCCGGGTCACGAGAAATATCTGGTCGTCATCGGTTCGTGCACGCACCTGGGCTGCGTGCCGACCTTTGGCGCGGGCGATTACGGCGGCTGGTTCTGCCCCTGCCACGGCTCGCACTACGACGCTTCCGGCCGCATTCGTAAGGGGCCGGCGCCTCTGAACCTGGTGGTGCCGGAATACGATTATCTGTCCGACACCCGCGTCAAGATCGGCTGAGGACCAAGGGGGAATCATGAGCGATCACGAGAGCACCTACGTCCCGAAGACGGGCGTCGAGAAGTGGCTGGACACCCGGCTGCCGATCATCCGTTTCGGCGCGGACTACATGTCCCTGCCGACGCCGCGGAACCTGAACTACTGGTGGACCTTCGGCGGCATCCTGGCCCTGTGCCTGATGACGCAGATCGTCACCGGCATCGTCCTGGCCATGCACTATACGCCGAACGTCGATCTGGCCTTCGCCTCGGTCGAGCGCATCATGCGCGACGTGAACGGCGGCTGGCTGATCCGTTATGTCCACGCCAACGGCGCGTCGATGTTCTTCATCGCCGTCTATCTGCACATGCTGCGCGGCCTCTACTACGGTTCGTACAAGGCGCCGCGCGAGATGATCTGGATCATCGGCTGCGTGATCTTCTTCCTGATGATCGCCACCGCCTTCCTGGGTTACGTCCTGCCGTGGGGCCAGATGTCGTTCTGGGGCGCTGAGGTCATCACCAACCTGATCGGCGCCATCCCCGTGCTGGGCGAGCCGATCCTGATCTGGCTGCGCGGCGGCCCGGCGATCGACAATGCGACGCTGAACCGCTTCTTCTCGCTGCACTATCTGCTGCCGTTCGCGATCCTGGGCTGCGTCGTGCTTCACCTTTGGGCGCTGCACTCGGCAGGTCAGAACAACCCGGTCGGCATCCTGATTCCGAAGGATCGTGAGAAGAAGGACACGCTGCCCTTCCACCCGTATTTCACGGTCAAGGACGGCTTTGCGATCATCCTGTTCCTGATCCTGTTCGCCATCTTCGTCTTCTATCAGCCGAACGCGCTGGGCCACGCCGACAACTACATCCCGGCCAATCCGCTGCAGACGCCGGCGCACATCGTGCCCGAGTGGTACATGCTGCCCTTCTACGCGATCCTGCGCGCCATCCCGGACAAGTTCGGCGGCGTGGTGGCGATGTTCAGCGCCATCGGCGTGCTGTTCGTCCTGCCCTGGCTGGATACTTCCAAGGTACGCTCGATGCGCTATCGCCCGACGATGCGGACCTTCTTCATCATCTTCCTGGTGGTGGGCGTTGGCCTGGGCTGGTGCGGTGGTCAGCTGCCTGACGCGCCGGTGATCGGGTCGTTCAAGACCTTCACCCTGATCGATGGCGACCTGAACTCCTACCTGTGGCTGACGCGGGTCTTTACCCTCTACTACTTCGTCTTCTTCCTGATCATCATGCCGTTGGTCGGGTTGAAGGAGCAGCCGCTGCCGATCCCGGCGACGATCTCCGAGCCGGTCCTGACCGGCGCCGGCGCCGTCGAGCACAAGGTCTGAAAATCATGACGATTGGAATGAAGACCGTGTCGTTCAAGACGATCATCACCTCGGCCGCGATTGCGCTGGGTCTGTTGAGCGCCGCCGCTCCCGCCATGGCGGCGGGCGCTGCGGCCCATCCGCGCTCGGGCGGGTTCAGTTTCGAAGGGCCGTTCGGCACCTATGACCAGGGCCAGCTGCAACGCGGCTACAAGGTCTATCACGAGGTCTGCGCCGCCTGTCACAGCATGAACCTGATGCACTATCGGAACCTGGGCGACCGTCATGGGCCGTTCTGGAATCCGAAGTACCCGAACCCGAACGACAACCCCGTCGTGAAGGCTCTGGCCAAGGAAAACCAGGTCGGCGACATCGACAGCGAGACCGGCGAGGCGATCCAGCGTGACGCCACCCCAGCCGACAAGTTCCGCGCCCCCTATCCGAACGCCACGGCGGCGGCGGCGGGCAATGGCGGCGCCGCGCCGCCCGACCTATCGGTCATGGCCAAGGCCCGTCACGACGGCGCCAACTACATCTATTCGCTGCTGTCGGGCTACAAGGCCGCGCCGGCCGGCCTGCAGATCCGCGAGGGTCAGCACTACAACCCCTATATGGCCGGCGACCTGACGCCGTTCTGGACGGGCGACCACAAGGACGTTCCGCCCGGCGGCTTCATCGCCATGCCGCCGCCGCTTCAGAACGGTCAGGTGACCTATGACGACGGCTCGCCGCAGACGGTCGATCAATACGCCAAGGACGTCGCGGCCTTCATCGCCTGGACGTCCGAGCCGAAGATGGTCGAGCGCAAGCAGGCCGGTCTGGGCGTGATGATCTATCTGCTGCTGTTCGCCGGCATCACCTATGTCGCCTACCGCCGCATCTGGAAGGGCGTCGCCCACTAAGGGCATCGCCGCCGGATCGAAATCCTAAGCCCGCCAAGGTTCGCCTCGGCGGGCTTTTTCGTTTGCGACGAAAGGTCCGGGACGCAGCATCGACAGGGAGAAGTTCGCCCCCTAGGGTCGCGTATCGTTTTCGGCTGTGGGGCCTTCAGTTCATGCGTCTTGTCTCTTCTTTCGCCGCCGTGTTGTTGGCGAGCGCCGCCTTGTCCGCCTGCGCCACGGCGTCCAATCCCGCTGCGGTTCACACGGTCCCCACTTTCGATGCGGCGCGGATCTCGCAGGACATCAAGACGCTGTCGGACGACAGCTTCGAGGGCAGGGGCATCGCCACACCGGCCGAGGAAAAGGTCATCCGGTATCTGAGCGAAGGCTACGCCGCCGTTGGGTTCGAGCCGGGTGGGCCGAACGGCCAGTGGACGCAGGACGTGATCCTGAACCGCTTTACCCAGTCCAATGTGCGGGCCTCGCTGAAGCTGGGCGACTGGACCCTGCCGATGACGCAAGGGCGCGAGGTCGCCATCTCGACCCGTCGCCCGGCCGAACACGTCAGCCTGAAGGACGCGCCGCTGGTCTTCGTCGGCTACGGCATCAATGCGCCCGAGCGGCAATGGAACGACTTCAAGGGCCAGGACCTGCGTGGGAAGATTCTGGTGGTTTTGGTCAATGACGCCGACTTCGAAGAGCCGGCGCTGAACACCTTCGGCGGCAAGGCCATGACCTACTACGGCCGCTGGACCTACAAATACGAGGAGGCGGCCAAACAGGGCGCGGCGGGCGTGCTGATCGTTCACGAGACGGCGCCGGCGTCTTACGGCTGGCAGACGGTCGCCAACTCCTGGGGCGTGTCGCAGTTCGACATCCTGCGCCAAAATGCAGCGGCGGAGCGCGTGCCGATGGAGGGCTGGATCCAGCGTGACGTGGCGGTCGATCTGTTCCGCCGCGCGGGTCTGGATTTCGACGCGCTGAAGGTCCAGGCGCGCAGCCGTGACTTCCAGCCGGTCGCCTTGCCCGGCGCATCCTTCTCGACCGAGTTCGACGTGGCCACCAATCAGGTCACCAGCCACAATGTCATCGCCCGCCTGCCGGGCGCGACTCATCCGGACGAGACGATCCTCTATACCGCCCACTGGGATCACATCGGCATGGGCGAGCCGGATGCGACCGGCGACCGCATCTTCAACGGGGCGGTGGACAACGCCTCGGGCACGGCGGGTCTGTTGGAGCTGGCGCGCATGTTCGGTCGCGCGCCGCGCACCGAGCGCTCGATCGTGATGATCAGCTTCACCGGCGAGGAAAGCGGCCTGCTGGGCTCGGAATACTATGCGGTGAACCCGGTCTATCCGCTGGCCAAGACGGTGGGCGGGTTCAACATGGACTCGATGAACGTCTATGGCCGCGTCACCGGTCTGGGCGTCACCGGATATGGCCAGTCGGACTTCGACGAACGTCTGGCGGCGGCGATCCAGCCGCAAGGGCGGTCGCTGGTGCCGGACTACGAAAATGCGGCCGGCACCTATTACCGTTCGGACCACTTCCCGCTGGCCAAGCGCGGCGTGCCGATGGCCTATGCCGGCAGCCGGGGCGAATTCCGCGACGAACCGATCGCCGCGCGCGAGGCGGCGCGGTCGGAATACGGCGCCAAACGCTATCACCAGGCGGCGGATGAATGGTCGCCCGACTGGGACTACAGCGGCATGATTGAGGATCTGACGGTCTTCTACGATGTCGGTCGCGCCCTGGCGAACGGTCGCGACTGGCCGCAGTGGAAGTCGGGTTCGGAGTTCGCGCCGGTGCGCGCCACGACCGCGTCCGAACGCCGCTAGTCTTTTCACACATCAAGATGGGGCGGGGAGGAATCTCCGCCCCTTTGCCATTTCGCCTGTCGAGTCAGTTCAATGATCCATCGCCGTTCACCCCTGATCGCCCTCGCGGCGCTCGCACTCGCCGCCTGCGCGACGACGCCGGTCGCATCGCCGGCGCCCAAGCTGGACGCCTTCGCCGTCGCCTCGGCCGCGACGCCTCAGTTCAGCGTCCAGCGCCTGTCGGACCACATCAAATATCTGGCGTCGGACGAGTTGGAGGGACGGTTCCCCGGCCTGATCGGCGAACGGCTGACCCTGGCCTATCTGCAGGCGCAGTATGAGGCGATGGGGCTGGAGCCGGGCGGGCGCGACGGATCATGGCTGCAGCCTGTCGATCTGGTGCGGTTCACGCCGGAGCGGGCGCCGACGGCGTCCTGGACCGGGGCGGACGGCGTGGCGCATCCGCTGGTTTCCGGGACGGACATCACCCTGCGCGCCGGGTCGGCGGAACCGGTCGTGACGGCCGAGGCGCCGCTGGTTTTCGCCGGTTACGGCATTTCGGGGCCGACCTGGGACGACTATGGCAATGCGGACCTGACCGGCAAGGTCGTGGTCATTCTGCGCGGCCAGCCGGCGGTGATGGGCGAGGATCCCAACTTCTACGGCTCGACCACGCACAAGACCCAGGAGGCGCTGAAGCGCGGAGCCGTGGGCGTCATCACGCTTCAGGACCAGGACAACCGCTGGCGTCGCGCCGTGGGCGGGGCGACCCGGCCGCAGATGACGGTCAAGGGCGCGCAGGACCCGCGGTTCAGCGGATCCATCAACATGGCCACGGCGACAGTGATCGGCGGCGCGCCCCTGGAAGCCGCCGTCGAGCGGGCGAAGACGACCGCCTTGGGGGGCGTTCTGGATCTGGGCGCGCGTCTAAGCGTCGATATCGCCGAGACCACCGAGGTCATCCACTCCAACAACCTGCTGGCCAAGATCCCCGGCACCGAGCGGCCTGACGAGTACGTCTTCTATTCCGCCCACTGGGATCACGTCGGCAAGGCCCGGACGCCCAATGCCGAGGGCGACGACATCTTCAACGGCGCCTGGGACAATGCGTCGGGGACGGCCGGTCTGATCGAGATGGCGCGGGCGTTCAAGGCTGGACCGGCGCCGAAGCGCACCGTGGTCTTCCTGCACGTCACGGCCGAGGAGCAGGGGCTGCTGGGGTCGGAGGCCTATGCTGCCGATCCGGTCTATCCGCTGGCCAAGACGGCGGCGGACATCAACATCGACATGCTGCCCTTCACGCCAGCGACGCGCGACGTGGCGGTGTTCGGCGTGGGCAAGTCCGAGTTGGAGGATATCCTGGGCCGGTTTGCGGCCGTGCAGGGGCGGGTCGTGACGGGCGACGGCTATCCGGAGGAAGGCTTCTATTACCGCTCCGACCACTTCAACTTCGCGGCCGGCGGGGTGCCGGCCCTGATGCCGTGGACAGGCCGCGATTTCGTCGAGGGCGGGATCGAGGCGGGCAAGCCCTATTACGAGGGCGCGATGGCCAAATATTATCACAAGCTGACCGACGAATGGCGGGCCGACTACGACTTCACGGCCGCCTTGCAGAACTTGGACCTGCTGTATCGGCTGGGGCTGACGGTGGCCGACAGCGAGAGCTGGCCTGCGTGGAAGCCGACGGCCGAGTTCAACGCCATCCGCGACCGCACGACCGATCAGAGGCGCTAGGCCTCAGGCCGCGCCGAACGGATAGGGGCTGACCGACTTGGACCAGTCATCGACCGCCAGCGGGCGGTCGATGGGGGCGGCGGCGCGTTCGGCGCACGGGTGGCGGTGGCACAGGCGGCAGGCCGGGCCGATGGGCGTGACCTCGGGGTTCTGCAGGTCGATGCCGTGGGCGTAGGCCAGACGATGCGCATGACGCAGTTCGCAGCCCAGGCCGACGGCGAGGTCGTGGTGCTCGCCATAGCCGTCGTGGCCTTGCCGCTCGACCGTGCGGGCGAAGGTGAACCAGCGGCCGCCATCTGGAGTCTCGATGATCTGGGTGACGATGCGGCCGGGCGTGCGGAAGGCCGAATGCAGCCGCCAGCGCGGGCAGGCGCCGCCGAAGCGCGAGAAGGGAAAGGCGCCCGCCGCATAGCGTTTGGAGATGTTGCCCGCCTGATCGACCCGCATCAGGAAGAAGGGCACGCCGCGCGCGGTGGGGCGCGACAGGGTGGTCAGGCGGTGCGCGGCCTGTTCGTAGCTGACGCCGAACCGGGCCTGGAGCCGAGCCAGGTCATAGCGCGTCTCTTCCGCCGCCCGCTGGAAGGCGGCGTAGGGCATCAGGGTCGCGGCGGCGAGCGTGTTGGTCAGGGCGACCTTCAGCAGGGAGCGAGTCGGCCCGTCCGGGGCGCCGGCGGTCTCCGCCAGCGCGTTGAGCGCCGGCCCCTGCTCGGCCAGGGCCAGTTGATAGGCGATGGCGAAGGCGCGTGAGGACGGCCCCAGGGTTTCCGACAGCAACAGCCGGCGGCGGTGCAGGTCGTAGCGGCGGGTCCATTCCACCATGACCTCGGCCGGCAGAGTGCGGACGCCGAGGTCGTGCTTGGCCGCCAGCCGATGACGGGCGGCGGGTTCGAAGCCGTCGGCGTGGGCGGGCGCCTCGGCGGACAGGGCGTCGGACAGGGCCTCGCCCATCTGGTCCAGTTCGGGAAAATGGTTGCCGCGCGACTGGATGTATTCGCGCACCCATTCGGCCGGGCTGGTCTCGATCGGGCTCTCGCCCGTCTCGGCGGCGGCGCGGGCACGCGTGCGGCCGTCGTCGAAGGCCTGATAGAGGCGCAGCAGGGCGTCGGCCACACCGGGCGCCTCTTCCAACAGCTGCACCAGTTCATGCCGGGGGGCGGACAAACCCTTAAACAGCGGGTCGGTCAGGATCTCCGTGAGACGCGCCTCGTCCGCCGCGCCACCCTGGTTCAGCGCGCGCAGATCGACGTCATAGGTGTCCGCCAATCGCAGCAGCAGCTGAGCTGAGACCGGGCGCTGATTGCGCTCTATGTGATTGAGATAGCTGGGCGAAACGTCCAGGTCGGCAGCCATGGCGGTCTGGGTCAGGCCGAGATCGCGCCGCAGCCGCTTGAGCCGGGCGCCCAGAAACAGCTTGCGGTCAGCGGCGGTGTTCATCACCGCACGATGTCACAACGTGACCGAATAGGCAAAGTCATAGTATGACAAGATGACTTCGTTGATGGGGTTCGGTCTGTATCAGTTTTGACCGGTGCGTGTTCTTGTCTCCGAGACGGCGGCTGCGGCCGCGCCCTTCAGAGACCGAGTTTGATCATGACCACCTTCGCCGATCTGGTGCCTTCGCCCGCCGGCCGTTTCGACGGCATCGAGCGCCCCTACACTCCTGAGGACGTCCTGCGCCTGCGCGGCTCGGTGCCGATCACCCATACGCTGGCCGAGCGGGGCGCCAACCGCCTGTGGCAACTGCTGCACGACGAACCCTTCATCAATGCGTTGGGCGCCGTGACCGGCAACCAGGCCATGCAGATGGTCCGCGCGGGCCTGAAGGCTATCTATCTGTCTGGCTGGCAGGTCGCGGCGGACGCCAATACGGCCGGCGCCATGTACCCCGACCAGTCGCTGTACCCGGCCAACGCCGCGCCGGAACTGTGCCGCCGCATCAACCGCACACTGCAGCGCGCCGATCAGATCGAGCATGCCGAGGGCGGGGCCAAGCGCGACTGGTTCGTTCCCATCGTCGCCGACGCGGAAGCCGGTTTCGGCGGGCCGCTGAACAGCTTCGAGATCATGAAGGCCTTCATCGAGGCGGGCGCGGCCGGCGTTCACTTCGAGGACCAGCTGGCGTCGGAAAAGAAGTGCGGCCACCTGGGTGGCAAGGTTCTGATCCCGACCCAGGCGCATGAGCGCAATCTGGTCGCCGCCCGTCTGGCCGCCGACGTCATGGGCACGCCGACCATCACGGTCGCGCGCACGGACGCCGAGAGCGCGCAACTGATCACCTCGGACATCGACGAGCGGGACCAGCCCTTCATCGATCGCGACAACCGCACGCCTGAAGGCTTCTTCCGCCTGAAGGAAGGCACGGGTCTGGACCACTGCATCGCGCGCGGCCTGTCCTACGCCAATATCGCCGACCTGCTGTGGTGGGAGACGTCGCACCCGGATCTGGACGACGCCAAGAAGTTCGCGGAGGCGGTTCAGAAGGCCCATCCGGGCAAGCTGATGGCCTACAACTGCTCGCCGTCCTTCAACTGGAAGGCCAAGCTGGACGACGCCACCATCGCCAAGTTCCAGCGCGAGCTGGGCGCAATGGGCTACAAGTTCCAGTTCGTGACCCTGGCTGGCTTCCACAGCCTGAACAACTCGATGTTCGAGCTGGCGGACGGTTATCGCGATCGCGGCATGGCGGCCTATTCGGAGCTGCAACAGCGCGAGTTCGCCAACGAGGCCATCGGCTACACCGCCACGCGTCACCAACGCGAAGTCGGCACCGGCTATTTCGACCAGGTCGCCACGGTCATCTCCAACGGCACGTCTTCGACGACGGCGCTGAAGGACTCGACCGAGACCGCCCAGTTCACCCACGCGGCTTAACCCGGAAAGGAACCCGCAAATGGAACCGCTGACCCGAACCGAAGCCATCATTGACTTCTGCCTGGCGCCCCTGGCGCTCGACACCGGCACGGAGGCCGAGCGTGAGGTGCGTCGTCGCCTGACGCACGTGCTTCGGACCTATCAATCCAAGACCGCGACGCCCGTCGCCGTGGACTTCTCGTCCATGCCGTCACAGGTCATCAACGAAGCGGCGCACGGTTACGAATAGGCCGCTCGCCCACGAAAAAGGCCCGCTCCGATCGCTCGGAGCGGGCCTTGCTCTGTTCGAAGTCGCTTAGCGCGAGGGTGTCGTGTTCAGCGATTGGGTGGTCGCAACGGCCGGGGTCGGAACAGGCGTCGCTTGCGGGACGGTGACGGAGATAGGCGTGCGCGCCGGCGCGGCGCCGGTTTCCTGAGGGTCGCCGACGACGATGGTGGTGATCTGCGTCGCCTCAGTGGTGCAGGTCGCCAGGTCGCGGGTGATGTGACGGCCCAGGCAGAAGATGTCCTCGTAGCTAGGGCGTGAGGCGGCCAGGCACTGGAACAGCATCAGCTTGGACATATCCATGCAGAACTCGCTGTTCGGCTCGTGCGTCAGGGCCTCGGTATTGACCCGGGCCTCGTCGCCGCCGGCGCCGAGCGCGCCCAGAGCCGCGATGGCCAGAGAGCGGACGACGGCGGGGGTGTAGGGCGGGCCCTTGCGCGAAGGCTCAAGGCCCAAGCCCGTGCCGCTGTTGGCGGCGGCGAACAAGCGGCTCGATTCCTCGGGCGACGGCAGCATCTTCACGGCCGACAGGGTCTTTGCACTTTCCAGCCGCACTTCGCGGTTCGGAATCGGCGTGATGGCCCAGCGGCGGCGGGGATCGCTGCGGCCCTGGATGGTGTAGGCGTCCTGCTCGATCGCCTCGGCGATGGCGCGCATGGCGATGGCGTCCTTGCCGACGGTCGCCGAGATCAGGCCGGCGGCCGCATCGGCGCCGGGCAGGGTGGCGGCGTAGGCCGGGTCGGCGACGATCTGGGCGACCATGCGCTGACGCTGCGCCGGATCGATCGCATACTGCTGCACGCCGGCGACGAATTCGGGCGACTGCAGGGCGATGATGGCGCCGTAAGCGATCAGGCCGCGCGACAGCTGGTCGGCGTCATAGGCCGACCCCTTGCGCAAGGCGGCCTGAATCGATTCCGCATCGGGGAAGCCGCCAGGCTGGATCGTCTGGGCTTCACGCAGGAAGGCGACGTAGATCGCGGCGGCGTCCGCCACGCCCTGATTCAGGGACACGGGGGGCGGCTTGCGGGCGGCCAGTTCCGCCGCCAGACGCTGGGCTTCCAGCTCGGCCTTCGAGGGTCCGCTCTCGCAACTGGCGAGCAGGACAGCGGCGGCGAGGGCGGCGGCCGACAGACCGCGGCTCAGTAGGGCCGTTTTCATGGAGACTTCCTCAGGCGAATACGCGCGCAAAAAGCGCCAATACTGTTGGCGCTTATAAGGCGGGCCTTATGGTTATCCGAAGGTTAATCGAACAGTTTCGACACCGATTCTTCGTTCGCGATCCGTCGGATAGCCTCTCCGACCAGCGGAGCCACGGAAACCGCTCGGATTTTCGGGCAGTTCAAAACTTCGTGGGGTTGCTCGATGGAGTTGGTGATCACCAGCTCCTTCAGCGGACCGTCGGTAATGCGCTGGACGGCGGGGCCGGACAGGACGCCGTGGCTGATGTAGGCCGAAACCTCGGTCGCACCTTGGTCGATCAGGGCCTTGGCGGCGTTGACCAAGGTGCCGCCCGAATCGACGATGTCGTCGAACAGGATGCAGCGGCGGCCCTGCACGTCGCCGATGATGTTCATGACCTCGCTCTCGCCCGCCTTGGGCCGGCGCTTGTCGACGATGGCGAGATCGGCGTCCAGGCGGCTGGCCAGCGAACGCGCGCGCACCACGCCGCCGACGTCGGGCGAGACGATCATCAGGTCGTCGCCGCGGGCGTAGTTTTCCTTGATGTCCTGCGCCAACACGGGGGTCGCGACCAGATTGTCGGTCGGAATGTCGAAGAAACCCTGGATCTGACCGGCGTGCAGATCCATCGTCAGGACGCGGTCGGCGCCGGCGCGGGTAATCAGATTGGCGACCAGCTTGGCCGAAATCGGCGTGCGGCCGCCGGTCTTACGATCCTGACGCGCATAGCCGAAATAGGGGATGACGGCCGTGATCCGCTTCGCCGATGCCCGCACCAGAGCGTCGGTTATGATCAGCAGCTCCATCAGGTTGTCGTTGGCCGGATAGGAGGTCGACTGCAGGATGAAGACGTCCTCGCCGCGGACGTTTTCCTCGATGATGGCGAAGACCTCGTTGTCGGCGAACCGCTTGACCTGGGCCTTGGTCAGGGGCGCATCCAGGTGGTCGGCGATCGCCTGGGACAGTGCGCGGTTGGAGTTGCCTGAGAGCAGCTTCATCGGCCGGTCATCCTTTCGCCGTCATCCGCCCCCCATGAACGGCGGTCGGTTGGCGCGCTCTTTACCAGTGGAGCCGGGCAGGGCAAGTCGTATGCTGAGTTTTCCTCGGCATGGCGCGGCTCGGTTGCGGGTGCTAGAGGTCGCCGCGTTGGTTTCCGGGGAACGGCTTCAGGGCCGTCCTTCACACGTCATGGGGTCGTCCTTGTCCGCTTCTAAGTTCCGTTCCGGCATGGTGCTGATGGCCGCCGCGCTCGCCGCAGTGACGATTTCAGGCTGCGCGGGCAAGAACCGCCCCAAGCTGGCCTATGAGGAACGTCCGGTCGAGGCGCTTTACAACACCGGCTATGATCGGCTGCAGCAGCGCCGCTGGTCCGACGCCGTGGACTATTTCCAGGAAGTGGAACGCCAGCATCCCTATTCGGACTGGGCGCGTCGTTCGATCCTGATGCAGATCTACGCCTACTATCAGAACAACGCCTATGCCGACGCCATCGCGGCGGCCGACCGGTTCATCCAACTGTTCCCCGGCAACCCGTCGGCGTCCTACGCCTTCTACATGAAGGCCGTCTGCAACTTCGAGCAGATCACCGACGTGGGGCGCGATCAGGGTTACGCCACCGCGGCCTTGGCCGGTCTGAAGGATGTGTCGCGCCGCTATCCGGGCACGCCCTATGCGTCGGACGCCGCCGTCAAGATCGACATGGTCAACGACCAGCTGGCCGGCAAGGAAATGAACATCGGCCGCTACTATCAGCGCGCCAACCAGCCGCTGGCGGCCCTGAACCGTTACAAAGCCGTGATCGCCAACCCGGACTTCCAGCGCACCTCGCACACGCCCGAAGCCCTGTATCGCCTGGTCGAGGTCAACCTCCAACTGGGTCTGAAGGAAGAGGCGACGCGTAACGGCGCCGTGCTGGGCTACAATTATCCGGGCAGCCCCTGGTACGCCGAGGCCTATGCGCTGCTGACCGAAAACGGCCAGACGCCGGACAAGGCACCCGAGGGCAAGCGCGAAAGCTGGCTGCAGCGGATCATTCCGGGCTGATCACGCGACGGCTTGTGCAATCCGGCGGGGATCGGGATTCTGTCGGTCATGATTCGTTCCGCCGGCGCCTGACGCGATGCTGACCGCCCTTTCCATTCGTGACGTCGTCCTGGTGGACGTGCTCGATCTCGAGGTCGAGAACGGCCTGACCGTGCTGACCGGCGAAACCGGAGCCGGCAAGTCGATCATTCTGGACGCGCTCGGCCTGGCGCTCGGCGGGCGGGGCGATGCAGGCCTGGTGCGAAATGGCGCTAAACAGGCTGTGGCCACCGCCGTGTTCTCCGCCCCCGACGATCCCGATCTGCTGGCCCTGATCGCCGACAAGGGGTTTGATGTGCAGCCGGGGGAGGATCTGATCCTTCGCCGCGTCTTGGGCGCCGACGGTCGCAGCCGGGCCTATGTCAATGATCAGCCGGCCGGTGTGACGGCCGTGCGCGAGATCGGCGCGGCCCTGGTCGAGGTGCACGGCCAGCATGAGACGGTGGGCCTGCTGGACTGGCGAACGCACCGCGCGTCGCTGGACGCCTATGGCGGACTGCAGCCTCAATTGTCGGCGGTCGCGTCGGCCTCCGCCAAGCTCAAGGCCGCCGAGGCGAAGCTGGCGGAGCTGAAGGCGCAGGCGGCGGACGCCGATGCGCGGCGCGAAGAAATCAGCCTGAACCTCTCGGAACTGGATGCGCTGGATCCGCGCGCCGACGAAGAGACGGAACTGGCAGGCGAACGCGCCCTGCTGGGCGCCGCCGAAAAGGCCATCGCCGATTTAGGCGATGCGCGCACTCAGCTGGGCGGCGACAAGCTGAGCCAGAAGCTGGGCGCGGCGTTGAGGGCCGTCGAACATGCGCGCCAGAGGGCAGGGCAAGCGGGCGCTGAGGGCGATCATCCGGTCATCGTCAAACTGTCAGCCGCCGTGGAGGCGATCGACCGCACCATGGTCGAGGCGGCGGAAGCCCTCGCCGCCGTAGACGCCGCCGCCGACGCCTTCGACTATGAGCCCGGCCGTCTGGACAAGGCGGAGGAGCGGTTGTTCGCCCTGCGCGCCGCCGCCCGCAAGCTGCACACCACGGTCGACGCCCTGCCGACCCTGCGCATTCGCCTGCGCGAGCAGCTTCGGCTGATCGAGGATGGGGAGGAGGCGCTGACCAATGCCGGGCGCGAGGCGGCCGAGGCGGCGGAAGCCTATGATCTGGCGGCCACTTTCCTGACCTCGGCGCGGGAAGCGGCCGCCGAACGGCTGACCGCCGCCGTCATGGGAGAATTGGGCCCTCTGAAGCTGGAGCGCGCGCGGTTCCGCGTGGCTCTGGAGCCGATCGAGGGCCGACGCGGGCCGGACGGCGTCGAGACGGTGCGCTTCCAGATTGCGACCAACGCCGGAACCGACTTCGGCCCGCTGGACGCCATCGCTTCAGGCGGCGAACTGGCGCGTTTCGCCCTGGCGATGAAGGCGGCCCTCGCAAGCCGCGAGGACATCCGTCAGCCCGTGATGATCTTCGACGAGGTGGATCAGGGAGTCGGCGGCGCGGTGGCCGAAGCCGTCGGATCGCGTCTGAAACGCCTGTCGAACGGCGCCCAGGTCCTGGTCGTAACGCACAGTCCGCAAGTCGCCGCGCGCGGCCATGCCCACTGGAAGGTGATGAAGGGCGACCGCGACGGCCTGACCACCACCACCGTCGTCGCCCTGGACGACCAGCGCCGTCAGGAAGAGATCGCGCGCATGCTGTCGGGAGCGGAAATCACCGACGAGGCGCGGGCGGCGGCGCGGGCTTTGATCGGATAAGACAAAACCCCCGGAGCGCATGCTCCGGGGGCCTTTAGAATCCACTCAGGATCAGTTGGGCTTGGCGCCGGCGTTGGCCGAGCCGTTTGCGCTGGCGCCGGCCGACAGCGCAACGCCGCTGCGTGAGGCGGAAGCCGAACCGTTGGCCGAGCCCGAGGTCGCCGCATCGCCGCGCGAGGTCGAGGCGGAGCTGGATGCGTCGCCCGAAGCCGAGCCGGAGACCGAGGCGGAGTTCACGGTCGATACGGCGCCTTGTGCCAGACCAGCCGCGCGATCACGTGCGGCGCCAGCGGTGGTTTGGGCTGTGCCGACCGTCGTCCTTGCCGTCGAGGTTGCGGCGTCTCGGGTGCGGGCCGCCGTGGCCTCAGCGCGGGCGCGGGCCTGTTGAGCGCGGCGTTCGGCGCGGGTCAGGGTGGAGGTCGCATGATCGGTGACGCGCGAGCTGTCCAGCGAACCGCCCAGGTTTCCGGTCAGCGAGCCGGCGCCCGTCGCGCCGCCGGTCAGGCCGCCGACTTGGCCGCCCAGACTGCCGCCGAGATTACCGCCCAGACCGCCCGAGCCGCCCAGGATCTGAGCCTGCGAGGCGCCGGCCAGCATCAGGCCGAAGGCGACGGTCGCGGTCATCAGGGTCTTTTTCATGGTCGTATCTCCTGTTGTTCCGGGCTTTGATCGCCCTCACAGGGTCCAACGACGCCGTCGGTCAGTTTCATCCCGGCAGACGAATCTTTTTTACGACGGCAGTCGACCGCGCGCGCCGACAGCGGCGGGCGGGGTGCGAAGGGAGAGGCCCACCACACCTTGTCCATAGACGGCGTCGCGGCCGGATGCGCCGGCGTCGATCGCGTTCAAACCCTGGCGGCCGGACTTCCCGATCAGGCCTGCGACCAGCGGCGCGGCGAAGGAGGTGCCGCGCACCGAAACGAAACTGCCGGCGCGTCCGGCGGCGGCCATGTCGGCGCCCGGCGCGGCGTAATCGACCTGATCTCCGCGCCCCGCTTCGGCAATGACGCGGCCCTGGGCGTTGACGGCGGTGACGCCGACGACCTGCGGATAGGCGGCGGGGTAAAGGGGCGGGGC
>NZ_WJWX01000036.1:0-24433 GCF_009661015.1 Brevundimonas sp. SPF441 | reverse complement strand
CGCCTGAGACGCGGCGGGGGCGCCGGCGGCCGGGGTCGTGCCGGTCGCTTCGGTCGCCGCAGCGCCTTCGGTCACCGGGGCCTCGCCCGTCGCAGGCGCGCCGGCGGCCGGCGCGGCCGCGCCAGGCTGACGGGTGGGATCCGGCGCCGGGATGGCGAAGCCGCCCGAGCCCTGCGTGCGCAGCCAGGCGATCAGATTGATGCGCGTCTGGGTGTCGCGGATGCCGGCGAAGGACATCTTGGTGCCGGGCACATATTTGGCCGGAGCCGTAATGAAGCTGTTGATCTGGTCATAGCCCCAGGTCGGCGCCTCGGCCTTGTGCTTGGCCATGGCGTCAGAATAGGCGAAGCCCGGACGGTGCATGACCGGACCGCCGACCACGCCCCACAGGTTCGGACCGATCTTGTCGGCGCCGCCCTGATGCGCGTCATGGCAGGCCTGGCAGCGCGCGAAGGCGGCCTCGCCGGCGGCCAGATCGGCGGTCGGCAGCACCGTGCCCCAGTCGGGCGCCAGTTCAGCGGCTTCACCGCCGGCGGCCTCTTCCGGCGCATCGACGAAATAGCCCATCTTTTCGGGCGCTTCCGAATGATAGACGAGGCCCGAGGCCTGCTGGACGACCAGGATGACGAACGCCGTCCCCAGAGCCGCGCCGAAAATCTTGTTCCACTTAAGATCGCCGCTCATACGCCTGGTCGTTTCCCTCTGCCGGCCGGGCCCCTCGAAAACACGCCCCGGACATAATCTTGCTTTGGCGTCTCTGGCACGGTAGCGCCGCCTTCGCAACCGGCCCAACGCGCGACGGGCCAGACAGGCGTCAGGGAAGTCGATGAATCCGTTGATAATGATACCGGCTCGCATGGCCGCCACCCGCCTGCCGAACAAGCCGCTGGCCCTGATCGGCGACACGCCCATGATCGTGCGCGCCTATCGCCAGGCCGAGGCCTCGGGCCTGCCGGTCGTGGTCGCCGCTGGCGATCCCGAGATCGTCGAGGCGGTGGAAGCCGCAGGCGGCCGCGCTGTCCTGACCGATCCCGCCCTTCCGTCGGGCTCGGACCGCATTCGCGCCGCCGTGGACGCCATCGACCCAGAGGGCGATTTCGACGCCGTCATCAACGTCCAGGGCGACATGCCCTTCGCCAGCCCGGGTCTGGCCGTCGCCTGCGCCGCCATTCTGCACGGCGAGCCGACCTGCGACATCGCCACCCTGGTCGCCGCCGAGGCCGAGGCGTCGGACCGGACCAATCCGGACGTCGTCAAGGCGGTGCTGGCCCTGGGCGAAGGCGACCGCCAGGCGCGCGCCCTCTATTTCACCCGCTCAACCCTGTATGGCGACGCCCCCGTCTGGCGCCACATCGGCGTCTATGGCTATCGCCGTGAGGCGCTGAACCGCTTCTGCGCCGCGCCGCCGTCGCCGCTGGAAAAACGCGAGAAGCTGGAACAGCTGCGCGCCCTGGAAATGGGCATGCAGATCTGGGCCGCCGTCATCGACGAAGCCCCCCTGTCCGTCGACAATCCCGCCGACCTGGAGGCGGCGCGGGCGCTGGCCTAGACCTCGTCGACCCAGTCCTGGATCAGGCTGTGGGCGATGGCGAAGGGCGGCGGGGCCTGAATGCTCGGATGCTCGCCCGCCAGCACGGCGCGCGCCTCGGCCCGCGTCAGCCAGGCGACGGCTTCCAGTTCGGTCTGTTCCGGTTGCGCCTGATCGTCCGACACCTCCGCGATCAGGCCGATCATCAGTTGCGACGGGAAGGGCCAGGGTTGGCTGGAGTGATAGGCCGTGGCGATCACGGTCAGGCCGGCCTCTTCCTTCACCTCGCGGGCGCAGGCCTCCTCGATGGATTCGCCCGGTTCCAGGAACCCGGCCAGAGCCGACATCCGTCCGGCAGGCCAGGCCGCCTGACGGCCAACCAAGCAGATGGGTTCGGCCCCGCCCTTATAGACCGGCAGCATGATGGTGACCGGATCGACGCGCGGGAAATGCTCGGTCCCGCAGGCCGGGCAAATCCGCTTCCAGCCGCCCGACGCCGTCTCGCTCAGCGTGCCGCAGTTGGCGCAGAAGCCGTGCTTGCGTCGCCAGTCGAACAGGCTCTTGGCCCCGCCCGCGATCGCCGCATCCGCCGCCGGCAGGATCGCCGCCGCCGCGCGCATCTCCTGAAAGACGCCCAGCCCGGCCAGCGGCCCGTCGGTCGGATCGATCGAGCCTTCGAACTCGATAGCGAAGACGGGTTCGTCATTCCACAGGCCCAGAAACGCCTCGCGATCGCGCACCAGGGTGCGCGCATGGCGCATCTGCAGCCACGCCAGCCTCGGCCCCTCGCCCGTCTCCTCGATCAGCGGCCGCCCTTCCCAGAGCACCAGAGCCTGGGCGTAGCGCTTGGCGGCCTGCTCGGCCAGCCAGTCGGGATCATTCCTCAGGTCCCCGGCCCGATCGAGCGGATTGCCGGCGAAGGTGTTCTGATGGGCCATGCGGGTTTGTAGCTCTTGATTCCAACCGCCGCACCAGTCATATCTCCGCTTGGAGATCGCGGGCGAAGGTTTCGCCAATCTGGTCAGGGCCGGAAGGCAGCAGCCACAACGAATTCCCCTTCGGGTCGCGGTCTCTACTTCCTCTTTTTTGCGCTAGCGCTCGCCGCACGGAGGCTCGCTGCTCGAGCGCGTTTGGCGCACCATTTTTTGAACGCCAGGGCAGACGGTTGTGATATGCCACAACTTCTGCGAACGTCGTCCTATGAGACCTGTATGGCTCCTTGGATTGTTGGGGTTGTGCGCCTGTGGATCGGCGCCCGCGGAGCCGCGACCGCAGTTGACGGGGTTCAGCGTCTACCGGACGATGGGCTGTTACGAGACGGCGCTTCAGACAAACGGCGCTCAGATCGATCTCAACCCTGACGGAACCGTCCAGATTTCGACGTACAACGGCGACAAATCTCAACGTACTCCCGCAAGTGAAATCGGTCGCCGCCTGTACGAAATGGGCCTCGATGTCAGGAACCCGATCTACGTCGGGCCGAAAGCATCCAATCGATACACCGACGTCATTGGAATTCTTAAGGACTTGCAGATGCGAGGGTACCAGCACGTACGGCTGATGAACTTGCCTGCATGACCGAGTCCTAGCGCCGCGTTTCCAATCCGAGATAATCCAGCCTTTTGGGTGAACGGCCGCTTCGCTGCGGACCTCGCCCGCTGTAAGACTTCCTCCCATGACGGACAGCGACAAGAATCTCGACGGCCCGCCCTGGGAAGAGGACGACGTCGTCGAACGCGACGAGAACACCGAAGATATGTTCGGCGCACCCGCCGCGGCGGCGCCTGAGCCGGTCGCCGCGCCTGTCGTCACCAAGCCTGCCCCGGCTGAAGTCGCGGCTCACGTCGATGACGGCGCCGCCTATCAGGTGCTGGCGCGCAAATACCGGCCGCGCACCTTCGAGGACCTGATCGGTCAGGAGGCGATGGTGCGCACCCTGACCAACGCCTTCGCCACGGGCCGCATCGCCCACGCCTTCATGCTGACGGGCGTGCGCGGCGTCGGCAAGACGACCACCGCCCGCCTGTTGGCCCGCGCCCTGAACAACGAAACCGACGTCATCGACAAGCCGTCGCTGACCCTGACCGCCCACGGCCGGCACGACGCCGCAATCATGGCCGGCCAGCATATGGATGTGATGGAGATGGACGCGGCGTCGCACACCGGCGTCAACGACATTCGCGACATCCTGGAAAGCGTCCGCTACGCGCCGGTCGAGGCGCGCTACAAAGTCTATGTGCTGGACGAGGTCCACATGCTGTCGACGCAGGCGTTCAACGCCCTGCTCAAGACGCTGGAAGAGCCGCCCCCCCACGCCAAATTCATCTTCGCCACCACCGAAATCCGCAAGGTACCGGTGACGATCCTGAGCCGCTGTCAGCGCTTCGACCTGCGTCGGGTCGAGCCGGAAATCCTGGTCGAGCATCTGGGCCGGATCGCAGACCGCGAAGGCATGAAGATTGAGAACGACGCCCTGGCCCTGATCTCGCGCGCGGCCGAGGGGTCGGTGCGCGACGGCCTGTCGCTGCTGGACCAGGCCCTGGTCCAGGCCGAGCGCGGCGAGACGGTCAAGACCGAGACGGTGCGCGACATGCTGGGCCTGGCCGACCGGACCCAGACCATCGCCCTGTTCGAAAGCGTCATGGCGGGTCGCACGCCCGAGGCGCTGGAGAGTTTCCGCACCCTCTACGGCTTCGGCGCCGATCCGGTGCAGGTGACCAACGACCTGTTGGAACATTGCCACGCCGCCTCGGTCGCCAAGATGCTGGGCCCCAATGCGACGCGCCTGCCCAACGATCAGGCGCAGAAGCTGGCGGCCCTGGGCGCGGCCATTCCGGCGGCGACGTTGTCGCGCACCTGGCAGATGCTGCTGAAGGCGCTGGACGAGGTGCGGCGCGCGCCCAATCCGGCCGATGCGGTGGAAATGGCGATCGTGCGCCTGGCCTATGCCGCCGATCTGCCGGGACCGGAGGAGGCGCTGAAGCGGCTGCAGTCCGGTGAACCGATGGGCGGCGGCTCGGCCCCGCGTGGTGGCGGTGGTGGAGGCGGCGGCGGAACTTCGGCGCAGCTGGCCGCGCGGCCGGTGATGGCCCCCGCCCTGCCCGATCCGCAGACCTTCGAACAGGTCGTCGCCCTGATCGGCGAGAAGCGCGAGGTCGGACTTCAGATGGATGTGGAGCGGTATGTGAAGCCGGTCTCGTTCAAGCCCGGCGCCATCGTCTATGAAAGCGTCCAGGGCGCGCCCATCGAACTGGCGCGCAAGCTATCGGCCCGCCTGCGCGAATGGACTGGTCGCACCTGGCTGATCGCCGCCAACGGCCAGGGCGGGGCCGAGACGGTCATCGAGGTCCAGAAAAAGGCCCGCGCCGCCGAACGCGCCGAGGTCGAGGCCAATCCCTTCGTCCAGGCGGTGCTTCAGGCCTTCCCCGGCGCCAAGCTGGGCGAGATCAAGACCATCGCCCCGACCGTGGTCACCCCCGAAATCCCCGACGTGGTCGAGGACGACGACGAGGACTGAGGGTTCGGCCTACCGCGGCGCGCGCTTGGCCAGGATGCGTTGCAGGGTGCGGCGGTGCATGCCCAGGCGGCGCGCGGTCTCCGAGACATTGTGGTCGCACAGCTCGTAGACGCGCTGGATATGTTCCCAGCGCACGCGGTCTGCGCTCATCGGGTTTTCGGGCGGTTCAGGCGAATCGCCGGTGGCGAGCAGGGCCTTGACCACATCGTCGGCATCGGCGGGCTTGGACAGATAGTCGACAGCGCCGGCCTTGACCGCCGCGACCGCCGTGGCGATGGCGCCGTAGCCGGTCACCATGACGATGCGGGCGTCCTCGCGCTTCTCACGCACCGCCTCGACGATCTTCAGGCCGTTGCCGTCCTCAAGCCGCATGTCCAGCACGGCGAAGGCCGGCGCCTTGTCGCGCAGCAGCTGCATCGCCTCTGCGACGGATTCAGCGGTCGTCACCTGAAAGCCGCGCGCCTCCAGCGCCCGCCCCATCCGGGTGCGCAGGGCCTGGTCGTCATCCAGCAGCAGCAGGGACTTGTCGGGCAGGGCGGCGATGCGGGCTTCGAGTTCTGACATGCGTTTCTCTCTCCTGCCGCTTCAAGTCGGGACGGGTAGCGCGCGGGTCAAGGCCAAGGTTCTGCCTGCGACGCTTCGACCCAATCGCCTCATACCGCGACCTCCAGCGCCGGCCGCGCCCAGCGCACCGCCACGCGCGCGCCGCGGGGCGCGGCCCGTGTCTCGGTCTGGGCGTCCGATTGCGGCAGGCCCTGGCCCACGCTGACCGAGCCTCCGGTTCGTTCCAAAAGGGTGCGGGCGATGAAGAAGCCCAGCCCCATGCCGCCCTGGCTGGGGGCGATGGGCGGCTCGACAGTTGCGCGAGGCTTGGAGGGTCGGGCGGCGGCGGCGATCTGGGCGGCCAGGGCCTGGCGCGCCTTGCCCTGAGGCCGACTGGTCACATAGGGCTCGCCCAGCCGGGGCAGGATGTCGCCAGCGAAGCCCGGCCCATCGTCCAGAATCTCGATCTCGATCCAGCCGGCGTCCACCACCGCCTGGACCCGCACCGTCGTCTTGGCGAAATCGGCGGCGTTCTCGACCAGGGTGGACAGGCCGTGGATCACCTCGGGCATCCGGCGCACGCGCGGCGCGGGCTGGCCCGGCGGCGTCCTGACCAGAACATCGAAGGCCAGGTCGAAGCCCCGATGCGGCTCCACTACCTCTTCCAGCAGGGCCTTCAGCGAGACGTCGGCATACAGGGCGTCGTCGCCCTCGGGCTGCTGCGACAACTGGGTCAGGATGCCCCGGCACCGTTCGGCCTGTTGCAGGATCAGAGCCGCATCCTCGGCCGCGTCGCTGTCGGGGGCTGAAGCGCGCTGAAGCTCCTTGGCCACCACCTGAATGGTCGCCAGCGGCGTGCCAAGCTCATGCGCCGCCGCCGCCGCCAGGCCGCCCAGCGCCGCCAGCCTCTGTTCGCGTTGCAGCACGTCCTGGGTGGTCGCCAGGGCCAGTTCCAGCTTCTCCGCATCGGCCGCCACCCGCCAGGCGTAGCCGGCGGTGAAGACCACGCCGGTCACTAAAGCCATGGCCATGCCGAGACGATACAGCGTCGGCAGGTGAAAGTTCTCGTGCGGCCGCCACGGCAATGGTTCGGACCAGAAGAACAGCACCCCGACCGCGATCAGGGCCAGCACGCCCAGCATCAGGGCCTGACGCGCCGGCAGGGCCGCCGCCGCGATGGTGACGGGCGCGACCAGCAGCAGGCAGAACGGGTTCTCCAGCCCGCCGGTCAGACCCAGCAGCACGCCCAGCTGGAAGATGTCGAAGCCCAGATGGATCGCCGTCGTGCGCCCGTCCGGCAGGCTGGCCTCCAGCCGGCGCACCCGCGCCATGGCCCCCACGTTCACCGCCGCGCTGATGGCGATCACGATCAGGCAGGGCCAGAGCGGCAGGGGGAAATGCAGCCCCTGATGCGCCGTCAGGATCGCGGCGCTCTGGCCGATGATGGTCAGCCAGCGCAGAACGATCAGGGTCCGCAGCGAAAACCCGCGGCCGCGACGCGGCGCATCGCTCCAGCCGTTCAACGGCTCCGAAGAGGATGCGCCGTGCGGCGCCATGCGGGCTTCTGTCGAGGTCACACGCCTTCTATAGACCGATCACATCCGTTTCGTGAGAGGCCGTCATGCCGCGTCGTTCCATCCTGCTGTTCGCGGGCGCCTGCATCGCCATCGCCGTGGCGCTGGCCATCATCACCGTCGTGGTGGTCAGCGGTCGTGCGCCCACGTCGGACGGCGCCGAGGTGACGTCGACCGGCCAGCCCCTGGTCGGCGGCGACTTCAAACTGGTCAACCAGGATGGGCGCCCCGTCGATCAGACGATGCTGAACGGCAAATGGAGCCTGGTCTTCTTCGGCTTCACCTACTGCCCCGAGTTCTGCCCGACCACCCTGGCCGAGCTGGGTGCGGTGCAGCAGCGCCTGGGCGACAAGGCGGACAATCTGCAGATCGTCTTCGTCAGCATCGACCCTGAACGCGACACGCCCCAGGCGCTGAAGGACTATCTGTCCTCCGACGGCTTTCCCAAGGGGACCATCGGTCTGACGGGCACGCCCGAACAGGTGGCGACCGCCGCCAAGGCCTACCGCGCCTTCTATCAAAAGGTCGGCGAGGGCGAGGGCTATACGATGAACCACTCCCTGACCGTCTATCTGATGGGCCCTGACGGCAAGTTCCGCACCGCCGTCGCCTATGGAATGGGTCCGGACAAGACGACCAGGATCATCGAACAGGCGATGGCGCGGGGTTAGCAGCGACCCCATAATCCTTTTGCAGGGTGATGCATTATATGTTGCCCTGCACAAACGGCGCTCGGCCGTATCGGATCGTCATGCTCTACGCCTTTCATGAACTCGCCTACCAGTCGGCCCTGCCGTTCCGGGTCGGCGCGCAACTGGCCCGTAGCTTCTGGACCTCGCCGTTCAACCCGGCGGCCGACACCGCCATCGGCCGCACCGCCTACGCCTCGGCCGAACTGTTCGAGAGCGTGACGCGGCGCTACGGCAAGCCGGCCTGGAAGCTGGAAACCATCGACATCGGCGGCAAGCCGGTGCGCACCACCGAACAGGTGATCTGGCAGAGCCCGTGGTGTCGCCTGGTCCGCTTCGCCCGCAACATCGGCGACCTGAAGCGCGCCAAGAAGCCCGCCTCCGGCCCGGCCGTCCTGATCGTGGCCCCGCTTTCGGGCCACTACGCCACCCTGCTGCGCGGTACGGTCGAGGCTTTCCTTCAGGACCACGACGTCTATGTCACCGACTGGGTCAACGCTCGCCAGGTGCCGATGCTGGAAGGCCGGTTCGACTTCTTCGACTACATCGACCACGTTCGCCTGATGCTGGCCGAGATCGGCGGCCGCGCCCACGTCGTCGGCGTGTGCCAGCCCGGCCCGCCCGTTCTGGCCGCCGGCGCCGTGATGGCCGAGGACAAGGACGAAAACCGTCCCCTGTCGATGACCTTCATGGGGTCGCCCATCGACGCGCGCCTGTCGCCGACCGTGACGAACCAGCTGGCCGAGGAAAAGCCCTTCACCTGGTTCAAGTCGAACATGATCCACACGGTGCCCCTGCCCTACGCGGGCTTCGGGCGGCGCGTCTATCCGGGCTTCGTCCAGCTCTACAGCTTCATGTCGATGAACGAGGATCGCCACCGCGACGCCCACTGGAACTATTTCACCAGCCTGATCGCCGGCGATGGCGACGAGGTCGAAAAGCACGAGGAATTCTACGACGAATATCTGTCGGTGCTGGACCTGACCGAAGAATTCTACCTCCAGACCATCGACATCGTCTTCCAGCAGCATCTGCTGGCGCGGGGCCTGTTGGAGCATCGCGGGCGCAAGGTCGATCTGTCCAGGATCACCGACATCGGCCTGATGACCGTCGAGGGCGAGAAGGACGACATCTCCGGCGTCGGCCAGACCCAGGCCGCGCACAGCCTGTGCCCAAACATTCCCGAGGATCGCCGCGTCCTCTACGTCCAGCCGGGCGTGGGCCATTATGGCGTGTTCAACGGCCGTCGCTTCCGTGACGAGATCTATCCCCGCGTGCGCGATTTCATCGCCCAGAACGAGGCCGCCGGTGGCGTACCGCAACGGTCAGCGGCTGCCGCTTGACGAAAGCGGGGCCGGCGGGAGCGAAGGTTCCGGCCCGACCCTGAGACTGTCGGTCAATCCACGCGCCCGGCGTCTGTCGGTGCGGATCGACGCGCGCGCCGGCGAGGCCGTCGTCATCGCCCCGACCGAGCGCGGCCTGAGCCAGGCCGTCGCCTTCGCCCGATCCAAGGCCGTCTGGATCAGCGAACGCCTGGCCGTCCGCCCCAAAAGCCGCCCGCTGGAACCGGGCCAGGTGATCTCCCTGCGCGGCAGGCCCGTGCGGCTTGAGGCGGTGTCCGGCGCGGGCGCCGCGCGCCTGGTCGAGGACGGGACCATCATCCGCTCGGGCGGCGAGGGCGAGGCCTACGCCCGCCGGGTCGAGAATCTGCTGAAGCGCGAGGCGCGCGATACGCTGCTGGAACGCACCGACCACCATCTACGCGCGCTTGGCCAAGGCCCGGTCAAGATGGGCATCGCAGACACCCGGTCGCGCTGGGGCTCGTGCAGCCCGCACAACCGCACCATCCGCTACTCCTGGCGCGTCATCATGGCCCCGCCCCCGGTCATCGACTACCTCGCCGCCCACGAGGTCGCCCATCTGGTCCACGCCGACCACAGCCCGGCCTATTGGTCCGTCGTCGAACGGCTGGTCGGGGATCACAAGCCTTGGCGCAAATGGCTGAAGGATTACGGCGCCGCCCTTCACGCAGTCGGGCGCTAGGCGGAAACCCCGGCGGCCGGGCGCGTTTCAGCATGGCCCTTCCACTCAGGATCGCCCCATGAAAACGATGCTCACCCTATCGATTGCGCTCGGCCTCGCCGTCACCGCCGTCTCGTCCGCCAGCGCCCAGTCGCAGGCCACGATGAACGCCAACGCCGCTCAGGAACTGCAGCGCGCCGATCGGGCGCTGAATAGCCAGTACACGACGACGATGGGACGGCTGTCGCCCGCCAGCCGCACCCTGCTGCGCACCGCCCAACGCACCTGGATCAGCTTCCGCGATCAGCAATGCCGCTTCGAGGCCTCCGGCGTTCAGGGCGGTTCCGCCTATCCGATGGTGCATTCGACCTGCCTCGCGCGTCTGACGACCGAGCGGACACGCCAGTTGCGGACCCTCAGCCAATGTCAGGAAGGCGACCTATCCTGCCCCCGCTGACCCAGGCCTGAAATGCAAAGGGAGGCGACCGCCGGGTCGCCTCCTTTTTTACGCGCCGTTGTCGTCGCGATCAGAAGAACAGGGCATCGCCCTTGCGCTCCTGCGCCGGGCGGCCCTCGGGCTGCTGCGGGTTCGGCGCATCGCGATAGCCGCCCTTGGGGGACGCCGGGCTGGACGGCTGCGGCGATGGCGGCTGTATCGGCGCCTGGTCGTCCGGGACATAGGGCTCGCCCGCCAGGGGATCGACGGGTTCGATGGGCAGGCCGTTCTGGTCCAGGCCGCTCATTAGGTCGCCGACCGGATCGGGCGCGACCCAGCCTTCGGGCATGGGCGGACCGTTGGGGATGGCGGGGGCGTCCAGGCGCGGCAAGGCCGCCTCCATGAAGCCCTTCCAGATGGCGGCGGGCGACGAGCCGCCGGTCACGCCGCGCATGGCGGTGTTGTCGTCCTTGCCCACCCAGACGGCGGTGACGAAGCCGCCGGTATAGCCGACGAACCAGGCGTCCTTGTAATCCGAGGTCGTGCCGGTCTTGCCCGCCAGGTCGCGGCCCGAGATCGCCGCCGACCGGCCCGAGCCGCTGGTCACCACGCCGCGCAGCATCTGGTTCATGTAGTACAGCGACGGATTGTTGATCGCCTGACCGCTCTGGCCCGACTGGCGTTGATAGATGACGCGACCCTGGGGCGTGCGGATGCGGCTGATGCCATAGGCGTCGACACGGCGCCCGCCATTGGCGAAGGCGTCATAGGCGGTGGCCATCTCGATCGGCGAGACCTCGACCGCGCCCAGCGCCATCGCCGGCTCCAGACCGATGCGGCTTTCGATGCCCAGACGCCGCGCGGCGCGCGCCACGCTGTCGCGCCCGACCTGATCGGCGACATAGGCCGCCACCGTATTGGTCGACTGTGCCACGGCCTGGGCCAGGGTCATGTTTCCGCTGAAGGTCCCGGAATAGTTGCGGGGCGACCAGTTGCCGATGGTGATCGGCTGATCGACCACTGGGGTCTGGGGCGTATAGCCGGCCTCGACCGCCGCCAGATAGACGAAGGGTTTGAAGGCTGAACCCGCCTGGCGCTTGGCGTCAACGGCGCGGTTGAACTGGCTGTCGGCATAGGAGGAGCCGCCGATCATGGCGCGCACCCGCCCGTCGCCGTCCAGCGCGACCAGGGCCGCCTGCTGCACGCCCTTGCCGGCGTCACGATCCAGGATGCGGCGCACCGACCGCTCGGCCGCCGTCTGCAGCGTCAGGTCCAGGGTGGTCTCAACCACCATGTCCTCGGTCGGTTCGCCGACCAGGCTGCGGATCGACTTGTCCAGCCAGTCGATGAAATACTGGGCGTGCTGGGTCGCGAGCGTCCGCGAGACGATGACCGGCTGGGTCACGGCCTGTTCGCGCTGGGCGGCGGTGATGACGCCGGCCTCTTCCATCTCGTTCAGCACGACGGTGGCGCGGGCGGCGGCGCGCTCGCTCTCGGACACCGGCGAATAGCGCGAGGGCGCCTTCAGCAGGCCAGCCAGCAACGCAGCCTCGCCGACCGTCAGGTTCTTGGCCGACTTGTCGAAATAGCGCTGCGACGCCGCCTCGATCCCATAGGCCCCGGCGCCGAAATAGACCCGGTTCAGATAGAGGGCCAGGATCTCCTTCTTGGAGAATTTCATCTCCAGCCAGACGGCCAGCATCAGCTCCTGCACCTTGCGGCGCAGGTTCTGGTCGGGCGTCAGGAACAGGTTCTTGGCCAGCTGCTGCGTCAGGGTCGAGCCACCCTGCACCACCCGCCCGGCGCGGACGTTGGTCGCCATCGCCCGCATCATGCCGATGGGGTCGAAACCGGGGTGGTGATAGAAACGCCGGTCCTCGATCGCGATGAAGGCGGCCGGCACATAGTCCGGCAAGGCGTCCAGATCGGCCGGGGGCGCCATTTGCGTGCCCCGCGTCGCGATCAACGCCCCATTGCGATCCAGATAGGTGATCGAGGGCTGGCGATCGACCTGATACAGGCTGGAGGTGTCTGGCAGGCCGCGCGCGAAGACGGCGAAGAAGACGACCAGGAAGATCAGCCCCCAGACGGCAAGCACGGCGCTCCAGTAGAACAACCGTCCCAGGGCCGACCGGCGGGGCTTGCCCTGCGCCTGTGGTCCGCCCGCATTCACCGGTCCCGCCATGTCCGTCCTTCAGATGCCGCCTTGGGCGAGTTCTCGTTCATCGGCTGTGTATCGCGTATGAACGCCCGCCGAAACGGTCCCGCCGACTTCACGGGATCGTGAGCGGCTATTTCGCCGAAAGAAAGGCGCGCCGGGCCAGCCAAACGCCGCTTTCCGCCCCGTCGTATTCCACCCGCAATCCGGCGTCGGCCAGCAGGGCGCGATAGGCCTTCGGGTCAAGACTGGCGTGATAGAGCGGCTCGCCCCGCCACTGTCCGATGGTCTCGCCCTGTGCCTGGCCAGAGGTGAACATCAGCCGCCCGCCCTCGGCGACGCACGCGGCCAGCTTCGGCAGCACCTTTTTCTGATCGTCGGGGCTGAGATGAAACAGGCTGTGCCAGGCCAGAACGCCGTCGAACGGACCCGGCGGAAAAGCATCGCGCATATCTCCAACCGACCATACGCCCGTCGGCAGTGTCGTCTGAGCATGGGCGATCAGGCCCGGCGACGCATCCATGCCCGTCACCTGATGTCCCCGCTCCAGCAGGGCGGCCCCGATGGGCCAGCCCGAACCGCAGCCGACATCCAGAATAGATGAGCCAGCGGGCAGGCCGGCGACGAACCGATCCAGCCATATCGCTTCGTCCGCCCCGCCCGCGCCGGAATACAGGGTCGCGCCTCGATCCCGGACCCAGTCGTCGGCCTTGTCCCGATAGAGGCCGACGATCCGTTTCGCGGACGGGTGGGTCACGGCGCCTATTTCGCCAGGAAGGCGTCCAGATCGGCGTAGAAGGCCTGGGGCTGGTCGAACATGATGAAGTGGGCGCTGTCGTCGATCCGCTTCAGCTGGGCGTCCTTCAGATTGGCGAAGGACATCCGATAGATGCTGTCGGTGATCTGGGGCGTCATGCGCGGATCGTTGAACTTGGCATACACCACCTCGGTCGGGGCGGTGATCTTGGACAGTTCGGGACGCAGGTCCGTCGTGATCAGTTCGCGGAAGGCGGCGGCCGAGACCTTCTGATCGCTTTCGCGCATGTCTTCCAACGCCTCGGCGCGGCGGCTTTCGGTGTTGATCATGCCGTTGATGCTGGTGGTCGCCTGGGCGACATAGGCCTCGCGCGGGCTGTTGGCCTGGGCGGCCCAGATCTGGTCCGCGACCGGGGTCACGCTTTCGGCCGAGGCGCCCGGCGCGGCGAACATCGCGCCCATGAAGGGGATCATGTCCACGACCATCAGCTTGCCGACCGCATCAGGATGGCGCGCGGCCAGCATCATGCCGATGCTGCCGCCCATCGAATGGCCGACGACCACCGGCTTGGTCAGGCCCTGTTCGCGGATGTAGCGGGCGATCTCTTCGGCGACCGGCGCAGCGACGGGCGACGGGGTCGAGCCTTGCGCATTGCCCTCGGCCGGCGCGCCGGCGAAGCCCTGGACGTGGATGCGGTGTATGCGCCAGCCGGCGCCCAGATGATCCACCGTGCCCTGCCAGACCTCCGGCGACGAGCTAAGACCGGGGATCAGGATGATGTCGCGCCCGCCGGCGTCGCCATCGACGCGGACATGGATGCGGTCGGATTGGAAATCCGCATGCTGATGGCCGTGGGCATGGCCGCTTTCGGCATGGGCGCCGTGCCCGTCCTGTGCAAAGGCCGCTGGAGCCACAGCGATCAAGGCGGCGGCCGCTGCAGCGCCGGCGATGCGGCTGACAGTGGATGAAATGGTCATGACGAAACTCCCCTCGTGTTGCTTGGCTTATGACGCCTAAGCTTTGTTATGTAAAGTTCTCTGTTGGACCATGGTGCGCGATCCCTACCCGCCTTGCCGGCGCAATCTGTCGCGTCGACCGCAGCGTTTCCAACAACTTATCCGACATCTCCGGACGCCAGCCATCTTGATCCGCGAACGCGGTATAATGTCTGGTTTTCGCCGGGAGTCATCGACATTGGACGAATTAGACGAATTAGACGGTGTTTTTGTCGCCGACCGTCTGAACGGCCGGACCGCGTTCGCGAATGCGGATGACGTCGGCCTTCGCCCCCGCTAAAGCCACTGCATGAACGACACGCCGAAAAAGGGCTGGTTCCAGCGCCTGTCCGCTGGGCTCTCGCGCTCCTCCAAACAGATGACCGATCAGGTCGTCGCCACCTTCGTCAAGGAGCCTCTGTCCGAGGCGTCGCTGGAGCAGCTGGAAGAGCATCTGCTGGAGAGCGATCTCGGCCCTGCCGCCTCGGCCCGGATCGTCGAACGCTTTCGCGGGCTGAAGTTCGGCAAGGACGCGCCCGAGCGCGAGGTCAAGGAGGCCCTGGCCGAGGCGGTCGCCGCCGAACTGTCGCCGCGCCAGGCGACCTTCGACCCCCTGTCCGGCCCCAAACCCTATGTCGTCCTGTTCGTCGGGGTGAACGGATCGGGCAAGACCACGACCCTGGGCAAGATCGCCGCCGATCTGACGGGCAAGGGCGCCAAGGTGATGATCGTCGCCGGCGACACCTTCCGCGCCGCCGCGCGCGAACAGCTGAAGGTCTGGGCCGAGCGCGCGGGCGCCGACTTCGAAAGCCGTCGCGACGGCGCCGATGCCGCGGGCCTGGCCTTTGACGCCTATACCAAGGCGCGGGCCGAAGGCTACGACGTCGTCCTGATCGACACCGCCGGCCGACTGCAGAACAAGTCCGCCCTGATGGACGAACTGCTCAAGATCGTCCGCGTGCTGAAGAAGGTCGATCCCGAGGCGCCGCACGACACCCTGCTGGTGCTGGACGCCACGGTGGGCCGCAACGCCCTGGCGCAGGAACAGATCTTCGGCCGCACCGCCTTCGTGACCGGCGTGGTCATGACCAAGCTGGACGGCACCGCACGCGGCGGCGTGCTGGTGCCGGTGGCCCAGGCGTCCGACGCCCCCCTGATGCTGATCGGCGTCGGCGAAGGGGTCGAGGACCTGCAACCGTTCGACGCCCGCGCCTTCTCCCGCTCGCTGGTGGGACTGGAAGACTGACATGACCGAGACGCCGAAAAAGGCTTCCACCATCCGCCAGGCCGTCGATTTCGGCGCGCTCGTGGCCTTCATGGCCGCCTATGCAATCAACCGGTTCGCGCGCGGTCTGGATGGGCAGGAAGCCCTGGTCCAGGCGACGTGGGTCCTGGTCGGCGCGTCCCTGATCGCCCTGATCGTCGGCTATGTGGTCGAGCGTCGTCTGGCGCCTCTGCCGCTGCTGACCGGCGGGTTCGCCTTGATCTTCGGCGTGCTGACCATCGTCTTCCACGATCCGAACCTGTTGAAGATCAAGCTGTCGATCCAGAACGGCCTGCTGGCGGTCGTGCTGCTGGGGTCGCTGCCGCTGAACCGCTATCCGTTCAAATATCTGCTGGGCGAGGCGATCCGCATCACGGACGCGGGCTGGCGCGGACTGACCCTGCGCTACGGCCTGTATTTCGCGGCCGTCTGCATCGTCAACGAGATCGTCTGGCGCACCCAGTCGGATGATGCGTGGGTCGCCTTCCGCGGCGGCCTGTGGATCGCCTCGGCCGTGTTCGGCGTCTGGCAGGTCTTCTTCATCATGAAGCACCTGATCAAGGACGACGAGCCGACGCCCGTCTCGCCCGATACCGGGCTCTAGAGACCAAGCGGAACTGTCACGGAACCGACGCGCTTTCCCCGTCAAATCGTAAAGCAGAGCTGATACGTGTTCGGACGAAACTTCAGGGGAGCGGCGCGATGGTGAAGACGGGAAAAGCGGCAAGGAAGGTCGGGCCCCTGGCCACCTCGCCCAGCCACCTGATGCACCGCGCCCTGCAGCTGGCGCTCGACATCTATGCCGAGGAGACCGGCGCCGACGGCCTGACCCAGCGCCAGTTCGCGGTGCTGGAGGCGGTCTCGCTCAAGGCCGGCCTGACCCAGACCGAACTGGTCCGCATGACCGGCATCGACCGCTCGACCCTGGCCGATCTGGTCACGCGCATGACGACCAAGGGCCTGCTGGAGCGGGAACGCTCGACCCTGGACGCCCGCGCCAAGGCGGTGCGTCTGTCGGCTGAGGGCGCCGCCCGGTTGGAGGCCGCCCGCCCGTTGGTCGAGGCCGCCGACAAGCGGATCATGGCCTTGCTGCCCAAGGGCCAGCGCGAGACCTTCCTCAATCAGCTGGCCGATCTGGCCGCCGCCGCCGACGCCGCTCCCGACGCTGCCAAGGCTGAGGCCAAGGCCGCCAAGAAGGCGCTGAAGGCGGCCGAGAAGGAAGCCCGGAAGGCCGAGAAGGCCGCCAAAAAGGCCGACCGTCCGGCCAAGCCCGCAAAGATCAAAAAACCCAAGCTGAAGCTGGTGGAGCCGGCCTAGCGCGTCTTGCGCAGCCGTTTGGCGTTGGCGGTCGCTGTCTTGTGGATCGGGGCCAGCGCCTCGGCCTGGGCCTTCAAAAGTTCGCCGTTCAGGGCCATGGCCTGGGCCGCCGCCCGGCTCCACCAGCCCATGGCATAGCTGAACTGGGCCTCGGCCGCCTTGGCCGGGGTGCGGGCCTGGGCCACAGCCGCCGCCGCTCGCAGGGCATGGGCGCTTTCGTCCAGTGCTACGCGGCCCAGCCGCTGACCAATGGCCCCGGCGCTGGCGGCCATGGCGTCGGCGGAGGCGGACATCGCCTCGGTCTTCTCGGAGCTCATCAGCGACAGCTCCTTTAAGTCCTGCCCCTTGGCGCTGGTCAGGCCCTGCGCCATCAGCCCGGTGCGGGCCGCGATCACCTCGGCCGAGGCGGCCAGGATCTCGGCGCCGACGACGGCTGCGCTGGCGGCTGTGGGGGTTTTGCGGGTCAGAGCGACGCTCCCGGCTGGGTCTCTGCGGCGAAGGCCGCGATGTCGCCGAGCAGGGCGGGGATCGCCGCGTCGATGATCTGTTGGCCCTTCTCGGGGCTGGCCTGGGCCGGGTCCGAGCCGATCCGGCCGTCGGGGAAGCGGGCGCGATAGTCCAGGGCATCGCGGATCGGCCCGTTTGGCGCGATCTGCGGGCTGTAGTCGGCGGTCTTGATCCGCTCGGGATACGCGGCCTGCGTCACCGCGATCTCGGACGGGGTGGCGTGCATGCCGTGGCCGGTCGGGAACAGGCGGTTGCACAGGCCATTGACGCCGGGCAGGTCCCACCAGTTCTTCAGCTTCAGGATGAAGGGCGGGCTGTCCTCGACGAAGCTCCACTCGGCGTAGATTTCCGAGATCGTCGCCTCGATGGTCGCGACGTTCCCGCCGTGCCCGTTCAGGAAGTAGATCCGCTCAAACCCGTGACGGCTCAAGGACGACACCCAGTCCGTGATCGCCGCCATGAAGGTCGAGGGGCGCAGGCTGATGGTGCCGGCGAAGGCCAGGTGATGCTGGGCCATGCCGATGTTGAAGGTCGGGGCCACGATCAGGTTGGCGTCGGTCTTTTCGGCTGCATGGGCGATGATCTCCGGGCACAGCCAGTCGGTGCCCAGAAGCCCCGTCGGCCCATGCTGCTCGTTGGAGCCGATGGGCACGACCACCGTCCTGGACAGCGGACCGCCGTCGTTCAGTCGGGCGTCGATTTCGGGCCAGGAGGACAGGTGAAGCAGCATGAAGGCAGTCTCAAGCGTCGGGGTGGGGCGACTGTAGCGCGCCGGGCTCAGGAAGTCTTGGCGGCCGTGGCGGGCGGATGGGCGGCCATGAAGATGCGCGCGGCCTCTCTGGCGCGGCCTACGCGTTTGTCAGCCTCCAGCTGCGGCACGTCCAGCATGGCGCGCAGATGGCCGTAGCCCAGCACAAGGCCGGCGAACATCTCGGCCGCCTCTTCCGGATCGGCGACGCTCATCCGGCCCAGCCGCGTCTGTTCCGACAGCCAGGCTCCCAGTTCGCGCAGGCTGCGACGCGGGCCGGCCTCATAGATGGCGTGGGCGATGTCAGGCGCCTCGACCGAGACCAGGGCGACCCCGCGCATCGAGCCGACCTTGTCGCCGCTGCACACCCGGTTCAGCAGCGTCAGGGCCAGGGTCTCCAGCACCGTCTGCGGATCGCCGGCGCCGCGCAGGGGGGCGACGATATCCTCGACCCGCTTGGACGCCAGGGCCTGGGCGATCTCCAGCTTGGAGGCGAAGCGGTTGTAGACCGTCTGTTTGGAAACGCCGGCCAGTTTGGCGATCTCGTCCATCTTGGCCTGAAGCCCCTTGTCGGCGAACAGGGTCGCGGCGGCGTCCAGGATCGCCTCGCTCTTGCGTTCATCGACCTGCCCGCGACGGCGCGCCATCAGTGGACGTCCGAGGGCGGTGCGCCAGCCTGGGCCTTCACCGGCTGGGCGGCCAGGGTGACGAAGGCCGCGCCTGCGCACAGGATGGCCAGCAGGGCGAAGGCGTCGCCGAACGCCATCGTCGTCGCCTGTTTCTGCAACATCCCATAGATGGCCTTCATCGCCGAGGCGGCCGGGTCGATGGAGCCGGCGAACCGCTGGGTCATGCCGGCCATCATGTTGCGCATCGCCTGGTCGCCCTGACCGATGGCGCTGGTCAGTTCGCTCATGTGCAGGGCCGTGTTGGACGTCAGGCTGGTGTTCAGGATCGCCAGGCCGAAGGCCCCGCCGACGTTGCGCGACAGGTTGACCAGCCCCGAGGCGTTCTTGACCATGTGCGGCGGCAGCGTCGCCATCGTCACCTGCTGGGACGCGATCATGGCTAGCATCACGCCGACGCCGCGGAAGGCCTGCACCGAGGCGAAGTTCCAGAAGCCCCAGTCATCGGTGACGACGCGCGCCTCCCACATGCCCCAGGCGCACAGCATGAAGCCGCCGAACATCAGCACCCGCGCATCCAGCTTGCGCACCAGTCGTCCAGCAAAGGGGCCGGTGGCGAACATGGCCAGGCCCGACACGACCATGGTGGTGCCGACCTCTGACGACGAATAACCAAGCACGCGGCCCAGGAAGAGCGGCAGCAGGAAGGTGCCGCCGAACAGGGCGAAACCGACGATGAAGGTCATGATGAACCCGACCAGGAAGTTGCGATTGCCAAAGGCGCGCAACTCCACGATCGGCTGGCGATAGGTCAGGGACCGCCAGATGAAAATCGGTCCGGCGACTGCCGCCACGACGGTCAGCAACAGGATGTGGGTGTCGTCGAACCAGTCGTTCTTGGCGCCCTCTTCCAGCACGAACTGCATCGACATCAGAAAGGCGGCCATCAGGCCCAGGCCCCACCAGTCGAAGCCCTTGGCCAGCGATGGATCGCCCTTGTCGAAGTTGCCGTACCGCCCGACCAGGAACAGCACCAGCAGGCCCGGCCCGACGTTGATGAAGAAAAGCCAGCGCCAGCTCAGCCACTCCGTCAGATGCCCCCCCAGCGTGGGTCCGACGGTCGGCGCCAGGGTGACGATCAGCCCCATGACGACGCTGGCGGTGACGCGCTTGTCAGGCGGAAAGGCGGTGAAGGCGACGGCGAAGACGGTCGGGATCATAGCCCCGCCCACGAAGCCTTGGATGGCCCGGAACAGGATCATCATGTCGATCGACGACGACAGGCCCGTGGCGATGCTCATCAGCACGAAACCGGCGCAGGAGACCAGGAACAGCCGCTGCGTCCCCCACAGCCGCGACAGGAAGCCCGACAGAGGGATCATCACCACCTCGGGGATCAGATAGGCGGTCTGGATCCAGCTGATCTCGTCAGCCGAGGCGCCGACCCCCGCCTGGATCTGGGGCAGGGAGGCGGCGACGATCTGGATGTCCAGAATGGCCATGAACTGGCCCACCACCATGCCGGCGAAGCCCAGCAGCAGCATGGTCCAGTTGATCTCGGGATGGCCGGCGACGGGACCCTTTTGCGCGACAGGGGCCCCGCCATCTGCGGCGGGGTTGGCGGCGGTCACTGGCCTGCGGCTCCGGTCGTCGTGGCGGCTTCCGCGAAGCTCTGGCCGCCCTGGCTCTTCAGGTCGATCTTGACGTCCACCGACAGGCCGGGACGCAGAGCCAGGCTGCGGTCTGCGCCGCTGACGACGATGCGGACGGGCACGCGCTGGGTGATCTTGGTGAAGTTGCCCGTGGCGTTCTCGACCGGGATCAGGGCGAACTCCGATCCAGTGGCGGGGGCGAAGCTGTCCACGCGGCCCTCGATCTTGCGGCCGGGGAAGGCGTCGGCGGAAATCTCGACAGTCTGGCCCAGGCGCACCTTGTCCAGCTGCGTCTCCTTGAAGTTGGCGACGATGTAGGTGTTGGTCAGGGGCACGACCGACAGCAGTTGCGTGCCGGCGTTGACATACTGGCCGGGCCGCACGCTGCGGGCGCCGACGACGCCGGCGACCGGAGCGCGGATCACGGTGCGCTCCAGCGCGATGCGAGCCTGATCGACGACGGCGCGGGCCTGTTCGACGGCGGCGACGCTCTGCTGACGGGTCGAGCCCAGCACGCCGGCCGTGCGTTGTTCGGCGACCAGGGCGGCCTGGGCCTGCTGGACGCTGGCGGCGGCGGTGGCGGCCGAGGCGCGCTCGGTCTGGATGCGCTGTTGCGAGACCCAGCCCTGCTCGGCCAGTTTTCCATAACGATCGACCTCGGCGCGGGCCAGGCCGGCCTGGGCGTTGGCCTGGGCGACCGAGGCGGCGCGGGCGGCGATGGTGGCTTGTTCCTGCTCGGCCTGGGCGTCGACATGGCCGACGGCGGCGATGGCGGCGGCCAGATTGGCCTCGGCCTGAGCGAGCTGGGCCTTCTGGTCGGAATCGTCCAGCTTGACCAGGATCTGGCCCGCCGCGACCCGCTGGTTGTCGCCCACCAAGACCTCGGTGACCCGGCCGGACAGTTGCGGGCTGACCAGGGTGGTGTCCGCCTGAACGAAGGCGTTGTCGGTGCTTTCCCAACTCTGGCCGTTCACCCACCAGACGATGCCGCCCACGATCAGGGCCAGGCCGACGAGGGCGGCCGCGAACAGCGGCAGGCGTTTCTTGAGTTCAGGCGACATGGAAAATCCGGGGGAGGTGCGGCGTTTTGAAGCGGTGCTAAAATGGACCCCGCCGTCCAAAAATCAATAGGCGATCGGGACGGCGCCGATCACGACCGGTTTTCGTGTATGTCCTGACGCCATGACCCCCCGCATCTCCGCCTCCCAGCCGCTGCCGTCACAGGTCGATATTGTGGTGATCGGCGCAGGCGCCGCCGGCATCGCCGCCGCGCGTCGTCTGATGCGACCCAGCCTGTCGGTTCTGGTGCTGGAGGCCCGCGACCGGATCGGCGGGCGCGCCTGGACGGTTCGGGCCGAGGGCGAAGGGTTGGACATGGGCTGCGGCTGGCTGCATTCCGCCGATGACAATGTGCTGGCGGGACGGGTCGAGGCCGAGGGGCTGACGCTGGACCAGACCCCGCCGCCCTGGCGCACCCAGGCCTTCGATCACGAGATGACCCGCGCGGATCAGGCCGAGTTCGGCGAGGCCTTCGCCGCCTTCGACCAGCGGGTGACCGAGGCGGCGTCGCTCGTCCGCGCGGGTGTGGGGGAGGATCGTCCGGCGTCGGACTTCTTCGATCCCGACTGTCGCTGGAACCCGCGCATGGACGCCATCTCGGGCGCCCTGAACGGCGCGCGGTTCGCCGAGGTGTCCAGCCTGGATTACGACGCCTATGGCGACACCGGCGTGAACTGGCGGGTGCGCGAGGGCTATGGCCGCCTGATCGCGCGGCTGGGCGAGGCTGTGTCGCCCATCACGATCACGGACTGCGCCGTCAGCCGCATCGACCGTTCCGGACCTGTGCTGCGCCTGGAGACCAATCGCGGCGAGTTGACCGCGCGGATCGTCATCCTGACCGTGCCCAACAGCCTGATCGCCAGCGAGACGATCCGCATCGATCCGCCGGTTCCGGCGCTGCTCGAAGCGACGACGGGCGTGCCGCTGGGCCTGGCGTCCAAGGTGCATATGACCGTGCGCGGCGCCGGCGATTTCCAGCCCGACACCCAGTTGTGGACCCGCACCGATACGGCCGAGACCGGCGGCTATCACCTGCGGCCCTTCGGGCGGCCGATGATCGAGGCCTATTTCGGCGCCGACCTCGCCTGGGGGCTGGAGGCGCAGGGGCCGGCCGCCTTGTTCGACTTCGCCGTGTCCGAGCTGGTCGCGGCCCTGGGATCGGACATGCGCCGGCGGCTGGAGGCGGTCACGATCAGCGGATGGGGCGTCGATTCCTGGTCGCGGGGCGCCTATTCCCACGCCTTGCCGGGCCATGCGGCGGATCGGGCCAAGCTGCGCTCGTCGGTGGAGGACCGAATCTTCCTGGCGGGAGAAGCCACGGCGCCGGTCTATTACGGCACGGCCCACGGCGCCTGGATGGAGGGCGAGCGCGCCGCCTACGCCGCCCTGACGGCCCAAGCGCTCAAGGGCCTGGGTCTTGACCCGCGTCGCCCCGAGGACGACAGCGAGGCATGAAGCCCGCCAAGGCCAAAAAGCCCGCCGCCAAGCCTGCCAAACGCCCGGCCGTGATGACGGGGGCGGCCATCCCCGTGCTGCGCTGGCCGCCCGACGAACACCGCGTCGAGGCCATTTTCGAACGCCTGTCTGGCGTCATGCCGGAACCCAAGACCGAGCTGGATTTCTCCAATCCCTTCACCCTGGTCGTCGCCGTTGCCCTGTCGGCCCAGGCGACGGACGTCTCGGTCAACAAGGCGACCGAGCGGCTGTTCAAGGTCGCGGACACGCCGGAGAAGATGCTGGCCCTGGGCGAGGAGGGGCTGATCCCCTACATCGCCTCCATCGGCCTTTACCGCGGCAAAGCTCGGAACGTCATCGCTCTGAGCCGCATCGTGCTGGAGCAGCATGGCGGCGAGGTCCCGCTGAACCGCGCCGATCTTCAGGCCCTGCCCGGCGTGGGGCGCAAGACGGCCTCGGTGGTGCTGAACGAACTGGGGATCGAGGCGGCCATCGCCGTGGACACCCACGTCTTTCGCGTCTCGCACCGGCTGGGGCTGGCCAATGCCGGAACGCCGGACAAGGTCGAGGCCCAGTTGTTCAAGGTCGTGCCGGAGGACTGGCTGCCCAAGGCGCACCACTGGCTGATCCTGCACGGCCGCTACACCTGCACGGCGCGCAAGCCGAAATGCCTGTCCTGCATCATCGCCGATCTGTGCCCGTCGCGCGCCGGCCTGATGGCGCTGGGTGAGGCGGGCTAAATTCGGCTTGGCGCGTCCGGTCCATGCGTCAGTTTCGCCGCCACCGCGTGCAGCACTCTGAGCGTTGTCACCAGGTCATCTTCCGAAATGCCCTCGAACACGGCCTGACGCATGGCCGCAGCATGGACTTCGAACGTTTCCATCTCCGCGCGGCCCGCCGGTTCCATGACGATCAGCCATGACCGCCCATCACCGATCAAGCGATGGCGACTGACGAGGCCGTCGCGTTCGAGCCTCTGGACCAATCGCGTCAAGGAAGCGCCAGAGAGCTCCATTCTGATCGACAATTCGGAAAGCGTAAGGCCTTTGGGCTGGTCGGCCAGATGATACAGGACGACGATCGGGGCGCCTGTATGCCCGACGCCCCGGAACATTTCGGCCATCCATAATTTCCATCGCCGTGCGGTCACCATGACCTGCAGGGCGACCTTAAGCTGCAACTTCTCACGCTGAAGACTGCGCGGCTCTAGTCCGGTGCTTGGCAAGGCGTCCTCGTAGAGCCGAAGACGGCTCCGATCTTACTCATTTAAATAGATGTGAACGCAAGACGTGAACTGGATACTCGCTCAAGTTGAGCATTAGCGTGCTAACCAGAGAGACAAGCATCTTAAAGAGGTTGTGTGGGATGAGGCTTCAGAAATCTATAGGGAAGCCAAAGAGATGCGCGTTTTCGGTAAGCCTCAGGACGACAGAAAGCTTGTAGAGTTGCAAAGCATGCTGGCGGCTGTTGATCGCTCGCAAGCTGTGATCCAGTTCGACCTCGACGGAACCGTCCGGGACGCCAACCGAAACTTCCTCTCGGTCATCGGCTATGAACTCGGCGAGATCTTCGGACGCCATCACCGG
>NZ_WJWX01000035.1:0-25834 GCF_009661015.1 Brevundimonas sp. SPF441 | reverse complement strand
CACCTCGGGTTCGGCCGCCTATAACCTGGGTCTGTCCAACCGTCGTTCGCGCACCGTCGCGGACGCGCTGGTCGCCTCGGGCGTCAACGGCGGCGTCATCGCCCTCGACGGCAAGGGCGAGACCAACCTGGCCAAGCCGACCGCCGACGGTGTGCGCGAGCCGCTCAACCGCCGCGCGACCATCGACATCAACTTCTAAGACTTTCAGGAGCCGATCTGGTTCGTCCCGATCGGCTTCAACCTTCGAAGTTGTCGAAAGACAGAACGCCGCTTCCGACAGGAGGCGGCGTTTTTCTTTGCGCCATCTCACCTGCTGCATGATGCGTCTACGCAGAGAAAAGGGCGACGCCTCGCGACGCCGCCCTCGAGCATTCTGATTTTGACGCCGATCAGCCTGTGAAAGGACGGATCAGGATTTCGACGCGGCGGTTCTGCGCCTTGCCTTCGGCGGTCGCGTTCGAGGCCACCGGGTTACGCGAGCTATTACCGGCGACGTAGAGGCGTTCGGCTAGAACGCCACGGCGAACCAGTTCAGAGGCGACGCTGCTCGCGCGGCGTTCCGACAGGGGCTGATTGATCGCGTCGCCGCCCGAGGAATCGGTGTGGCCGATCACGTCCACGGTCGACTGGTCATACTGTTGCAGCACACGAGCGACGTCATCCAGCACAGGCAGGAAGCGCGGATCAATGGAGGATTGGTTCGTGGCGAAGGTCACGTCCGACGGCATGCGCAACACGAGCAGGTCACCCTGACGCGCCACGCCGACGCCGGAGCCGGACAGTTCAGCCTCCATCGCGCGTTGCTGACGATCCATGTATTGGCCGACGGCGGCGCCGCCCAGCGCGCCGATGCCCGCGCCGATCAGAGCGTTCTTGCGGCCTTGTTCACCGTTCGAGGTGTTGGTCAGATAGCCGAGCACCGCGCCGCCCAGCGCACCGGCGATGGCCCCGGTTCCGGTGTTGTTGCGAACCGGACCCGAACGATAGGGATCGGTGGTGGTGCAGGCGGCGGCCCCCAGCAGGGCGGCGATGGAAGCGCTGGCGACGATGAAATTGGTGCGCATGGAATGGTCCTTTTCTTTTGAGCGATCTGGCGCGAAAAACGTGCGCTTACTGTGAAGGTTCCAATCTGTATGGCGCATGAACACCCACCATGTCCGCACTCGCCATGGCCCTGACAAGGCCGCCGATTAGGCGTATGGGAACCGCCGCACATCCCCAGATCGAGGACGACGCCGTGAGCGTGAACCAGACGGACCACACGACCGACCGAGCCATTCAGCCGGTTTCGATGACGCAGTATGGCGCCGATTTTCAGGCGTTCAGCGATGCATTGGGCGCGTCATTCTCACGCTATGGCTTCGCTGTGATCGCTGACCATGGTCTGGACGAGGCGCGCATCACCGCGGCCATCGACGACGCCAAGGCCTTCTTCGCCCTGCCGGAAGAGGTGAAGCGTCAATACCATCAGCCCGGTACGGGCGGCGCGAGGGGCCTGACTCCGTTCGGGGTCGAGGCGGCCAAGGACGCCAAGACTGTCGATCTGAAGGAGTTCTGGCACGTCGGCCGGGAGCTGCCCGAAGGCCACCACTATCGCGGCTATATGCGCGACAACGTCTGGCCGTCCGAGGTCGAGGGCTTCCGAGAGCATCTTTATGGCATGTTCGAGGACCTGGATGCGCTCGGCGCTAAGATTCTGCGCGCCATCGCCCGCTATCTGAAGCTGGGCGACGACTTCTTCGTCGACAAGGTGGACATGGGTAACAGCGTCCTGCGCATGCTTCACTATCCGCCGGTTCCGGCCGATGCGCCGGGCGTGCGCGCCGGGGCGCATGAAGACATCAATGTCATTACCCTGCTTCTCGGGGCTGAGGAAGCCGGTCTGCAGCTGAAGGACAAGGACGGCAGCTGGCTCGACATCGCGCCGCCACCCGGCGCCTTGGTCGTCAATATCGGCGACATGCTGCAGCGGCTGACCAACCATGTCCTGCCGTCAACCACCCACCGCGTGGTCAATCCGGCGCCCGAGCGTCGCGGTTTCGCCCGCTATTCGACGCCCTTCTTCCTGCACTTCAACCCGGACTTCCCGATCGAGACCCTCCCCAGCGCCATCACGCCGGACAATCCCGATCGCTATGCGGGCAAGACCATCCTGGCCGAGGATTATCTGACCGAACGCCTGCGCGAAATCCGCCTGCTCTAGGCCGTCAGCGGGAAATCCGTAGTCGGGTGATGTCACGTCCGATGGCTTGGAAGTCGTTGGACAGGTCCGCGCCCGACTGCGGCAAGAAGGCTTTGTCCTTGTCGGTGGCGCAACTGCTCAGAATCTTGGCCGCGTCGCTGCCTGGCGTAATTGAGAACCCGACCGTGTAAACGATCACGTTTTTGTTCTTCATGCCGGTGCACAGTTTTGCGGCCTGATCGAACGGGTCGCCATTCGTCGCATCGCAGGCGATCTTGTCGAAGAGGTTGCCGGACCCTGAGCCCGCGTCGCGGGCGATGACGCCGCCGCAATAGGGCGTGTTGAATTCGCCGTCCGTCATCAAGATCACCGCCTTCAGCACCTTGGTCGGTGCGTAGGCCGCTGCGGGGTTCGATGACCACAGCCCATTGAACTGGTTGGATACCGTATACCAACCCCAGGCGAGACCAATCTGCCCGGATGTCGAGCCCGTCACAGACAGCCCATTCACCAGGCTGGTCAAGGTGCTGATATTGGATGTCAACGGCTGGATCGTCGCTGCCGGGCAGGGGTTACCCGCCGATTTTACGGGCGTCGTGCGGGGTGGCGCGGCATAGTTGCGACCCACCGTGGCCGTGCTCGGAGCCGCATCGCTGTAGGCTTGTGAACCCGTACGCTCGCTGACGCAGCTGGTGTTACTAAAGGCGGTCAAGCGGTTGTACTGAGCGTCACGGAAGACGCGCGTGGCGCATCCATCGCGCCCACACTGAACCGAGCCGCCACCAGAATAATCAGCGAACGTGGCGCCGCCGACAGGGATTACAAAGGCGTCGTTCGAGATCTTCTCTAAGACTTCGTAAAGGCCTTCATCATTCGTCGTGTTAAGAGCCGTCATGCCCTTAACGTCAGCGATCTGAAGCGTGTCGCCTTTCGACAAGCCGTGATTTGTGGAGGAGATGGTGACGAAGCAGTCGGAGCGTATGCATTTGCGGATCTGACCGCCCGAGCTGTAGCTGCTGTATCCATTGCCGCTAGTGGTGTTCAGCGCATACCAGCTCGCGCCGGATTGATATTGCAGAGACACCCGATTGGCGTCGATTCGCACGACCTTATAGGCGCGGTTGTTGATCTGGGTCATGCCGCTGACGCCGCTGATCCAGACGTAATCGTCGGTCGATAGTCCGTGGCCGTTGGCCGTCACGACGCCCGGCGAAGCGCGTGTGATGCCAGAGATCGACTTGGCCGCCGCCGCCGCCCATACGGCTCCGGTGATGCTGGTCGATCCGATCGAGGCGCCGCGTGCGGCGTCGGCGCGAGCACCCAGATTTACGCCGATCGAATAGGGCACAATGGCCATGCGGGAATAGTAGGGGGTCTGTTTCGCGGCCGGCTGAACGACCAGTTTGATCAGCTGGTTTGCGGCATTCTTCAGATCACCGATCCGATTGTTGCTGCCCATGGAACCGGTGATGTCGAGCACCAGCGAAACCTCGATATCCTTGGACGACCGGTTCACCTCGGAGTGGACGCTCACCGGCAGGGTGTCGTCCAGTATCTTGCCATAGGGCGGCAGGACCACATTAGCGATCAGTGTCTTCACCTGGACCTGGATGTCGGCGATGACGATCTGGTCTTTCGTCAGCTCGATCTTGACGGCGTCGTCGGCGAACGGCTCCACAGAGGCGTTGCGCAGATTGGCTCTCAGGGCTACCAAGGCGACGGTCTTCAGGTCTTTCGGATCGGTGTAGGACGAGCGCGCTGCGGCCAGGGCGGCCGCGTCCAGCGCGTCTTGAACGCGAGCCTTGGCCGTCGTCACGCGGTTGATGTCGATGCCGCCCAGGGTCAGCATGATCAGCGCCGGCATCACCAGGGCGAAGATCATCACGACATTGCCGCCGCGGTCCGACGACAGGCGCGACGTGAACGAGCGCAGAGCCTCCACCGCTCTGCCGATCCGATTGGAAATCTTCACCATGCCCATCCCAAAGGACGCGGACCGCCCGATTAGCGCTCAGTTTGCCATCGGGCGGTTAAGGGAATTGTGAAGGGGACGGTTAACGCCGCCGCGTGATCAGGCGGCGCTCCATCCGCACTGGTGATCGCGGTTCTGTTCCTCGAGCCACACGTTCAGCGGTGCGAAATAGTCGGCGATGGCCGAGGCGTCATTGCCGTCATCGCCAGTGAAGGCTTTCATCGCCTCCTGCCAGGGTTGGGACTGGCCCATCTGCAGCATGGCGTTGAAGCGCGCGCCCACCTCTTTGTTGCCATAGACGGAGCAGCGGTGCAGCGGCCCGGTCCAGCCGGCCTGTTTGCAGGCCGCGCGCTGGAACTGGAACTGATAGATGGCCGCCAGGAAGTAGCGGGTATACGGCGTGTTTCCGGGCACATGGTATTTGGCGCCCGGATCGAAGGCGTTGGCCGGGCGCGGTCCCGGCGGAACCAGACCCTGGTATTGCAGCATGTCGGCGGTCCAGGCGGTATTGTAGGCGGCCGGTGCCGTCTCGCCTGAGAAGACGTCCCAGCGCCAGCGGTCGACCATCAGGCCGAACGGCAGGAAGGCGATCTTGTCCAAGGCCATCTTGAGCAGGAAGGGAATGTCCTCCTCGGCGCCCGGCGTGGTCTTCAACAGGCCGATCTGGTTCAGATAGGTGGGGGTCAGGGCCGACAGGCCGACGAAGTCGCCGATGGCCTCGTGGAAGCCGTCGTTGGCCCCGTTGCGGAACAACATCGGCTGGTTCTTGTAGGCGCGCTGGTAGTAGTTGTGACCCAGTTCGTGATGGACGGTGTAGAAGTCGTCGCCGTTGACGTTGGTGCACATCTTGATGCGGATGTCGTCGGCGTTGTCCAGGTCCCAGGCCGAGGCGTGACAGACGACTTCGCGGTCGCGCGGGCGGGTTATCTGACTGCGTTCCCAGAAGGTCTGGGGCAGCGGATCAAGGCCCAGCGAGACGTAGAAGCCCTCGCCCGTCTTGACCATTTTCGTCGCGTCGTAATCGGCGGCCTTCAGCAGTTCCGTGAGGTCATAGCTGGAGGCGTCGCCGCTGGACGGAGCGACGACGTCATAGATATTGCCCCACTGCTGCGACCACATATTGCCCAGCAGGTCGGCGCGGATGGGTCCGTGATCGGGCTGGACCGCATCGCCGTATTTGGCGTTCAGCCGAGCGCGTACATAGCAGTGCAGGTTCTCGTAGAAGGGCTTGACCTGGGCCCACAGCCGGTCGGTCTCGGCGGCGAAATCGTCGGCGGGCATGTCGTAGCCTGACCGCCACAGGGCGCCGGTGTCGGCGAAGCCCAGCTCACGCGAGCCCTCGTTGGCGATCTCGACCATGCGGGCGTAGTCGTCGCGCATGACCGGGGAGATGGTCCGCCAGCCTTCATACAGCGCCTTGGTCTCGGCGGGGTCGCGGCTGTCGGCCAGGATCAGCGAGGCCTCGTCCAGCGTAATCGGCTTGCCCTTGAAGTCGAACTTGCCGGTCGAATAGGTCGAGTCCAGTCGCGTGGTGATCTGTGCCAGTTCCTCGGCCGCGCCAGGTCGGTTGGGGGCGGGCAGGACCAGGCTGAGCCGCAGCAGGTTCAGCTTGCGGCGCACGACCGGATCGACCTGAACGTCATTGAACTTGGCCGCCTGATTGGCCAGCTGGACCTGAAGCTCGGTCGCCTCGGCGTTGGCCTTGGATTCCAGCCACATCGTGTCGAAGGTGATGTTGGTGGCGCGCGCCCATTGGATGCGGGCGACATATTCGCTGACCTCGGCCCATTCGGTTTCGGCGTCGGCGATGAAGGCTGTCGCGCCCTCGGCGGTGATCGGATAGTCGGCGCGCATGCCGCTGACGGCCGGCACGGGCGTCGTCGAGGCCGTCTGTTCGACGCCCGGGGCTGCGGCGGCGGGTTCGCTGGTGCTGGCGCAGCCGGCGGCGAAGGCGAGGGCGCAGACCGCGACGGCGGTCATCATCTGACGCTTCATGATGGTTCTCCTGAACAGCGCGGGCAGGAGAGGTCAGGCCCGGTCGCCCGTCAAGCGTGACGGTTCAGCGACCGACGACGCAGGTGTTCAGACCCTCGTTGCGCACCGTGCCCATAGCCGCCTGAATACGCGCGGCGCGCCGACGCACATAGGGGCCGGGCGCGGCGGCTTCGTAACGGCGCGGGGCCGGCAGGATGGCGGCCAGACGCGCCGCCTCACGCGGGCTCAGGTCGCGGGCGTCCTTGCCGAACCAGTGGCGCGACGCGGCCTGGGCACCATAGACGCCGGGCGCCCATTCCACCACGTTCAGATAGACTTCCATGATCCGGCGCTTGGACCACACGGCCTCGATCAGGACGGTGTAGCCCGCTTCCAGACCTTTTCGGATCCAGTCGCGCCCGGGCCAGAGAAAGACGTTCTTGGCCGTCTGCTGGCTGATGGTCGATCCGCCGCGCAGACGCCCGCCCTCGGCATTGTGATCCAGGGCCTTCTGGATCGCCTCCATGTCGAAGCCGTGGTGGCTGCAGAACCGGGCGTCCTCGGCGGCGATGGCCGCATTCACCAGATTGGGCGAAATCTGGTTCAGGCCGCGCCACTGATAGTCCATGCCGTCGCCCCTCGCGAGTTGGCGCAGCATCAGTATGGTGGGCGGCGGCGGGATGATGGCGACGATCAGCACGCCTGCAACCGGAACTAGAGCCAGGATCAGAAGCGCGGTCAGCACCACGCGACGCCAGCTCTTGCGGCCCGTCGCCATTAGAGGATCAAGACTCCAGCGGCGCCGTCGTCGTCGGCCCAGGCCACCTTGTCGACGGGGGGGCTGAGCGACAGGGCGACAATGGCCGGCCCCTTCTCAGCCTTGACGAAATTCAGACCCTGGGCCGCCGGATGCGCGACCCAGACCCGACCGTCGGTCAGGCCGGCGGCCAGCAGGCCCTGATCGGCGCGGGCCGAGACCAGATTGACCAGGGTCGTGTCGTCATAGCCGATCTCGGTCGCCTCGCGCCCCATCGGTCCGTTCGATCCGATGAAGGGCCATAGGACCGCGCCCTGCGCGCCCGAGGTCGCCATCAGCTGACCATTGGCCAGGAAAGCCATCGACCGCACCTTGCCGGGATAGCCGCCCATGCGCAGATTCTTGGCGTCCTTGATGCGCCAGCCGTGCATCTGATTGTCCTGCATGGTCGTGACGACGAAGGCGCCGTCGGGCGAGAAGGCGACGCCGGTGTGCGATCCGGCCCAGGCCAGCTTCACGGGCTGCTGTTTCTCGATCCGCGCATACCACAGGGCCGCCCCGCCATAGGTCGAGGTCGCGATGCGCCTGCCCTTGGGCTCAAAGGCGACGCCGGAGACGGTGCGCTCGTGCTGGAAGTCGCGCCGGAAGCCCACCTCCTTGGGGTCGATCACCGACAGGGTGCGGCCGAAGGAAAAGGCGATCAGGCCCGAGGCCGGCGAGGCGTCGATGGCGTCGATCCACTGGTTCTTGGCCGTGGCGAGAACGACAGGGTCCTCGTCGCGACGGGTCCAGACGACCTTGCCGTCATCGCCGCCTGTGACGATCCCGTCGCCCGACGGATGAACGCAGGCGCACAGCACGGCGCCGTCGTGCGCCTCCACCCGCGTCCGGTCCTCGAACCGGACCGAGCCGTCGCCGAGGGCGAAGACAGCGCCGGTGTTGTCGAACAGGGCGGCGGTGACCTGGGCGTCGAAATCGAAGTTCATAGGCCGCATGTAGCGATCCGACCTCGCCGCGTCACCTTCTGCTTGCCCGCTAGACCGGATCGGTTGGCTTGGGCGTCACTGGCGCAGGCTCCGCCTGCGCCTTTGCGGGTTCGTCAGGCAGGGGGATGAACTCCAGATCGTCGGCGTCCGGCAGCGTCATCCGGCCTGCCTTCCAGTCGGCCTTGGCCTGATCGATGCGGGCCTGGCTGGAGGCGACGAAGTTCCACCAGATCAGACGTTCCCCCACAGGCTCGCCGCCCAGCACCATGACGGTCGATTGGACTAGGGCTTTCACCGTCGGTTCGGCCGTCGGCTCCAGCACAATCATCTGGCCCTCGTGGAAGGTGCGGTCGCCGACCTCGATGGAGCCCTTGGCCACATAGAGCGCACGCTCGCTCATGCCCCCGGAGCCCTTGCCGGACGGCGGGGCGGTGCGCACGCCGGGCTGAAGCTCCCAATGGATATAGAACAGCGGCGACGACACCGGCACAGCCGCCTTGGCGCCGTAAGCCTCGCCCGCGACCAGCCGCGCGAACAGGCCGCCGTTCTCGTAAGCCGGCTGTGCGTCCTCACCCAGGTGATGAAAGGCCGGGTCCATCTCCTCGGCCTCGTCGGGCAGGGCGACCCAGGCCTGCATGCCGTGCATCGGCCCGCCCTTGCTCTTCTTCAGCGCATCGGTGCGCTCGGAATGGACGATGCCCTTGCCGGCCGTCATCCAGTTGACCTCGCCCGGCCGGATCGCCTGATCGTAGCCGAGATTGTCGTGGTGCATGATCTCGCCCTCGAACAGATAGGTCAGGGTCGACAGGCCGATATGCGGGTGCGGTCGCACGTCGATGGCCGTGGCGCCCGGCGCGAACTGCGCCGGTCCCATCTGATCCAGAAAGATGAAGGGCCCGACCATCCGGCGCGAATGGAAGGGCAGGACGCGCCCGACCTCGAACCCGCCCAGGTCCTTGCGGCGTGCGTCGATCACCAGTTCGATCATGTGTCGGCTCCCAGTGCGGCCCGCGCCGCCTGAGCGACGTTATCCGACGTGAGGCGTGATGATGCCAAGAGGCAGGGCGGTCACATTCTTCACGCCGCGCGTGACGATGTGGCTTTCGCAGTCCGAGACGATGCCCAGGGCCAGCAGCTTCTCGCGCAGGAACAGGTCGAAGGCGTGCATGTCCGAGGTGATGATGCGCAGCACATAGTCCTCGCGCCCCGTGATGGTGGCGCACTGGACCACTTCCGGCCACTTGGCCACGGCGGCCTCGAAGACATTGAGATTGTCCGCCGATGGCAGCATCAGTTTGACGATGGCGTAGACCTCGAAGTCCAGGCCCAGCAGCTGCGCGTTCAGCAAAGTGACGCGCTTGGTGATCAGGCCGGAGTCTTCCAGCCGCTTGATCCGCCGCCAGCAGGGCGAGGCCGACAGTCCGACGCGATCGGCGACCTCTGCGACCGACAGCCCGGCGTCTTGTTGCAGGATATCCAGGATGCGGGCGTCGATGGGGTCGAGTTCGTCGGCCAATGCGTTTCTCCGATTATGATTATCGCGAAATAAAATACCCGATATCGGGATTGCGCAAGGTCAAATTGAGCGAGCACCTGCTTAGGGGTCGTGTTATCACACGTCCAGAGGAAACACGGACGGACCCCAGAATGGATATGGACGCCCGCATGAACGATAAAATGAACAAAAAGAACAGCCAGCCCCTGTCCTTGCGCGTGCCGGAGCCGTCCGGCCGTCCCGGCGATACGCCGGACTTCAGCCATCTGCAGATGGACCCTGCCGGTGTCGTCGAACGGCCCGAGGTCGGGTCGACGCCCTATCAGATGCGCGATCTCGCCTTCCGCCTGATTCGGGTGCTGGATGATGAGGGCGCCGCAGTCGGTCCGTGGAACCCGCGTCTAGATCCCGAGACGATGCGCCGGGGCCTGAAGGCCATGATCCTGACGCGCGCCTTCGACGACCGGATGCACCGCGCCCACCGCCAGGGCAAGACCAGCTTCTATATGAAGTGCACCGGCGAAGAGGCCATCGCTGTGGCGCAGGGCATGATCCTGAGCCGCGAGGACATGGGCTTCCCCACCTATCGCCAGCAGGGGCTTCTGATCGCGCGCGGCTATCCGCTGGTCGCGATGATGAACCAGATCTATTCGAACGCCGAAGATCCGATCAAAGGCCGCCAACTGCCGATCATGTATTCGGCCAAGGACTATGGCTTCTTCACCATCAGCGGCAATCTGGGCACCCAGGTCCCGCAGGCCGTGGGCTGGGCCATGGCCAGCGCCTATAAGGGCGACGACAAGATCGCCATCAGCTGGATCGGCGACGGCGCCACGGCTGAGGGCGACTTCCACAACGCCCTGACCTTCGCCTCGGTCTATCGCGCTCCGGTCATTCTGAACGTCGTCAACAACCAGTGGGCCATCAGCTCCTTCCAGGGCATCGCCGGCGGGCTTGAGACCACCTTCGCCTCCAAGGCCATCGGCTATGGCCTTCCGGCTCTGCGGGTGGACGGCAACGACTTCCTGGCGGTCTGGGCGGCGACCCAGTGGGCCGAGGAACGGGCGCGGTCGAACCAGGGGGCGACGGTGATCGAGCTCTTCACCTATCGCGGCGCCCCGCACTCGACCTCCGACGACCCCAGCCGCTATCGCCCCGGCGATGAGCATGAGAAATGGCCGCTGGGCGATCCGATCGAACGTCTGCGCCAGCATCTGACCGTCATCGGCGAATGGGACGACGAGCGTCACGCCGCCGCCCTGAAAGACGCCGTCGAGCAGGTCCGCGCCGCCGGCAAGGAATCCGAAGCCATCGGCACCCTGGGCCAGTCGCGCCCCAGCGTGAAGACGATGTTCGAAGAGGTCTATGCGACCGAAGACTGGCGCCTGATCGAACAGCGCCGCGAGGTGGGGGTCTGACCATGAGCGAGCAAACCACCTTCACCGACGCCGATCGCAACGACGGCGTCGAGCCCGACATGGTCGATCAGAACGCCGCCCCCGCCTCGGAAGCAACGGGCGCGGGCGTGGTCCCCATGAACATGATCCAGGCGCTGAACTCGGCCATCGACGTCAAGATGGCCGAAGACGCCAACGTCCTGTCGTTCGGCGAGGACGCCGGCTATTTCGGCGGCGTCTTCCGCGTCACCGACAAGCTGCAGCAGAAGCATGGCCTGACCCGCAGCTTCGACGCCCCGATCTCGGAATGCGGCATCGTCGCCGCCGCGATCGGCATGGGCGCCTATGGCCTGCGTCCGGTCGTCGAGATCCAGTTCGCCGACTACATCTATCCGGCCTACGACCAGATCGTCTCGGAAGCGGCCAAGATGCGCTACCGCTCGGGCGGTCAGTTTACGTCGCCGATCACGGTGCGCAGCCCCTATGGCGGCGGCATCTTCGGCGGCCAGACCCACAGCCAGTCGCCCGAAAGCCTGTTCACCCACATTGCGGGCCTGAAGGTCGTCATTCCGTCCAACCCTTATGACGCCAAGGGCCTGCTGACCGCCGCCATCGAGGATGACGATCCGGTCGTCTTCTTCGAGCCGAAACGCCTCTATAATGGGCCGTTCGATGGCTGGCACGAGAAGCCGGTCAGCCCGTGGAAGGCCCAGGATCTGGCCCAGGTCCCGACCGGCAAATATGTCGAGCCGATCGGCAAGGCGCGCGTGATGCGCGAAGGAAACGACGTCACCATCCTGGCCTATGGCACCATGGTCTGGGTCGCCCTGGCCGGCGCGGAACACGCGGGCGTGGACGCCGAGGTCATCGACCTGCGCTCGCTCGTGCCACTGGACATCGAAGCCATCGAAGCCTCGGTGAAGAAGACCGGCCGCTGCGTCATCGTGCATGAGGCGCCCAAGACTTCGGGCTTTGGCGGCGAGCTGTCGGCTCTCGTTCAGGAGCGCTGCTTCTATTCGTTGGAGGCGCCGATCGCGCGCGTCACCGGTTGGGACACGCCCTATCCGCACGCTTTCGAATGGGAATATTTCCCCGGACCGCAAAGGGTCGCAGACGCCTTGAAGAACGTCATGACGGGAGGTCGATAAGATGGGTCGTTTCGTCTTCAAACTGCCCGACGTGGGCGAAGGCACCGCCGAGGCCGAACTGGTCGGCTGGCACGTCAAGCTCGGCGACACCGTCGCCGAGGATCAGATCGTCGCCGACGTCATGACCGACAAGGCCACGGTCGAGATCACCGCCCCGGTCAGCGGCAAGGTCCTCGCCCTGCACGGCGAACCCGGCGCCATGGTGCCGGTGCGCGGTCCCTTGGTGGAGTTCGAGGTCGAGGGGGCGGGCAATGCCGATGACGCCCCGACGCCCGTCGCCCCCCCCGCCGCAAAGCCGGACCCCGCGCCCGTGATCGCCGAGGCGCCGAAGGTCGAGACACCGGCAGCCCCCGCTGTCGAGGCGCCCATATCCGGCAACTATGTCTTCAAACTGCCTGACGTCGGCGAAGGCACGGCCGAGGCCGAACTGGTCGGCTGGCACGTCAAGGTCGGGGACGCGGTCGAGGAAGACCAGATCATCGCCGACATCATGACCGACAAGGCCACGGTCGAGATCACCTCGCCGGTCGCCGGAACCGTCGTCGCCCTGTACGGCGAGGCGGGCAAGTCGGTGCCGGTCGGCGGGCCGCTGGTCGCGTTCGATGTCGAGGGTCGGGGCAATGTCTCGACGCCCGTCGCGGCGCCGAAACCGGCCCCGAAGCCGGCCGGGAATGCGACGACGGCTCCCGCCGCGATTTCGACAGCTCAGAGGGCGACTTCAGCGACTGCGCCCTCCAAGCCCGTTCCCGCCCTGACGGGACGTGCGCCCGGCGAACGTCCGTCGGCCTCGCCGGCCGTGCGCAATCGCGCGCGGGACCTGGGTGTAGATCTGACCTTCGTGCCCGGTTCCGGCCCGGCGGGTCGGATCACGCACGAGGATCTGGACGGCTTTATCGCGCGCGGCGGTTCGCAACCCGCGTCGGCGCCGTCCGGCGGCGGCTCGACCTATGCGAAGGCGCAAGGGACGACCGAGGTCAAGATCATCGGCCTGCGCCGCAAGATTGCGGAGAAGATGGCCGAGAGCGTGCGCCGCATTCCCCACATCACCTATGTCGAGGAAATCGACATGACGGCGGTGGAGGAGCTGCGCGCCCACCTGAATGCGACGAAGTCCAAGGACCAGCCCAAGCTGAACGTCCTGCCCTTCATCGCCCGCGCCATCGTGGTCGCCCTGCGCGACCAGCCACAGATCAACGCCACCTATGACGACGAAGCCGGCGTCCTGACCCAGCACGCCCCGGTCCATCTGGGCATCGCCGCCCAGACCCCGAACGGCCTGATGGTGCCAGTGATGCGACACGCCGAGGCGCGCGACCCCTACGATACGGCGCTGGAAATCGCGCGCGTCTCGGGCGCGGCCAAGGACGGTTCGGCCAAGCGCGAGGAATTGTCGGGTTCGACCATCACCATCACCTCGCTGGGCACGCTGGGCGGGGTGGTCCACACCCCGATCATCAACCACCCCGAGGTCGCCATCGTCGGTCCGAACAAGATCGCCGAACGGATCGTGGTCAAGGACGGCCAGATGGTCGTGCGCAAGATGATGAACCTGTCGTCCAGCTTCGATCACCGCATCGTCGACGGTCACGACGCGGCGGTGTTCGTGCAGCGGATCAAGGGGCTTCTGGAAAACCCGGCGACGCTGTGGATGGGGTGATGCCCATTTTCTAAGCGGGAAAGCGAGGTCCGCCCGCGCCTATGGCTATCACCTCGAATTTGGCGCCATGGCTCTTGATAATCCTCTCTCCTCGCCGAGAGAGGATCATCGGGAATCGGAAGGGTAATGTGATGCGGCAAGTCAAAGTCAAAGCGCTGACCTTCGGCGCCAGCCTGCTAGCAGCCGTCGGTGTCGTCGCCTCGTCCGCTAACGCCTGCATTCCCGAGCCGCCGCCGGCTTGGTCGTCTCTGCTACGGACCGATGGGCCGGCGCTGTTCATCGGGCGCGTGACGACGGTGGAGCGTTTGCCGGAACCCAGCCGGACGCCGACCATCGAGGTCATTCAGTCCAAGGCGACCATCGTCAGACTGGAAACGCTTCAAGGCGCGCCGCAACAGACATACACGCTGACCGCCGCGGAAACCGCCCGTCCGTTGGGCGGCTATCAAGGCATGATTTGCGTCGATTTTCAGCGCGTCAAACCCGGCGACGTCGTACTGGCCATGGAAACCCAGACCGGCGCGGTCCGCGTTTTCGAGCCCCAGCAAGTTCCTCCGCAGTTCAGCACCCGCCTTGAGGCCTATCGTTGACCCAGACCCTGAAAACCAAAGTCCTGATCATCGGGGCGGGCACCGGCGGCTATGTCGCGGGCATTCGCTGCGGCCAGCTGGGCCTCGACACCGTGCTGGTGGACGGCGGCGATGGGCTGGGCGGCACCTGCCTGAACGTCGGCTGCATTCCGTCCAAGGCCATCATCCATGCGGCAGGCAAGTTCGAGACGGTGACCAAGGCGGCCGGCGGCGGGACGCTGGGCATAACGGCGGCGGCGCCGGCCATCGACCTGTCGCAGACGGTCGAATGGAAGGACGGCATCGTCCGTAAGCTGAACGCAGGGGTCGCGGCCCTGCTGAAGAAGGCCAAGGTCAAGGTCATCAAGGGCTGGGCCGAGTTCGCCGACGCCAAGACCTGCGTGGTCAAGACCGACGAAGGCGATATCCGCATCACCGCCGAACACGTTATTCTGGCGACGGGATCCGAGCCGGTCGAACTGCCCTTCCTGCCGTTCGGCGGCGACGTCATTTCCTCGACCGAGGCGCTGAGCCTGTCGGAGGTTCCCAAGAAGCTGGTCGTCGTGGGCGGCGGCTATATCGGGCTGGAACTGGGCATCGCCTATCGCAAGCTGGGCGCCGAAGTGGCCATCGTCGAAATGGCCGACCGTATCCTGCCGCTCTACGACAAGGCCCTGACCGATCCGGTCGCCAAGTGGCTGGAGAAGCATGGCGTCGAGCTGCATCTGGGGGCGCGCGCCGGGGGCTTCGGCGACGGAAAGCTGTCGATCACGACCAAGGATGGCGAGCCACTGCAACTGGACGCCGACAAGGTGCTGGTCACGGTCGGTCGGCGTCCGCGTACGCAAGGCTGGGGTCTGGAAAACATGGGCGTGGCCATGGCCGGTCCGTTCGTGAAGATCGACCAGCGCTGCGCCACCTCGATGAAGAACGTCTGGGCGGTCGGCGACCTGACCGGCGAACCCATGCTGGCCCACAAGGGTTCGGCCCAAGGCGAAGTGGTCGCCGAAATCATCGCCGGCCACGACCGCATCTTCGACCCCGTCACCATCGCCGCGGTCTGTTTCACCGAGCCGGAAATCGTCTCGGCCGGTCTGGGCCCGAACGAGGTCGCGGGCCGCGACGATGTGATCCAGTCGGTCTTCCCCTTCGCCGCGATCGGTCGCGCCCTGGCCATCGAGGCGGGTGAGGATGGCGGCTTCGTGCGGGTGATCGCGAACAAGGGCGATCATCGCATCCTGGGTATCCAGGCGGTGGGCCAGCATGTGTCGGAACTGTCCAACAGCTTCGCCCAGATGCTGGAGATGGGCGCCGTGCTGGAAGACGTCGCCGGGACGATTCACGTCCACCCGACGCTGGGCGAAGCCTTCCACGAGGCCAGCCTGCGCGCCCTCGGGCACGCCATCCACATCTGATCAGATCCGGTCCAGCCGCTTCGCGTGGTTCGCCACCATGCGGAGCGCCAGGCCGTCGGGCAGGAAGCGGGCCAGTCCGGCCATGACGTTGTTCATGACGCCGGGAGTGACGCTGGGACGGTTGGCCTCGCAGGCGTCATGGCCGATGCGCGCCACGCGCGTGGCGTCCATCCACATCCAGGCCGGATAGGCGCTGGAGACCTGCTCGCGCGAGCCGTTGACGTCGTGGAATTCGGTCAGTGTGTAGCCGGGGTTCAGCACCGTCACGTGAACGCCGGTTCCCTGCGTCTCAAGATGCAGGCCTTGCGACGCCTTGATCAGAAAGCTCTTGATCGGCCCGTACAGGGTGTCGCCACCCGTCGCGGGCATCTGGCCGGCCAGCGAGGCGACGTTCAGCACCCGGCCGAAGCCGCGCTGGATCATGCCGGGCAGCAACAGGCGCGACAGCACGACCGGCGCGGTCAGCATGACCTGGATCATGGCGCGGTGCGCGCTCAGGTCGGTGTCCATAAAGCCGGTGACCCGGCTGAATCCGGCATTGTTGACCAGCCCGTCGACGGTCAGGCCGCGGGCTGCGATGGTCGCGACCAGCCGCTCGGGCGCTGCGGGATTGGACAGGTCTTCGGGGATCACGGTCGCGGTCACGCCGTGGGCGGCGGTCAGTTCGTCGGCCAAGGCCTGCAGCGGGGCTTGGCGACGCGCTGTCAGGATCACATTCCAGCCTTCGGCCGCATAGATCCGGGCCAGAGCCGCGCCGATGCCGGCGGAGGCGCCGGTGATCAGAACGGTTCGGTTCACGGCGCGATCAGGCCGCGACGGGGCAGGACTTGTGCGGCGCAAAGGCCGCCAGCGCGATCGGGTTTTCGGCCAGAAGATCGGCGATGGTGATCTTGGAGAGGGCTTCGGTCGCGGCCTCGTCGGCGGCGGTCAGGGCCTTGGCGACCTGGCGCGGGATATGTTCGCTGATCGGGCAACCCTTGGCGCCGGCGGGGGGCGAGCCGATGTGGGCGCAGCCATTCACCGCCTTCAGCACCTGATCCAGCCGGATGTCCTCGGGCTGACGCAACAGCCAGGAGCCGCCGGTCGCCCCCGGGCGGGTGGCGATCAGCCCGGCCTTGGCCAGAAGGGCGGTCACACGCCGCACCACGACCGGATTGGTCGGGATCGAGGACGCCAGCACGCCGCTGGGCATCGCCTGCGCAGGCCCGAACGCGCCCTTGTGGGCCATATAGGCCAGGGCGTGGGCGGCGACGGGGAAGCGTTGGCTGTCTGACATGGTTCTGTTCCTGATGCGAAAATAGGCGTTCAGGGGCCGAATCACAAATCGCGCCGCAGAACGCCGAAACCGAATCCGCTGCGGCGCGATTGAAGACCGCGTGGAATGGGCCTAAAGGCTCGCCGCTTTGAAGGGACCGACGCCGCGTCGGAGACCCGGAGGATACGCATGGCCGGGGACACTCCCCACGACGCGAGCGCTCCCTCGCCCGCGTCGAACACGCCGGACAAGCCCACCCACGCCACGGGTCCGGAATCCCACATCCCGGGCGGCCAGGCCGCCAAGCACGGCGGCTTCTGGGCCCTGACCATCGGCGCGATCGGCGTGGTGTTCGGCGACATCGGCACCAGTCCGCTTTACGCCCTGCGTGAGGCGATCGACCATGCGCGCTCCGGCGTCGGGGGCGATCTGGCCGTGATCGGCGTCGTGTCGCTGGCGTTTTGGGCGCTGATGGTGGTGGTGACGTTCAAATACGTCTTCTTCCTGATGCGCGCCGACAACAAGGGCGAGGGCGGCACCCTGTCGCTGATGGCGCTGGCCCAGTTCGCGGTCGGGCGACGCAGCGCCTGGATCTTCATTCTGGGCGTTTGCGGCGCAGCCCTGTTCTATGGCGACGGCATCATCACGCCCGCCATCTCGGTCCTGTCCGCCGTCGAAGGGCTGCAGGACGCGCCGGGTTTGGCCGGTCGGCTGGATTCCTTCATCGTGCCGATCTCGGCCGGCATCCTGATCGCCCTGTTCCTGGTCCAGTCGCGCGGCACGGCCAGCCTGGCCAAATATTTCGGCCCGATCACCGCCGTGTGGTTCCTGAGCCTGGGCGCGCTGGGCCTGTATCATATCTTCGACGACGTCAGCGTGCTGCGGGCCCTGTCGCCCCACTATGGCGTCATGCTTCTGCTCAATGATGGCTTCCTGGGCTTCGTGATCCTGGGCAGCGTCTTCCTGGCCGTCACGGGGGCCGAGGCCCTCTATGCCGACATGGGCCATTTCGGAAAGGCGCCGATCCGCATGGGCTGGCTGGCCTTCGTCCTGCCGTGCCTGACGTTGAACTATCTGGGCCAGGGCGCCCTGATCCTGGACAATCCGGCCGCATCCGAGAACCCGTTCTGGAACATGGTGCCGCAGTTCGCCTATTGGCCGATGCTGATCCTGGCGACCGCCGCGACCGTCATCGCCTCTCAGGCGGTGATCACCGGCGCCTTCTCGGTGACGCAGCAGGCGGTGCAACTGGGCCTTCTGCCGCGCATCGACATCAAGAACACCTCCGAGACCCAGGCCGGCCAGATCTTCGTGCCGGCGGTCAACACCTTCCTGATGGTCGGGGTGCTGGTGCTGCTGGTCGTGTTCCAGAGCTCGCATAACCTGACCGCCGCCTATGGCGTGGCGGTGACCGGCACCATGCTGGTCAATACGCTGATGGCCTATTCGGTTATCCGCAAGGGCTGGAAGTGGCCGATGTGGGCGGTGGCGGGGACCCTCATTCCGTTCGCCTTCATCGACAGCGTCTTCCTGACATCCAACCTGCTGAAGATTCCGGATGGTGCGTGGATGCCGCTGGTGCTGGGCGCCCTGCTGGTCGTCGTGATGTGGACCTGGGTGCGGGGGACGCAGATTCTGACGACCAAGACGCGCAAGGACAGCCTGCCGCTGAACGATCTGATCGAGATGCTTCAGGCCCGTCCGCCGCACCGTGCTCCGGGCATGGCCATCTTCCTGACCTCGGATCCCGATGTCGCGCCGGTCGCCCTGATGCACAATCTCAAGCACAACAAGGTGCTTCACGAGAAGAACGTCATCCTGACCGTGCGCACCTCCGAGCGCCCGCGCGTCAAGGAAGCCGACCGGGTGCGAATGGAGCCGATCAACGACGACTTCAAGAAGGTCACGGTCACCTACGGCTTCATGGAAACGCCGAACGTGCCGCGCGCCCTGGGCCTGTGCCGCAAGCAGGGGCTGAAGTTCGACATCATGTCGACCAGCTTCTTCCTGGGTCGCCGTTCGCTGATCCCGTCGGCGCGTCAGGGCATGCCGCTGTGGCAGGACAAGCTGTTCATCTTCCTGATGCGCAACGCCGCCAATCCGACCGACTTCTTCCACATCCCGCCCGGCCGCGTGGTCGAGCTGGGCGCGCAGGTGGCGGTATGAGCACCGAGGGACGGGGCGGGCAGAGCTCGCAGGCGCGCGGGCGTCGCATGGCCACCAAGGGCCGCCCGCGCGCGGCCTCGGCCGAGGCTGCTCAAGGTCCTTCGCAGGACGATATCGGCGTGGAGGCCCGCGTCGTCGCCGGCATCCTGCTGAACGCCGCGCTGGAGAAGCGCAACGGACTGGACGAAGCCCTGTCGCAGCCTGCTGCACGCGCGCTGGAGCCGGTGGACCGCGCCTTCGCCCGGGCCGTGGCCATGGCGGCCCTGCGTCGCCTGGGTGAGATCGATCAGATTCTGGATCGCCGCCTGAAGAAGTCGCCGCCCGAGGCTGTGCGCACCCTGATGCGCATCGCCCTGGCCCAGACTCTGGTGCTGGATACGCCCGCCTTCGCCGCCGTCTCAACGGCGGTGAAACTGGCCGAGCGTGACCCCAAGACCCGCCCCTACAAAAATCTGGTCAATGCCGTGCTGCGCGGGGTTGGGCGTGAAGGCCCCGGCCTGACGACGGCCGAGAGCAATCTGCCGGACTGGATCGCGGCGCGCTGGAAGGCGACCTATGGCGAGGCCGCCTTGGCGGGTCTGGCCCTGGCCGCGCGCGAAGAACCCGCGACCGATCTCAGCCTGAAGCCAGGCGTTGATCCCGCCGCCGTGGCTGCCGCTGTCGAGGGCGAGGTGCTGAACGGCGGCACGGTCCGCACCGGCCGTCGCGGCGATGTGGCCGGCTGGCCCGGTTTCGAGGACGGCGACTGGTGGGTCCAGGACGCGGCCGCCGCCGTGCCCGGCCGACTGCTGGATTTGAAGCCCGGCGAGACGGCGCTCGACATGTGCGCCGCGCCTGGAGGCAAGACGCTTCAACTGGCGGCCGCCGGCGCCACGGTCGTCGCGCTCGACCGGTCGGCCCCGCGCCTGAAGCGCCTGACGCAGAATCTTGAGCGGACCGGCCTGACCGCCGAGGTGGTCGCCGTTCCGGCCGAGGACTGGGAGGACGCCCGCACCTTCGACGCCGTCCTGCTGGATGCGCCCTGCACCGCGACGGGCACCTTCCGCCGCAATCCGGAGGTCCTGCGCGCCACCAAACCGGCAGAGGTCGCCAAGTTGGCGGACGTCCAGCACCGCCTGCTCGACGCCGCCGCCGAGCGCGTGAAGCAGGGCGGCCGTCTGGTCTATTGCACCTGCTCGCTGGAGCGCGAGGAGGGCGAGACCCAGATCATCGCCTTCCTGCGTCGCAATTCTGCCTTCCGCACCGTCGCCGCCGATCCGACCGCCGTCGGCGCCCCGCTCGAGGCGCTGACGCCCGAAGGCTGGCTGCGCATCCTGCCCTCCATGTGGGCCGAACACGGCGGACTGGACGGCTTCTTCGCGGCCAGGCTGGAACGGGTGTTCTGAGCGGGAGCGCCTTGCTCCTGCCCGCAACCCGCCTTATCCGGAAGGCCATGGCCGTTACCCCTCTGATCTGCCCGTCGATCCTCGCCAGCGATTTTGCGCGGCTGGGTGAAGAAGTCCGCGCGCTGGAGACGGCGGGCGCCGACTGGATCCATGTCGATGTGATGGACGGGCATTTCGTGCCGAACCTCACGCTTGGCCCCGACATCGTGAAGGCGATCCGACCGCACACGACCTTGCCGTTCGACGTGCACCTGATGGTCGCGCCGGTCGATCCATGGCTGGAGGCGTTCCGCGAGGCGGGCGCCGATGTCCTGACCGTTCACCCTGAAAGCGGGCCGCACCTGCACCGCACCATGGGTCGCATTCGCCAGCTGGGCGCCAAGGCCGGCGTCGTGTTCAATCCGGCGACGCCGCTGTCGATCCTGGAAGAGGTGGTCGATCTGGTCGATCTGGTGCTGATCATGTCGGTCAATCCGGGCTTCGGCGGTCAGAAGTTCATCGACAGTTCGCTGAAGAAGATCGCGGGCGCGCGGGCCATTCTCGACCGCGCCGGTTCGTCGGCTCACCTTCAGGTGGACGGCGGCGTGACCTCCGCCAACGCCGGGGCCTGCGTCGCCGCTGGGGCCGATGCTCTGGTCGCTGGGTCGTTCGTGTTCAAGGGCGATTACGCGACCAACATCGCCGCCCTGAAAGCCGCGCCGGCTGCTCCGAGCCTCTCGTGAGCCCGCTCGGCCCCTTTGCCCCACGGGGGCAGGAAACGACGCTGGACGTCGCCTCGGGTCAGATCCCCGGCCTGCCTGGCGCCCCGGTACGCACGCCCGTGCGGTCGGGCGACACAATCGCCGGACCCGGCCTGTGGCCCGCCATCGCCGGCCGACTGGCGACGCGGCAGCTGTGGATCGAGCTTTACGGCCTGCCCGGTTACGGCCTGACGCTTGGGGCTCCGCTGGGTGGGGGCAAGGTGACGGCGTTCGCCGCCACGCCGCGCGATTTTCGCCCGCACGATCCCGCGCCGGGCCGCAATGTTCTGGCCGGACGTTTCATGTTGGCGGGCGCCTCGATGGAGGTCGAACCGCCGTCCGATCCGTGGAACCGGCCCAGTCCCTCGCGGCCCTTTGCGGTCGAGCTTCACGCCTTCGCCTGGCTGCCGGGGCTGATGGCGCAAGGCGACCGTGGCGCGCGCGAGGCGCTGCGTCTGACCCTGGCCTGGGCCGACGCCTTTGCACGGTGGTCGCCCTTCGCCTGGGGACCGGAAATCCTGGCGCGGCGGGTCGTCAATCTGGCGTGCGGCGCACGACGGATGGGAGCCGTCGCGACAGAGGCCGAGCGACTGAAACTGGCCGACAGCCTGGCGCGCCAGACCCGACAGCTGCTGCGCCCGCCCGGCGGTCTGGCCAGCCGGGCCGAGCGGTTGACGGCGGCGGCCATCGGCGGCTGCGTGCTGGCGGGTGCGCCGGGGCAGGCCTTGCGTCGCCGCGCACTGTCGCGGCTGGACGGCGCCCTGAAGACGACGGTGCAGGCCGACGGCGGCCACGCCTCGCGCAGTCCCGAGGCGGGGCTTGAGCTGCTGCTCGACCTCCTGACGCTGGACGACGCCCTGTCGCAACTTTCCGAACCGACGCCGGAGAGCGTCTCGGCCGCCATCGTCCGGCTGACGCAGGGCCTGCGCCTGCTGACCTTGCCCGATGGTCGTCTGGCCAGCTTCCAGGGCGGCGGCCCCTCCACGTTTGAACGCGTCGCGGCCGCCCGCGCCCACGACGACGAAGCGGCGGCCAGAAGCGACGACGCGCCTGCAGCGACCGGTGCGGTCGCCGGCCTGACGCGCATCGCCAGCCCCCTGCTGACCATCATCGCCGACACCGCCCCGCCAGCGCGCGACGCCTGGGGGGCGGCGGCCTGCGCCCAGCCGCTGGCGCTGGAGATCGCCTGCGGCAAGGACCGTCTGGTGACCGGCTCGGGGTGGACGCCGGCCTCGACCGACCGCCAGGCCCTGCGGCTGACGCCGGCCCATTCGACCCTGACCTTGGGCGAGCGATCGCTGAACGAACCGCTGGGCGGCTGGAAGGGCGAGCTCTTGGGCCCGCGCCTGGTCGGACCGCCGATCCATGTGACCACCGACCTGCGCGACGGCGACGGCGCCGTCTGGCTGGAGATGGAACACGACGGCTGGAATGAGTTGTTCGGCCTGAACCATCAGCGCCGGCTTTATCTGGACCAGCGCTTGGACGAGTTGCGGGCCGAAGAGAAGCTTTTCCCCACGCCAGGCCGCAAGGAGATGGTGCGCCAGATCGCGGCCCCCTACGCCATCCGCTTCCATCTGGAGCCGGGAGTGCAGGCCTCTCTGGCGCGCGACCGGCGGTCGATCCTGCTGCGCGGCGCCTCGGGCCGGGGCTGGTGGTTCAGGACCGACGGACCGGACGTGGCCATCGAGCCCAGCGTCCATATCGACGCCGGCCTGACCCGCCGCTCCCTTCAGATCGTGGTGCGCGGCTCGGCCCGCACCGACAGCGAGACCAAGATCCGCTGGAAGCTCAGCCCGGCCGGCGCGAGCGGCGAACCGACCTGAAACCGTCCGTGGGGTGACGGCGAAGCGGTTTGGGTCTAGACGGCGCGCCATCCTCCCCTGCCATCACGGACGCCGCCCATGCCCGCCGCTCCCGACTTTCCGCCCGCCCCTGATCGGGTCAAGCCGCAACGCGCCCTGATCTCTCTGTCCGACAAGGCCGGGCTAGAGGACGCAGCCCGCACCCTGCACGATCTGGGCGTCGAACTGGTCTCGACCGGCGGAACGCGCGCGGCGATCGAGAAGCTGGGCCTGCCGGTCAAGGACGTGGCCGATCTGACGGGCTTCCCCGAGATGATGGACGGCCGGGTCAAGACCCTGCACCCCATCGTTCACGGCGGCCTCTTGGGCGTGCGTGACGCCGCCGACCATGCCCAAGCCATGAGCGACCACGGCATCGGCGCCATCGATATCGTCTGGATCGACCTTTATCCGTTTGAAAGCACCGTCGCGGCCGGCGGCACGTTCGAGGCGGCGGTTGAGAATATCGACATCGGCGGCCCGGCCATGATCCGCTCGGGCTCCAAGAACCACGGCTATGTCGCCGTCGCCGTCGACGGCGAGAGCATCGGCCTGATCCTTGAGGCGCTGAAGGCCGAAGGCTCGACCGATCTGGCCCTGCGCAAGCGCCTTGCCGCCCGCGCGTTCGCGCGCACCGCCGCCTATGACGCCGCCGTCTCCGGATGGTTCGCGGGTCAAATCGAGGATGCCGCGCCGGCCCGCAAGTCCATCGCGGGCTCTCTGGCCCAGACCCTGCGCTATGGCGAGAACCCCCACCAGACGGGCGCCTTCTACCGCACCGGCGAGCGTCGTCCCGGCGTGGCCTATGCCGAACAGGTTCAGGGCAAGGAGCTGGGTTACAACAATATCGCCGACGCCGACGCCGCCTATGAGCTGGTGGCCGAGTTCGAACAGCCGGCCGTGGTCATCGTCAAACACGCCAACCCGTGCGGCGTGGCCGTGGGCAAGGACCTGTCCGAAGCCTATGCTCGCGCGCTGGAATGCGACGCCGTCTCAGCCTTCGGCGGCGTGATCGCGGTCAACCGTCCGCTGAACGGCGAAGACGTCCGCGCCATCACCAGCATCTTCACCGAGGTCGTCATCGCCCCCGGCGCCGACGACGAGGCCAAGGCCGTCTTCGCGGCCAAGAAGAACCTGCGCCTGCTGATCACGGACGGCCTGCCTGACCCCCACGGCGCGGGAGAGGTATTCCGCTCGGTCGCTGGCGGCTTTCTGGTCCAGAGCCGCGACCGGTCGCTGATCAAGCCTTCGGATCTGAAGATCGTGACGAAGCGCCAGCCGACCCCGACCGAGATCCAGGACATGCTGTTCGCCTTCACCGTGGCCAAGCACGTCAAGTCCAACGCCATCGTCTACGCCAAGGACGGCCAGACCGCCGGCATCGGCGCCGGCCAGATGAACCGTCGCGACAGCGCCCGCATCGCCGCTATTCGCGCCAAGGAGGCGGGTGAAGCCAAGGGTCTGACCCAGTCCCTGGCCGAGGGGTCGGCCTGTGCGTCCGAAGCCTTCTTCCCCTTCGCCGATGGCCTCTTGGAAGCCGTCGCGGCCGGCGCCACGGCGGTGATCCAGCCGGGGGGCTCTATGCGCGACGCCGAAGTCATCGCCGCCGCCGACGAGAAGGGCATCGCCATGGCCTTCACCGGCGTGCGGGTCTTCAGGCACTAATCTTGGAAGGAAGGGCGCTGACGCTCGACGCGCGGCGTCTCACTGCTTGAGCGCCCTTCTTCCCGTTTTCAAGCGCGCCTTATCGTGACTGGACGACTGCCGTCAGCCGTGATGCTCTGACGTCTTTCCCGCGTTGGAGCGTCCCATGACCGTGCTGATCCGCCCCGAAGGCCAGACCGCCGACGATCTGAAACTGAGCCGTCGAACTCTGGGCGCCTTGGGTGGCTTGCTCTTTTCCGGCTATGCGGTCGCGGCCCTGGCCAAGGAAGCTAAGCCCATCACGACCGACGCCGAGGGCCTGTCCACCGAGACAGTGACCTATGCCGCGCCGGACGGGTTCCAGCTTCCGGCCTATGTCGCCCGGCCGGCGGGCGACGGCCCGTTCCCGGTCGTGGTGGTGGTGTCCGAGATCTTCGGCGTCCACGAATATATCCGCGACATCTGCCGCCGTCTGGCCAAGCAGGGATACGCCGCTATTGCGCCGGCCTTCTTCGTCCGGGTCGAGGATCCCGCGCCGCTGTCGGACATGCAGCGGATCATGCAGATCGTCGGGGCGGCGAACTATGAGCAGGTGATGGGCGACCTGTCGGCGACGCTGGAATGGGCCAGCCAGCAGTCGTGGTCCAAGGACGGCAAGGTGGGCATCACCGGCTACTGCTGGGGCGGCAAGGTGGTGTGGCAGGCGGCGGCGCGCTTCGCCGCCATCGGCGCCGGCGTGGCCTGGTACGGCCGCTTGGCGCCCGCCGCAGACGCCACGCCGGTTCAGATCTCATCGGGCCAACCCTGGCCAGTCGACATCGCCGACGATCTGAAGGCGCCCGTGCTCGGCCTGTACGGCGGCAAGGATCAGGGCATCCCATTGGCCAGCGTCGAACGGATGCGCGAGGCCTTGGCCCGCGCCGGCCAGACCGGCAGCCAGATCGTCGTCTATCCCGACGCCCAGCACGGCTTCCACGCCGACTACCGCGCAAGCTACTCGGAAGCAGACGCCAAGGACGGCTGGTCCAAGCTGCTGGCGACGTTCGATAAAGCGTTAAAGAATTAGGGCGTTACTGGCGCCAAGGCTGCGGGGGGCAGCCAGAGTATGGGAGGTTAGGGCGTGAACGGATTGCGGCTTCGTGGGGCGATCGTCCTGGGTATCGGTCTGCTGTTTCTGCCTCTCGCAGGGTGCGGAGGCGGTGGTGGAGGCGGTGGCGGCGGCGGCACGATCACGCCCCCCGTTCCTCC